>NZ_JBTRAR010000002.1:0-372510 GCF_054611535.1 Pseudomonas sp. VEM90 | reverse complement strand
GTACTCTAGCTTGCCAGTTTTGGATGCAGTTCCCAGGTTGAGCCCGGGGCTTTCACATCCAACTTAACAAACCACCTACGCGCGCTTTACGCCCAGTAATTCCGATTAACGCTTGCACCCTCTGTATTACCGCGGCTGCTGGCACAGAGTTAGCCGGTGCTTATTCTGTCGGTAACGTCAAAACAGCAAGGTATTAGCTTACTGCCCTTCCTCCCAACTTAAAGTGCTTTACAATCCGAAGACCTTCTTCACACACGCGGCATGGCTGGATCAGGCTTTCGCCCATTGTCCAATATTCCCCACTGCTGCCTCCCGTAGGAGTCTGGACCGTGTCTCAGTTCCAGTGTGACTGATCATCCTCTCAGACCAGTTACGGATCGTCGCCTTGGTGAGCCATTACCCCACCAACTAGCTAATCCGACCTAGGCTCATCTGATAGCGCAAGGCCCGAAGGTCCCCTGCTTTCTCCCGTAGGACGTATGCGGTATTAGCGTTCCTTTCGAAACGTTGTCCCCCACTACCAGGCAGATTCCTAGGCATTACTCACCCGTCCGCCGCTGAATCAAGGAGCAAGCTCCCGTCATCCGCTCGACTTGCATGTGTTAGGCCTGCCGCCAGCGTTCAATCTGAGCCATGATCAAACTCTTCAGTTCAATACTGCTTGGGTTTTTAAGAAACCCTAAACTTGGCTCAGCAATCTCAAATGACTATGTGATTTCTCGCATGGCCACTTGTGATGCTGATAATCTTTTTGACTATCAGTCCGTACTCACAAGCACCCACACGAATTGCTTGATTCGATTTGTTAAAGAGCGTTTGGTTAAGATCTTTTCGTCTCAACCGAGGCGCGCATTCTACGCTTTCCTCAGAGCCTGTCAAGCGTTTATTTTGAAGTTTTTTGCGAGAAACTCGTTTAGCTTCAAACACTTGGCTCGCTGCGATCTCTCGTAGCGGGAGGCGAATCATACAGCACTTAGAAGCACTGTCAACCACCTTTTCAACCGCTTTCGATCATTTGATCGTAGCCCTTACAGCACCTTCAGAATTGTCTAACTCATTGAATTTCAAGGAGTTTGTCGTTCCGTTGTCGCTGGAAGTGGGGCGCATTATAAGGGGATTCGCGAGGGCGTCAACCTTTAATTTCAATAAACCTTGATAGCGCAGAAAAGCAAAGCGGGGAGGCCTGTCGGCCTCCCCGCTTTTCATCTAAAGCACACCCGCAACACGCAGACGCTGTACCTCGCCGGCATCCAGCCCCAATAATTCCCCCAGCACCACTTCGGTGTGCTCGCCCAGCAGTGGTGGCGCCCGGCGATACTCCACTGGCGTCTCCGACAACCGTATCGGGCTCGCAACCTGCGGCACATTACCCGCCAATGGATGCGGAATACTCACCGCCAACCCACGCGCCGATACCTGAGGGTCCTGGAACATCTGCGCCAGGTTATTGATAGGCCCACATGGCACTCCAGCAGCCTCCAGCTGGGCCACCCACTCAGCCGTGGTCTTGAATACCGTAGCCTGACGGATCAATGGTATCAGCTCGGCCCGGTTGGCCACCCGCAGCTTATTGGTAACGAAGCGCGGGTCTTCCGCCCACTGCGGCTGCCCAGCCACCTCGGCGAACTTACGGAACTGGCTGTCATTACCCACAGTAAGAATGAAATCGCCATCTGCCGTCGGAAAGTCCTGGTAGGGGACTATATTGGGGTGTGCATTGCCCAGCCGACGAGGAGGGGTGCCCGTGGTCAGGTAGTTCATTGCCTGGTTCGCCAGACAGGCGACCTGCACATCGAGCAATGCCATGTCGACATGTTGGCCGATCCCTGTCTGATCCCGGTGGGCGAGAGCAGCCAGCATGGCGACCGTGGAATACAACCCGGTCAGAATATCGGTAAGCGCCACACCCACCTTGACCGGCCCCGCGCCTTCTTCACCCTCCGGACGACCGGTCAGGCTCATCAGCCCACCCAATCCCTGGATCATGAAGTCATAGCCAGCGCGCTTGGCATAGGGCCCGGTCTGACCGAAGCCGGTAATGGAGCAATAGATGAGCTGCGGGTTTACCGCCTTGAGGCTCTGGTAGTCCAGGCCATAGGCAGCCAGCCCACCCACCTTGAAGTTCTCTATGACGATATCGCACTTCGCCGCCAGCTCCCGCACCAACCGCTGCCCCTCTGGCTGGGTAAAGTCGATGGTCACCGAGCGCTTGTTGCGGTTGGCCGACAGGTAGTAAGCCGCCTCACTGGTGTCCTCACCTTCGACATCCTTTAGGAAAGGCGGCCCCCATGAGCGGGTATCGTCGCCACTGCCAGGGCGCTCGACCTTGATCACGTCGGCGCCAAGGTCAGCCAGAATCTGACCAGACCACGGGCCGGCCAACACGCGCGAAAGGTCTAGCACCCGCAGATGTGATAGCGCGCCCATGGCTTGCTCCTTATTAATAGAACGCCTGGATACCAGTCTGCGCACGCCCCAGGATAAGTGCATGCACGTCGTGGGTACCTTCATAGGTGTTGACCACCTCCAGGTTAACCAGATGACGGGCCACACCAAACTCGTCGGAGATGCCGTTGCCGCCCAGCATGTCACGCGCCATACGGGCGATATCCAGCGCCTTGCCGCAGGAATTGCGCTTCATGATGGAGGTGATCTCCACCGCAGCCGTCCCTTCATCCTTCATGCGCCCCAGACGCAGGCAGCCCTGCAGCGCCAGGGTGATTTCGGTCTGCATGTCGGCCAGCTTCTTCTGTATCAACTGGTTGGCGGCCAGTGGACGACCAAACTGCTGACGATCCAAGGTGTATTGGCGGGCGGTGTGCCAGCAGGCTTCAGCGGCACCCAGCGCCCCCCACGAAATACCATAGCGAGCCGAATTCAGACAGGTGAACGGGCCCTTGAGGCCACGCACGTCCGGGAAGATGTTCTCTTCCGGCACGAACACATTGTCCATGACGATTTCACCAGTGATCGAGGCGCGCAGGCCAACCTTGCCATGAATGGCCGGGGCACTGAGACCTTGCCAGCCTTTTTCCAGTACAAAGCCACGGATATCGCCTGCATCATCCTTGGCCCACACCACGAACACATCGGCGATGGGACTGTTGGTGATCCACATCTTGCTGCCGGTCAGCCGGTAGCCACCATCGACCTTCCTCGCCCGGGTAATCATCGAGCCAGGATCGGAGCCATGGTTAGGCTCGGTCAGACCGAAGCAACCAATCCACTCGCCACTGGCCAGTTTGGGGAGGTACTTCTGCTTTTGCGCTTCGGTGCCAAATTCGTTGATCGGCACCATCACCAGCGACGACTGCACGCTCATCATCGAGCGGTAACCCGAGTCGATACGTTCCACTTCGCGAGCAATAAGGCCGTAGCACACATAGTTCAGGCCGCTGCCACCGTATTGCTCGGGGATGGTTGCACCCAACAGGCCGACTTCACCCATCTCGCGGAAGATCGCGGGGTCGGTCTGCTCGTGGCGGAAGGCCTCGAGCACACGCGGTGCCAGCTTGTCCTGGGCGAACTGATAAGCGCTGTCACGCACCATGCGCTCTTCTTCAGTGAGCTGCTGATCCAGCAGCAACGGGTCGATCCAGTTGAAGCTTGCTTTACCGGCCATGAGCGAATCCTCGAAATAGGGGGCAGTTTCTTGTGCCTTTGAGCCTAGGCCTGATCGGCGGCGGGGACAAACGAGGATTGCGCACCGATTAGTGATATTTTGTCACTCCGTAAATCGGCAAAACGCCTTATTGACAGCCTTACAAGTGAGGTTGACGTACATGCGCCGTAAGATCCCCAGTACCGCCGCCCTGATTTGCTTCGAGGCGGCAGCCCGTAACGAGAGCTTTACCAAGGCTGCCCAGGAACTCGCACTGACCCAGGGTGCCGTCTGTCGGCAGATCGGCGGTCTTGAAGCCTTCCTCAATGTGGAACTGTTCCGCCGTTCGCGCCGCGGCGTGACGCTGACTGAAGCCGGCCTGTCCTACAGTCGCCAGGTGGCGGCCCAACTGGATGCCGTGGAGCGCGATACCTTGTCAGTGATGCGCCAGCAAGGCGCCAATGTGATCGAACTGGCGGTAGTACCGACGTTTGGCACTCAATGGCTGCTACCACGGCTCAAGGACTTCCAGCAGCGCCATCCGGAGGTCACGGTCAACCTTACCAACCGCACCCGGCCCTTCCTGTTTGCCGACACTGCCTTCGATGCAGCCATCTATTTTGGTGATGCAGACTGGTCAGGCACCCAGTCGCACCAACTGATGGGCGAAAACCCGGTACCGGTTTGCAGCCCGACACTGCTGAACGGCCAAGGCGTGCTCGAAGCACGCCACATCGCGCAACTACCATTGCTGCAGCAGAGCACACGCCCGTATGCCTGGCGGCAATGGTTCGGCAGTGTGGGCATGCACGTTGAGCGCGACATGACAGGCCCGCGCTATGAACTATTCTCGATGCTCGCCCAGGCGGCCATGCACGACATGGGCATTGCCCTGATACCACCGTTCCTGATCCAGCGGGAGTTGGAGGAGGGTAGGCTGGTGGTCGCTAACAGGCATGCCCTGAGTAGCGACAAGGCCTACTATCTGATGATTCCAGAGCGCAAGGTGGAGTCGGCCTCGCTACGAGCTTTTCGCGACTGGCTTGTGAGCCAGGCTCAGGCCTACATCAATAAGACAGGGACAAGCGCGACAAATTGACTCTGTAGTCAATTATTTTAAACACCTACAGATATATGTATATGTCGCATATACGCAAACTGTAACGCAAGCACAAAAATACCCTTTAACCCTGCTAAGTACGCGGCTTAGCGAGTTATTTTGCGACATCCAACTAGTCGTAAGCGAATTGGCCGATTTTTTTTTGATTTTTTCTCCTAATCTGCCAATGGTCCATGCTTGACGGGCTGCAGCCCTATCACTGCGACAAGCGGTCACAGGGTGACTTGTAGTTTTGACTTCGTTTCGCTCCAGAACCGGTTGAAGGCCTCTGGGTTCGTCTGCAAAATGCTTCGCCCCGCCCGGGATCCGGCGGGTTGGCGCTCCACAGCCGCCCCAGCGCACCATCCGAAGTGTGCTGGCTTCTACAAAGACAAAAGGTCACCGCAGGAGAAATAGTCGTGCACATTGGTGTTCCTCTCGAGACGCAGACCGGTGAGACAAGGGTCGCTGCGACCCCCGAAACCATCAAGAAACTGATTGGCCAGGGCCATCAGGTCACCGTTCAACGGGGGGCAGGGCTCAACGCCGCCATTCCGGACAGTGCCTATGAAGCCGTGGGTGCTTCCATTGGGAGCGCTGCCGATGCCTACGGCGCCCAATTGGTACTCAAAGTGGTCGCCCCCAACGACCAGGAACTGGCCCTGATCAACAGCGGCAGCCTTCTGGTGGGCATGCTCAACCCCTTCAACGGGGAACTGATCGGCAAGATGGCCGAACGCGGTATTACCGCCTTCGCCCTGGAAGCCGCGCCGCGAACATCGCGGGCGCAGAGCCTGGACGTGCTGTCGTCGCAGGCCAACATCGCCGGCTACAAGGCCGTGTTGCTGGCAGCCCATCACTACCCACGCTTCATGCCGATGCTGATGACCGCTGCCGGTACCGTCAAGGCGGCACGCGTGCTGGTCCTGGGTGCCGGCGTTGCCGGCTTGCAGGCCATCGCCACAGCCAAGCGCCTGGGTGCGGTGATCGAAGCATCCGACGTTCGCCCTGCTGTGAAAGAGCAGATCGAATCACTGGGCGCAAAATTCATCGACGTGCCATACGAGACCGACGAGGAGCGAGAGTGCGCCGAAGGCGTTGGCGGCTATGCCCGACCAATGCCGGCCAGTTGGATGCAGCGCCAGGCCCAGGCCGTGCACGAGCGCGCCAAGCAGTCCGATATCGTCATCACCACCGCGCTGATCCCTGGCCGCAAGGCGCCGACCCTGCTAAGCGCCGAAACCGTGGCGCAGATGAAGCCTGGCTCGGTAGTCATCGACCTGGCTGCCGCCCAAGGCGGCAACTGCCCGCTGACCGTCGCAGACCAGGTGGTGCAGGAGAATGGCGTGACCATCGTCGGCCCGACCAACCTGCCGGCCCAGGTGGGTGCCGATGCTTCGGCACTGTATGCACGCAACCTGCTGGACTTCATGAAGCTGCTGTTCGACAAGGACGGCGCGCTGATCATCAACCTCGAAGACGACATCGTCGCGGCCTGCCTGATGTGCCGTGATGGTCAAGTCGTCCGCAAAAACGGCTAAGGAGCACGACAATGGAAGACATGCTGATTTCCCACGGCATCTATAACCTGATCATTTTCGTGCTGGCCATCTATGTGGGTTACCACGTGGTGTGGAACGTCACCCCGGCGCTGCACACCCCATTGATGGCGGTCACCAATGCCATCTCGGCAATCGTGATCGTCGGCGCCATGCTGGCCGCAGCCCTGACCGTGACCCCGGCCGGCAAGTTGATGGGCACGCTGGCCGTAGCCCTTGCCGCAGTCAACGTGTTCGGTGGCTTCCTGGTCACCCGCCGCATGCTTGAGATGTTCAAGAAGAAAACCAAGAACGAGGCGAAGAAGTAAGCATGAGCATGAATCTGGTAACGCTCCTCTACCTCGTCGCCTCGGTGTGCTTCATCCAGGCGCTCAAGGGCCTGTCGCACCCGACCACCTCGCGGCGCGGCAATTTGTTCGGCATGATCGGCATGGGGCTCGCCATCCTCACTACGGTTGGCCTCATTTATAAACTCGGGGCTGAACTTGCCACCGCCGGTATCGGCTATGTCATCGTCGGCCTGCTGGTCGGCGGCACCGCCGGCTCGATCATGGCCAAGCGCGTCGAGATGACCAAGATGCCCGAACTGGTCGCCTTCATGCACAGCATGATCGGCCTGGCCGCGGTATTCATCGCCATTGCCGCCGTACTGGAGCCGCAGTCGATGGGCATTGTGGCTGCCATCAGCGACCCGATCCCTACCGGTAACCGCCTGGAACTGTTCCTCGGCGCTGCCATCGGTGCCATTACCTTCTCCGGCTCGGTGATCGCCTTTGGCAAGCTGTCGGGCAAGTACAAGTTCCGCCTGTTCCAGGGCGCACCGGTACAGTTCGCTGGCCAGCACAAACTGAACCTGATCCTCGGCCTGACAACCATCGCCCTAGGCTTGCTGTTCACTTTCACTGGCCACTACAGTGCCTTCACTCTGATGCTGGTCCTGGCCTTCATCATGGGTGTGCTGATCATTATTCCGATCGGCGGCGCCGACATGCCAGTGGTGGTGTCGATGCTCAACAGCTACTCGGGCTGGGCAGCGGCCGGCATCGGCTTCTCGCTGAACAACTCGATGCTGATCATCGCCGGCTCCCTGGTAGGTTCGTCCGGTGCCATCCTCTCGTACATCATGTGCAAGGCGATGAACCGTTCGTTCTTCAACGTCATCCTCGGCGGCTTCGGTGGCGATACCGACGCTGGCGCGGCGCAGGGTTCGCAAGAACAGCGGCCGGTGAAGTCCGGCTCGGCTGACGATGCCACCTTCCTGCTCAGCAATGCCGACAGCGTGATCATCGTCCCGGGCTACGGCCTGGCGGTGGCCCGTGCCCAGCACGCGCTGAAAGAGCTGACCGAGAAGCTGACCCACAACGGGGTGACCGTGAAGTATGCGATTCACCCGGTGGCGGGCCGTATGCCCGGGCACATGAACGTACTGCTGGCCGAGGCTGAAGTGCCGTACGATCAGGTATTCGAGATGGAAGACATCAACGCCGAGTTCGGCCAGGCCGACGTGGTGCTGGTGCTGGGCGCCAACGACGTGGTCAACCCGGCGGCGAAGAACGATCCCAAGTCGCCAATCGCCGGCATGCCGATCCTCGAAGCGTTCAAGGCCAAGACCATCATCGTCAACAAACGCTCCATGGCCAGTGGCTATGCCGGCCTGGACAACGAACTGTTCTATCTGGACAAGACCATGATGGTGTTCGGTGACGCCAAGAAGGTCATCGAGGACATGGTCAAGGCGGTGGAGTGACAACAGTCGCTACAAACCCGCTGATATAAAGGAAGCCCCGGTCAGAATCTGCCGGGGCTTTTCTTTTGTTGATCCGGATCAACGGCTCAAATACAAGGCTTCTCATACGACCATGGTCGTGGGACGGCAATGGGCGAAATCTCTAGACTGCGCTGCAGTAGTTTCAGTAGCCCGAGATAACAATCCATGTACCGTGATCGTATCCGCTTGTCCTCCCTGCACAGCAAGGTAATGAGTGCGGCTGATGCCGCTGGTCTGATCGAGGACGGCATGACTGTCGGCATGAGCGGCTTCACCCGCGCCGGCGAAGCCAAGGCCGTACCGCATGCACTGGCCGAACGTGCCAAGCAATCGCCACTGAAAATCAGCCTGATGACCGGCGCCAGCCTGGGCAATGACCTGGACAAACAACTGACCGAGGCCGGTGTACTGGCCCGCCGCATGCCGTTCCAGGTCGACAGCACCCTGCGCAAAGCCATCAATGACGGCCAGGTGATGTTCATCGACCAGCACCTGTCGGAAACCGTCGAGCAACTGCGCAACCAGCAGCTGAAGCTGCCGGACATCGCGGTCATCGAAGCCGTGGCCATTACCGAGCAAGGCCACATCGTGCCAACCACTTCGGTGGGCAACTCGGCCAGCTTCGCGATCTTCGCCAAGCAAGTGATTGTGGAGATCAACCTCTCGCACAACACCAACCTCGAAGGCCTGCACGACATCTATATCCCAACCTACCGCCCGACCCGCACGCCAATCCCGCTGGTCAAGGTCGACGACCGCATCGGCAGCACCGCGATCCCGATCGACCCGGCCAAGATCGTCGGTATCGTCATCAGCGATCAGCCGGACTCGCCGTCCACTGTGCTGCCGCCAGATGACGAAACCCAGGGCATCGCCGACCACCTGATCAACTTCCTCAAGAAGGAAGTGGACGCAGGCCGCATGACCAACAAGCTTGGCCCGCTGCAGGCCGGCATTGGCAGCATTGCCAACGCGGTGATGTGCGGCCTGATCGCGTCACCGTTCGAAGAACTGACCATGTACTCCGAAGTACTGCAGGACTCCACCTTCGACCTGATCGACGCCGGCAAGCTGAGCTTCGCCTCGGGCAGCTCGATCACCCTGTCGACGCGCCGCAATGCCGATGTATTCGGTAACCTGGAGCGCTACAAGGACAAGCTGGTACTACGCCCGCAAGAGATCTCCAACCACCCGGAAGTGGTACGTCGCCTGGGCATCATCGGTATCAACACCGCACTGGAGTTCGATATCTACGGCAACGTCAACTCCACCCACGTCTGCGGCACCAGGATGATGAACGGCATCGGTGGCTCCGGCGACTTCGCCCGTAATGCTCACCTGGCGGTCTTCGTCACCAAGTCGATTGCCAAAGGTGGCGCGATTTCCAGCGTGGTACCAATGGTCAGCCATGTCGACCACACCGAGCACGACGTGGACATACTGGTCACCGAGCAGGGGCTGGCGGACCTGCGTGGCCTGGCGCCGCGCGAGCGGGCGCGGGCGATCATCGACAACTGCGTGCACCCAGACTACCGCGCTGCACTGAACGATTACTTCGACCGCGCCTGCCAGCGTGGCGGCCATACCCCGCACATCCTGCGTGAAGCCCTGAGCTGGCACGAAAACCTGGAAGAAACCGGGCGCATGCTGGCTAGCTGATCCAGTCGTAGCAAGAACAGCGGCTTTCCCCCCGCTGTTCCGCTAACGCGACCTGTGGGAGCGGCCGCGTGTCGCGATGGGCTGCACAGCAGCCCCCTGCAATCTCCGCTGTATTGCTGACATTCTCGGTTCCACTTCCGACCTTGTCACGACACGCGACCGGGTCAGCAAATCTGTGCCACGCAGTTAACGTTTAAAACTGTTCTACTGTACTGGTATTTTAACCCTTCCCCGCCTTTCTAAAACCTCAACCGCAGTAAAACGCACCATATGTGTGCAGACCGGTACAGTTGCGCCTATTTCGAGTGCAACAGTAGGGTTACACAGTTAACTGAGCCATCGTCTTTCACCTGAACTGTATCTACTGTTATGGACGACAGAGGAGGATCATTGGCATCAGTTAAATCACTACCTAATCCCGCCATAAGCGGAAGGATGAAGCATCATGGAACGTACCCTCAGTTCCGGTCTGGTTTTTGAAAGCAACGCCCAGCAATCCAACGCCTCGATGCCACTGCGCGCATTGTCGACCCTGCTGCTGTGGCAGCGTCGTATGACCAGCCGTCGTCAACTGGCTCGCCTGGACTCCCGCCTGCTTGCAGATGCCGGTATCAGCGAGTCGCAGCGTTACGAAGAGCTGAGCAAGCCTTTCTGGCGCTAAGCTCCCGGCTTGCCGGCTTCGCCGGCACCGTGAATTCCTCAAACCCGTTGCAGGTGACTGCAGCGGGTTTTTTATTGCCCGACAGACGCGCAGTAGCGTGCTTCAGATTGCGACAGGTACAGTTTTACAGAAACTTAAATAAACCATAACAGTTACCTGGCATTGCGGTCGTTGTCATCTCTAGGCAGCACTGCGTGGTACGCTTGGCCTAACCGTCTGCTAGAACCAGTTGATGAAAACGTACCGTGACGCGCCCTGCAAACGTCCGATACAGCAGAACCAACCTGACCTACCCAGGAGTCCACAATCATGAACCGTAAACACCTGCTTGGCGCCGTCCTGCTGCTAGGCTTGGCCGGCACTGCCAACGCCACCAGTTTCGTTGTCACCACCGACGCGGTAGTGGGCGCCGTTGCTGCCTCCACCGACGCCACTTCCGACGTGAGCTCTTCGTTCCGCGACGACAAGATTGTCCAGGCAGCCCGCGATGACGCTGCCAGCTTCGTCGGCACTCAGGGCGCTATCCGCGGCGCCCGACTGGAAAGCGCCTTTGTACACATCCGTTCGAACATGCCGGCCCTGCAAGCCAGCGATGCACAACTGGCCCAGGCCATCCTGGCACTCTGATACGCGCCATGCACAACAGGTGCGTTGGCTTCGGCCCTCGCACCTGAGGTAGGCTTCGCCGTTCATTTTTCCAGCCTTCAAGAAAGCTCATGCGTTATCTGTTGCCGTTGCTGTTCGCCACCGCAGGCATGGCCAGCGCCCATGCCATGGATACCACCACACAAAGCCTGGTCATCACCGGCTATGTCACCAGCCAGGTCACAACCGCACCGTTCGATCGCAAACTGGTCACCCAGGCCCGCGACGATGCCGCCGCATTCGTTGCCAGCGACGGGCAGATCCGTGGTGCACGCCTGGAAGCCGCCTTGGAATCATTACGCCACAATTGCGCACGACACGCCGTCGGCGATCTGGAACTGGCGCAGGCAATTCTCGTCCAATAACTACACCTGACTCCCTGTATTTTTCGGAGATGCTCCATGCGCAAACCGCTGATTGCCGCTTCCCTCGGCATGCTGCTGCTGGCCGACCTGGCCCAGGCACAGACCCTGGTGGCCACCAGCAACATCATCGTGCGTGCCTTTGGCCGTTCGATCGACTTCACCTCGGACACCACCACATCGATCCGCGACTCCAAAGTGGTGCGCGAAGCCCACGACGACGCTGCAAGCTTC
This sequence comes from Pseudomonas sp. VEM90, assembly GCF_054611535.1. Classification (NCBI taxonomy): domain Bacteria; kingdom Pseudomonadati; phylum Pseudomonadota; class Gammaproteobacteria; order Pseudomonadales; family Pseudomonadaceae; genus Pseudomonas; species Pseudomonas sp. VEM90. Next base: position 360,922 of record NZ_JBTRAR010000002.1, on the reverse strand, counting down.
GTCGCCAGCAACGGTGACATCCGCGGCGTCCAACTCGAGGCCGCCTTCAATACCCTGCGCGAGCGCGTACCGGAAGCGCGCAGCGCCAGCGACCAGGTACTGGCTGAAGCCATACTCGCACTGTGAAGCGCGTGCGTGCCTGGCTGCTCGGCTGCGCCCTGACGCTGCTCGGCACGCCCGCCTTGGCCGACCTGCAGCTTGAGCTGCAGGCCTCCGGCCTCGACCCGCAACAAGCACAAGCCTCCCAAGCCCTGCTCGACGAGGCAGTGGGCAAGCTGCCACCGCGTTTCAAGCAGCAGCTGGACCGCCGCGTGCGGGTCAGCTGGAGCGACAGCATGCCGCCCGACACTTACGGGCAGGCATCACTGATATCCACCCTCGAGCTCAACCGCCGCTTGCTGCCCAGCCTCACCGATGGCAGCGCCGCCAGCGAGCGCACCAATCGCCCACATGGCACGGTGCGTGAAGAGCTGCTGGCCACCGTGCTGCACGAGCTCACCCATCTCTACGACCGTGCCCGCCTGTGGCCCAGCGCCGAAAAATCAGTGATTGCACGCTGCAAGCGCCAGCAAGGCACGCTAGGCAAGGTCGGCCTGCCGGAAGAATGCCGCGGCCAGGCCGACCGCCGCTTCACCCTGAGCGACGACCCACGCCTGCTCGACCTGGCCGGGTGGCAGCAGTACGTGGGCCGACGTGGCGAGCGCGAACAGCACAATGGCCAATTCGTGCGCAGCCCCGACAGCTATGAGTTGAGCAGCCCCAAGGAATACATCGCGGTCAACATGGAGTATTTCCTCCTCGACCCGAGCTACAGCTGCCGTCGCCCGGCGCTGTACCAATACCTTCACGAACACTTCGGCTGGGCACCGCAACAGAGCACCTGTGCCAAAGGCTTACCCTTCATCAATGCCGGCAGCGACTTCGCCCGCCAGCCGCTAGGTGAAATCGACCCGGAGCGGGTCTACGAAGTGGACTACCTGCTGGCTGAAGCCAATCAGAACCTGGCCAGCCGTTGGGGGCACAGCATGCTGCGCCTGGTGATCTGCAAGCCGGGCCGCCCACGCGGACCAGATTGCCGCTTGGACCTCGACCAAAGCCTGGTTCTGTCGTACCGCGCCTTCGTCAACGACGTGCAACTGTCCAGCTGGGACGGCCTGGTCGGCAACTACCCGTCGCGGCTATTCGTGCTGCCGCTGGGCCAGGTGATCGACGAATACACCAAGACCGAGCTGCGCAGCCTGGCCTCGGTGCCCTTGAAGCTCAACCGCGACGAAATCGAGAACCTGGTGCGCCAGGCCGCCGAGATGCACTGGAGCTATGACGGCAACTACTGGTTCCTGTCCAACAACTGTGCAGTGGAGTCATTGAAGCTGCTGCGCAGCGGCACCGCCAATCCGCGCCTCAACGACCTGGACAGCATCATGCCCAACGGTTTGCTGGCCGTGCTCAAGGGCAGGGGGCTGGCAGACACCAGCGTGCTTGATAACCCACGCGAAGCGCTACGCCTGGGCTACCGCTTCGATTCTTATCGCGACCGCTACCAGGCGATGTTCGAGGTGCTGAGAAAGCAGTTGCCAATCAAGCAAGCGCTGGTCGAGGACTGGCTGGCCCTCGATGCCGAGCAGCGCCGTAGTTGGTTCACCAAGGCTGACCTGCGCACCAGCGCGGCGCTGCTTCTGCTTGAGCAGGCCAGCTTGCGCCGGCAGCTTCTGCTGGCCCAGGACGAGGTCAAGCAGCGCTACCTGAATGCCGCAGCATTGAAAGATGGCAGCATCAACAAAGCCGATGCCACGCTCAAGCAAATGCTTGCCAACAGCGGTTTTCTAAGCCGCCCGGCAGAGTTGCTCGATTCCAAAGGCTACGGGCTGCCGCAGCCAGAAGAGCGCAAGCACCTCGAGCAGGTGAGCAGAGAGCGGCAGGCACAGCTGTTGCGCTTGAGCACCAGCCTGGACAAAGAGGTGAGGGCGCTGCTGGAGCCGTCGCGAGCCAAGGAAATTGCAGCGGTCGAGGCCAACGTGAAGCAGATCGGCGAGCACTTGCGGGCGTTGCACAAGGCTGCTGGCGGTCTGCAGTTGTGATGCATGCAGGGGCTGGCCCTCTCGCGGGCAAGCCCGTTCCTACAGGCTCTCCTCGTTTTCCGAGGGTAAATCCTCATCCAGATGCAACCAGGGCAACCGGCTGCCCACCCAGATATGCCGGTTGGCTCGCACCCATTCAGGGTGATCCAGCGTCGCCACCGTCACATCGATCGTCTGCGGGCTATGCGTGGTCACCAGCGCCACATGCGCCCCACACTGCCCACAGAAGTAGCGGCTGCAACTGGCTGGCGCCACATAGCAGTTCGGCTCGCCCGTTAACCACTGGAACCCGGAACGGGGCAGGGTAAGCCAGGTGACCACCAGTCCACCGCTGACCCGCCTGCAGATCGAACAATGACAGTGGGCAATGTCCGTCAGGTTGCCCTCCAGCCGATAGCGCACGGCACCACAATGGCAGCCACCTTCGGTTACATCCTGCATCACCTACCTCTCGTCACCTTTGCTTCAGCGAAAGCTGGCTGAAAGCTTGCCCTTTTAGGATAGCGCCCACTACCGGCACAAGACCGGTCAGCCAGGGCACCCGGTCAATATCGCGCCCGGCCCAATCAACAACAACAATGGTGATTCTGATGTATTCCTGTGCCCGCCTTTTCGTAGTCCCCCTCCGCATGCTCCCCGCACAGCGCGCTACGCGCTGATACGCCCGAATCGACTGTCCTTTCGCCGCGCCACGCCTGGAGTATTGCCATGCTGACCTTCCTCGGCTTTGCCATGGTCATCACTTTCATGTACCTGATCATGAGCAAGCGCCTGTCGGCCTTGATCGCGCTGATTCTGGTACCGATCCTGTTCGCCCTGTTCGGTGGTTTTTCCGCCAAGATCGGCCCCATGATGCTAGAGGGCATCAGCAAGCTCGCACCTACCGGCGTGATGCTGATGTTCGCCATCCTCTATTTCGCCCTGATGATCGATTCCGGCCTGTTCGACCCGGCCGTGCGCAAGATCCTCAAGCTGGTCAAGGGCGACCCGCTGAAAGTCTCGGTCGGCACCGCTGTACTGGCCCTGGTGGTCTCGCTGGACGGTGACGGCGCCACCACCTACATGATCTGCTGCGCCGCCATGCTGCCGATGTACAGCCGCCTGGGCATGAGCCCGCGGATCATGGCTGGCCTGATCATCCTAGCCGGCGGTGTGATGAACATGACCCCGTGGGGTGGCCCGACCGCGCGTGCTGCCAGCGCCCTGCACGTAGACCCGTCAGACATCTTCGTGCCGATGATCCCGGCCATGCTGTTCGGTGTGCTGGCGATCCTGGCCATTGCCTACATGTATGGCAAGCGCGAACGTGCCCGCCTGGGCGAACTGCATCTGCCTACCGACGACATCGACCACAGCGAAATCACCGTCTCGCAGTACCCGGACGCACGTCGGCCGAAGCTGCTGTACTTCAACGGTGCCCTGACCGCCGCCCTGATGGCCGCGCTGATCGCCGGTGTACTGCCGCTGCCAGTGCTGTTCATGATTGCCTTCAGCATCGCCATGATCGTCAACTACCCCTGCCTGCAACAACAGAAGGACCGCATCGCCGCCCACGCCGGCAGCGTGCTGGCCGTGACCGGGCTGATCTTCGCCGCCGGCATCTTCACCGGTATCCTGTCCGGCACCGGCATGGTCGACGCCATGTCCAAGAGCCTGCTGGCGGTCATCCCTGAAGCGCTAGGCCCATACCTGGCTGTAATCACCGCGATCGTGAGCATGCCGTTCACCTTCTTCATGTCCAACGACGCGTTCTACTACGGCGTGCTGCCGGTGCTGGCCGAAGCCGCCAGCCACTACGGCATCACCCCCGTGGAAATGGCCCGTGCGTCGATCGTCGGGCAGCCGGTACACCTGCTCAGCCCGCTGGTACCCTCCACCTACCTGCTGGTGGCCCTGGCCGGTATCGAATTCGGCGATCATCAGCGCTTCACGCTCAAGTGGGCAGTGCTGGTATGCCTGTGCATAATGCTCGGCGCACTGCTGATGGGGATTTTCCCGCTGTTCAGTAGTCTTTAATACATCCGTATCACGTACGCGACGCGCCCTGACCGGGGCGCGTTGCCATTACCGCTCGAAGGAAAATACATGGAATGGCTGACCAGCCCGGAAATCTGGGTTGCCTTTTTCACCCTTACCGCGCTTGAGATCGTCCTCGGTATCGACAACATCATCATGATCTCGATTCTGGTCAGCCGCATGCCCAAGCACATGCAGCCACGCACCCGGATCTTCGGCCTGGCCCTGGCCATGGTCACCCGTATCCTGCTGCTGCTGTCGATTACCTGGGTCATGCGCCTTACCGCCGACCTGTTCGTGGTATTCGGCCAAGGCATCTCGGGCCGTGACCTGATTTTGTTCTTCGGTGGCCTGTTCCTGCTGTGGAAGAGCTCGCAGGAGATCTACCACGGCCTGGAAGGCGAGGACGAGAACGCAGAGGAGCCCAAAGGCGCAGGTGGCAAGTTCTTCTACACCATCATCCAGATCGCCATCATCGACATCGTGTTCTCGCTGGACTCGGTGATCACCGCAGTGGGCATGGTGTCCCACGTGCCGGTGATGATCGCCGCCATCGTCGTGGCCGTGCTGGTGATGATGCTGTGCGCCGGCGCCATCAGCAATTTCATCGACAAGCACCCGTCGTTGAAGATGCTCGCGCTGTCGTTCCTGATCGTGGTCGGTACCGTACTGATCGCCGAAGCGTTCGATGTGCATGTGCCGAAGGGCTATGTCTACTTCGCCATGGCCTTCTCGCTGGGGGTGGAAGCCATCAATATACGCATGCGCACCGCCATGGCCCGCAAGGAAGGCAAAGATCATGAACCGGTGAAACTGCGCAAAGACATTCCGGGTCAATAAGGCCAAGGAAGCGCAGTACAGCAAGGGCCCTTCGCGGGGCCCTTTTTCATGCCCGTTTTTTTTCTGTGCGTGATCACTGTGGGGGCTTGCTCGCGAAGCGACCCGCACAGGCAATCATTCATTTCAGATCTGTTTCAAATAAATGACTGCCATGCGAAGCTGGCGACAGCTGGGCAAAACAACTAAAGCTTTGAGTGAGCACTGAAAATTCTTCAAACGCTCACGTTTCATTTCTTGGCCCGATGGGCCTTTGCAACAGGGGGCCTTCGCCATGCTGACCCTGCTCAACCTGCTCTCGGCCGTGACGCTTCTGGTCTGGGGTACCCACATTGTGCGTACCGGCATCCTCCGGGTATTCGGCTCAAACTTGCGGCGCATCATCAGCCAGAACATGGACAAGCGCCCGCTGGCATTCATCGCCGGAATTCTGGTCACGGCCATGGTTCAAAGCAGCAACGCCACGGCCATGTTGGTCACCTCGTTCGTCGGCCAGGGTCTGATGGCCATGACCCCGGCCTTGGCGATCATGCTGGGTGCCGACGTGGGTACCGCACTGATGGCCCGGGTACTGACCTTCGACCTGTCCTGGCTGTCGCCGCTGCTGATCTTCCTTGGCGTGATCTTCTTCCTTTCGCGCAAGCAGACACGGGCCGGCCAACTGGGTCGGGTGGGCATCGGGCTTGGCCTGATCATCCTGGCACTTGAACTTATCGTGCAGGCAGCTGCGCCAATCACCCATGCCCAGGGCGTGAAAGTGCTGTTTGCCTCACTGACCGGCGACATCATGCTCGACGCTCTGGTCGGGGCAATGTTCGCCATGATTTCCTATTCCAGCCTGGCTGCGGTTCTGCTCACCGCAACCCTGGCCGGCGCCGAACTGATCAGCTTGCCGGTAGCCATTGGGCTGGTGGTCGGCGCCAACATCGGCAGCGGGCTGCTGGCTTTCATCAGTACCAGCATGCAGAACGGCGCCGGGCGTCGGGTGGCCTTGGGCAGCTTGCTGTACAAGCTGATCGGCCTGGTGCTGATCATCCCTGTGCTGCACCCGCTGGTGGAATGGATGGACTCGCTGAGTTTCAGCCCTCAGGAACTGGTCATCGGTTTTCACCTGCTCTACAACACGCTGCGCTGTCTGATCATGCTGCCCACCGTCAAACCGATGGGGCGACTGTGCAACGTCCTGCTGCCTGAACGGGAAACCGGCAATGGCCAGATGCGTCCGCGCCACCTCGACGTCTCGGCCTTGGAAACGCCCAGCCTGGCCCTGGCCAACGCCGCCCGCGAGACTTTGCGCCTGGGGGACATCGTCGACAGCCTGCTCGAAGCCATGCTTGGAGCCCTGCGTGGTACCCAGACTGCCTTGCCACAGCAAGTTCGCGCCTTGGGCGAAGACGCCGAAGCCCTGTACAGCGCAATCAAGCTGTACCTGGCGCAGATGTCACGGGAAGACCTCAGCGAGCAGGACAACCGCCGCTGGGCCGAAATCATAGAGCTGGCAATTAACCTCAAACTCGCCTGTGACCTGATCGAACGCATGCTGCGCAAGGTCCAGCAGCAGAAAACCAGCCAGCGCCGGGAATTCTCCCGGGTAGGCCTGGAAGAGCTGTCCGGCCTTCAGGAGCAATTGCTGGCCAACCTGCGCCTGGGCCTGTCAGTGTTCCTCAGTGCAGACCCGGAAAGCGCCCGCTTGCTGCTGCGGGAAAAGCGCCGGTTCCGTGCCCAGGAACGGCGCCTCGCCCACGCCCATGTCAGCCGCCTGCAGCGCAAGGTCGTGCAAAGTATCGAAACCAGTTCGCTACACTTGGAGCTGATCGCCGACATGAAGCGGTTGAACTCTTTGTTCTGTAGCAGTGCCTATGTGGTACTGGGCGGCTCGGACACCGGAGGGCTGATGCTCGACAGTGTGCCCGATGAAGCCCGCCAGCCGTGATTTCTCCTAGCTGAGGACCCTCGCTCGCCCATGCGTTGCCTGATGTTCGTTTGCCTGCTGATCTGCAGCCTGCCCTCGTTCGCCCTCGACCGCTCGCGGGTTGAAGGCTACCTTTTGCCTAATGGTCTGCAGGTCATCCTGAAAAACGGTTACGAACGTGACCATGTGGCGATTCGTCTGGTGGTCGGCGTGGGCCTGGATGATTTCGACTGCGAGCAGAAAGAGCTGCCACACCTGCTTGAGCACCTGTTGTTCAGTGGTATCGACGAAACAGGCGAAGGCGGGCTGGAAGAGCGCTTGCAAGCGCTTGGCGGCGAGTGGAACGCCTATACCAGCAGTGCCGACACCACCTTTGTCATCGAGGCCCCGGCGCGCAACCAGCGTAAGGTCCTCGACCTGCTGTTGGCAGTCATCCGCGATACCCGCATCGACGCCAAGACCTTGGCCACCGCCAAGCGCATCATAGAGCGCGAAGATGGCGGCCACTATGGCCACCTGCAGCGCTGGCTCGATCGCCAGGATATCGGCCACCCCGCCAGCGACCAGTTGGCCACCGAGCTGGGCCTGAAATGCCCGGAGCGCTCCAACCTCGACGACATGACCTTGGCGCAAGTACAGGCTTTGCGTGACCGCTGGTACGCGGCCAACAACATGACCCTGATCATGGTCGGTGGCCTCGACCGCCTGCTTCCGGCCTATCTGGAGCGGTCGTTTGGCGAACTGCCCGCCACTGAACCAGAAGAGCGTCGCAACCTTGAAAGCATCACCCGACAGGCCGAGCAGCGTCGCAACCTGACCCGCGGCTGGCTGGGCGATGGCGTCAAACTGCACTGGCTGTTCATCGAGCCGGTGCTGGACAACGACCACCAAGCCACACTCGACCTGCTGTCGCGCTACCTGGACTGGGCGCTGTACGACCAGCTGCGCCTGCGCAACGAGCTATCCTACGGCCCCTCCGTGCAGCGTGAGAGCTTTGGCGACACCGGCCTGCTCAGCCTCAATGCGGACCTTGAGCGCGATGACATCGACAAGGCCATCAAGGTGATGCAGGGCATGTTCGACCACCTGCGCAAGGAAGGGCTGGACCCGGACACCTTCGCCCGCATCAAGGAAGCCAGCATCGGCAAGGAAAGCTGGAGCACCCAAGGCAACAGTGCCTTGGCCGACTACTACTGGGGGGCGCTGAACGACTATACCGAAGGGCGCTTTGCCAACCCGGTGCGCAAGCTGCGCCAGGTCAGCCTGGAACAGGCCAACGAGGCGCTGAAGGCTCTGCTCAAGGAAGATGGCTATGTGCGCATCGAAAAGCCGTTGCTAGGCTATGACGAGCTTTACGGACTGATGGCCTTGCTTGTAGGGCTGGTCCTGGCGGCGGGGCTGTTGCGCTGGCGGCGGCAAGGGCCTGAACGGCCCAGTGGTGCTACACGGCGGCAGTGAATCGGCGGTATCCTTTTGCCAGTACTTGCCCTTTCGCGGGGTTGCCCGCGCAGAAGCTGGCACAGCCACCTCACTTTTCTGTTGTAGCCCCCAATGCCCCAAATCCCCCATATCGTCCAGCGCATCATCGAACTACTCAAGCGCTACCCCGGCATCATCGCGCTCGGCGGTTTCCTCTCTGGTATCGGCAGCTTCATCCTGGTCGACCGCCAAGCCGGCCTGGCCAGCTGGGTCGCTGTGCTCATGCTGGTCAGCTGGGTCTGGCTGATGCTGGAGAACACCCTCACCGGGCTGTTCGCGCGCACTTTCAACCGCGAGATCCCTCAGCCGCTGTTGCGCTACGCAACGCAGATGATCCACCAGGAAACGCTGTTCTTCGTGCTGCCGTTCTTTTTCATCACAACCACCTGGAACAGCGGTCAGCTGGTCTTCACCGGCTTGCTCGGCGCAGCCGGCCTGGTTTCGATCATCGACCCGCTGTACTACAAGTGGCTGGCACCGCGGCGCTGGCTGTTCCTGGCGCTGCATACCCTGACGTTGTTCGCTGCTCTGCTGACCGCGCTCCCGATCATCCTGCACCTGACCACCGCACAAAGCTTCAAGCTGGCCCTGATCGCGGCCATGGTCCTGTCGTTCCCCAGCCTGGCCAGCAGCTTCCCGATCAACAATTGGCGCCGCGCGGTGGCACTGGTGCTGGTTACCCTGTCGGTCGGTGCCGGGGGCTGGCTGCTGCGCTCTTGGGTACCGCCGGCAACCCTGTGGATGACCGAGGTGGCGGTGAGTACCGAAGTGCTGAACCGCCAACCCGGCGACTCACTGGACGAAATTGCTGCCAGCCGCATCCGCAGCAGTGGCCTGTATGCCTATACCGCCATCAACGCACCACGCGGCCTGAACGAACGGATCTACCATGTGTGGCAAAAGGACGGCAAGGAGGTCGACCGCATTGCCCTGGACATCCACGGCGGGCGCAAGGAAGGCTATCGGGCCTGGACCCACAAGCAGAACTTCCCACCCAACCCGGTAGGCAAGTGGCAGGTGAGGGTGCTGACCGAGGATGGGCAAGTGATCGGTGTGCTGCGCTTCAAGGTGGTCAATGATGCACCAGCGGGTAATTGACACCCTGCCTAGCGCCGGAGCAGCCTTGTGCTGCGAAAGGGTCGGTACAGCACGCCACTTCCGTGCGCGCTCACGACCGCTTCGCAACTCGAGGCTGCTCCAGGTCACGGTTGCCAAGCGTGCACACAGCACATAATCACCAAACAGCCCCTGCCCCCTGCGCTATGATCAGCCCCTAAGCCTTAGCGCCGAGTCAATTGCATGGAGCCTATGACCACCCCCTGCGCCACCCTGGACACCAGCAGCCAACCGGCCTGCCTGCGTATTACCGGTGACTGGACCTTGGCACACTACGCCAACCTCAAGCGCGAGAGCGAGCGCCTGCGCACGCAGTGCGCTGCCGACACCGTCGCCGATCTCAGCCAGTTGGGCCGCCTGGACACCGCCGGCGCTTCGCTGCTGGCCGAACTGCTAGGCTCCGAGCGCCTGTCGCGCTGCACCCACGAACTGCCTGAGGCCAGCCGGGCGCTGCTGAAGAATGTCTACTGCTCGGTCCAGGATTACTGCATCCCGGTCAAGGAGGCCGAGCGCAATGTGCTGTTGCAGCTGCTGGAGCGTATCGGTTGCGCCGTCGGCACGCTCTGGCAGGACAGCATGCAATTGCTTGGTTTCGTCGGTGTGATTCTCGAAACCTTGCTGCGCCGCGCTTTCCAGCCACATCGCTGGCGCTTCACTCCTGTAGTGGCACACATTGAACAGACTGGGCTGGATGCCGCGCCCATCGTTGCGTTGCTGACATTCCTGGTGGGCGCCGTAGTCGCTTTCCTTGGCGCCACGGTGCTGGCTGACTTCGGCGCGACCATTTTTACCGTCGACCTGGTTGCGTTCTCGTTCCTGCGCGAGTTCGCCGTGCTGCTGACAGCCATTCTCATGGCCGGCCGCACTGCCAGCGCGTTCACCGCGCAAATCGGCTCGATGAAGGCCAATGAAGAAATTGACGCCATCCGCACGCTGGGCCTCAACCCCATGGAGCTGCTGGTGGTGCCGCGGGTACTGGCCCTGCTGATTTCGCTACCGTTGCTCACCTTTGTCGCGATGATCTGCGGCATCGTTGGGGGTGCGGTGGTATGCGCCCTGACACTGGATATTTCACCGGCCATGTTCCTGTCGCTGCTGCAAAGCGACATTGGCGTGCAGCACTTCCTGGTAGGCTTGGCCAAGGCACCGTTCTTCGCCTTCCTGATCGCCGCCATCGGCTGCCTGGAAGGCTTCAAGGTCAGCGGCAGCGCCGAGTCGGTGGGGGCACACACGACCTCGGCAGTGGTGCAGTCGATTTTTGTGGTCATCGTGCTGGATGCGGTGGCAGCACTGTTCTTCATGGAGATGGGCTGGTGAGTGGCCAGGATTGCGTAATCGAAGCCCGCGGCATCTGCAACCGCTTCGGCCGCCAGGTGGTGCATGAAAACCTTGACCTTGACCTGTACCGCGGCGAAATCCTCGCCGTGGTAGGCGGCTCAGGCAGCGGCAAGTCGGTGCTTCTGCGCAGCATCATTGGCCTGCGCCGCCCCAATCAAGGGCAGATCAAGGTGCTCGGCCAGGACCTGGCCGGCTTGCGCGAAGAACAGCGTTCACTGGTCGAACGGCGCTTTGGCGTGTTGTTCCAGAAGGGCGCGCTGTTCTCTTCGCTGACGGTGACCGAAAACGTGGCCTTGCCGCTGATCGAGCACGCCGGGCTGTCTCGTAGTGATGCCGAGCACCTGGCCGGGGTGAAACTGGCCCTTGCCGGGTTGCCGATCTCGGCTGCCGACAAGTACCCGGCCTCGCTGTCGGGGGGCATGATCAAGCGCGCAGCGCTGGCCCGTGCCTTGGCCCTGGATCCGGACATCCTGTTCCTCGACGAACCCACAGCTGGCCTGGACCCGATCGGTGCGGCAGCATTTGACCAGTTGATCCTTACCCTGCGCGATGCGCTGGGCCTATCGGTGTTCCTGATCACCCACGACCTCGACACCCTGTACACCATTACCGACCGTATCGCGGTGCTGTCGCAGAAGAAAGTCCTGGTGGCCGGCCCGCTGGCCGAGGTCGAAAAGACCAACGACACCTGGATCCAAGAATACTTTCACGGCCCACGTGGGCGCGCAGCCGAACAGGCTGCCACCCGTGCCGGGCAGGAGCGCTGAGCAATGGAAACCCGAGCCCATCACGTCCTCATCGGCCTGGTCACCGTTCTGGTGGTGGCCGGGGCCATGCTGTTCGGCCTGTGGCTGGCCAAGTCCAGTGTCGACGACGCCTTCAAGGATTACGAAGTAGTGTTCAACGAAGCCGTGTCTGGCCTTTCCCGTGGCAGCACGGTGCAGTACAACGGCATCAAGGTGGGCGACGTGTCCACCCTGCGCCTGGACCCGAAAGACCCGCGCCGGGTATTGGCACGGGTGCGCCTGAGCGCCGATACCCCGGTGAAGGAAGACACCCAGGCCAAACTGACCCTGGCCGGCGTCACCGGCAACTCGTTCATCCAGCTCAGCGGCGGCACCCCGCAAAGCCCAGAGCTTAAAGGCAAGGATGGCAAGCTGCCGGTGATCATCGCTTCGCCATCGCCAATCTCGCGCCTGCTCAACGACAGCAGCGACCTGGTGACCAACATCAACATGCTGCTACACAACGCCAACCAGATGTTCTCCGAGGACAACATAGGCCACCTCAGCAACACGCTGGCCAACCTCGACAAGACCACCGGCGCCTTTGCCGGCCAGCACGGCAGCATCGCCGAGGCCATCGAGCAGCTGGTGCAGGTGGGCAAGCAGGCCAGTGCCACCTTGGCCGAAACCCAGGCGCTGATGCGCAATGCCAACGGCCTGCTGGCTAGCGAAGGCAAACAGGCGATCGGCAGTGCCGAACAGGCCATGCAGTCACTGGCCCAAAGCACGGCAACCATCAATAACCTGCTCCAGAACAACAGCGAGGCTATTGGTGACGGCGCCCAGAGCCTGAACCAGCTTGCCCCGGCCATTCGTGAACTGCGCGAAACCCTTAACGCACTCAAAGGCATTTCCCGGCAACTGGAGGCCGACCCAAGCGGCTACCTGCTTGGCCGCGACAACAACAAGGAGTTCCAGCCATGAATCCGTCGCTGCGCCTGCTGACCCTGGCGGCCTCGCTGAGCCTGGCCAGTGCCTGCTCGATCCTGCCGAAGAGCGAACCTGTGGACCTTTATCGCCTGCCGGTAAATCAACCTAGCCGCACGGCACCGGCGCTGGACTGGTCATTGCGCCTGAACAAGCCACTGGCCAGTGAAGTGTTGGCGGGGCCAAGGATTGCCGTGATTCCCCAAGGCAATGTGGTGAGCAGCTACAAGGGCGCGCGCTGGAGCGATGCGGCCCCGGTACTGCTGCGCAACCGCTTGCTCGATGGGTTCCAGCGAGAGGGCCAGGTACAGCGCCTGAGCGCCGACGACAGCAACCTGCAGGCTGACTACGAGTTGGCCGGCGAGCTGCAGGCATTTCAGAGTGAATACCGCACAGATGGGGGAGTGGAGGTGGTGATCCGCTATGACGCTCGCTTGGTCCAGGGCCGCAACCAACGCATCCTGGCCAGCAAGCGCTTCGAAATCCGCCAACCGCTGGACGATACACGGGTATCAGCAGTGGTCGCCGGCTTCGGCCAGGCCAGCGACCAACTGGTGGGGCAAGTCGTGAACTGGACCATCACCCAGGCCAATCAGGCACAACTGAAGGTTCAGGCAAAGAACCAATAGCAGACAAAGATCGCCGCGATCACGCCGGACAACTCGGCCAGCAGTGCGCAGCCCACTGCATGGCGCACGCGCTGGATGCCCACGGCACCAAAGTACACCGCCAGCACATAGAAGGTTGTTTCGGTACTGCCCTGGATAGTCGCCGCCAGCAGCGCCGGGAAACTGTCCACGCCGTGGGTCTGCATGGTCTCGATCAGCATCGCCCGTGCAGCGCTGCCAGAGAGCGGTTTGACCAGCGCCGTCGGCAAGCCTTCGACGAAGCGTGTATCCATGCCCATCCAGTTCACCGCATGGCGAATGCCTTCCAAGGCCAGCTCAAGGGCACCTGACGCACGTAGCACACCCACCGCCACCAACATCGCCACCAGGTAGGGCAACAGGTTCCTGGCCACATCAAAGCCTTCCTTGGCACCTTCGACAAAGGCTTCATATACCTGCACGCGTCTCAGGGCGCCGATCACCAGGAACAGCATGATCACGCCAAACAACGTGAGGTTGCCCAACACTGACGACAGACTTGCCAGCGCAGCCGCCGACAACGTGCCAAGAAAAGCCATGAAACCACCCAGCAGCAAGGCACCGGGAATGAAGTAGGCGAGCACGACCGGGTCCCACAGGCGCAAGCGCTGCATCACCGCCACTGACAGCAGGCCGACCACGGTCGAGACGCTGGTAGCCAGCAAGATTGGCAGGAACACCATGGCCGGATCTGCCGCACCTTGCTGGGCCCGATACATGAAGATGGTCACCGGCAGCAGGGTCAGCGACGAGGCGTTGAGCACAAGGAACAGAATCTGCGCATTGCTTGCCGTAGTGCTGCTGGGGTTCAGCTCCTGCAGCGCCCGCATGGCCTTCAGGCCTATCGGCGTGGCGGCATTGTCCAGGCCCAGGCCGTTGGCAGCGAAGTTCATGGTGATCAGGCCCAGGGCCGGGTGGCCGGGCGGCACCTCCGGCATAAGACGGGCGAACAACGGGCCCAGCACCTTGGCCAGCCATTCGACGATGCCGGCTTTTTCGGCGATTTTGAGAAAGCCCAGCCACAGGGTCAGCGTGCCGAACAGCAACACCATTACCTCGACCGACAGTTTGGCCATGGCAAAGATGCTTTCGACCATTGCCGCGAAGATGCCAGCGTTGCCACCTACCAGCCATTGGGCCAGGGCGGACACCGCCGCCACCAGGAAAAATCCGAGCCAAAGGCCGTTGAGCATCCGTATGTTCCCCCTGAAAAGTGCCCGAATAATAGCGTATCGCAGCCTGTGACTGGCGATCGCGAGCCTTTGCAGGCGCGGCTCAAGATCACGCAGATAACAAAAAGCCCCGACAAGTCGGGGCTCTTGGTCAAACAGCCATCAGGCTCAGCGCTTGGCGGTTTCGCCAACCACTACAGCTTCCCGCTTCTCGGCCATCAGCGAGGCATAGTACTTCTCGCCCTTGGCGGCGTCGTACATGCCTTCCCAGCGAGCAATGACCAACGCAGCCAAGGCGTTGCCCACAACGTTCAGCGCAGTCCGGGCCATGTCCATGATGCGGTCCACACCGGCGATGAAGGCCAGGCCTTCCAGCGGGATACCCACGCTGCCCAGGGTGGCCAGCAGTACCACGAACGATACGCCCGGCACACCAGCGATGCCTTTGGAGGTAACCATCAGGGTCAGTACCAGCAGCAGTTGCTGGCTCCACGACAGGTCGATACCGTACAGCTGGGCAATGAAGATCGCCGCGATGCTCTGGTACAGGGTCGAACCGTCGAGGTTGAACGAGTAGCCGGTCGGTACCACGAACGAGCAGATCGACTTTGGCGCACCGTACTTCTCCATCTTCTCGATCACCCGCGGCAGCACGGTTTCCGAACTGGAGGTGGAGTAGGCCAGGATCAGCTCATCTTTCATGATGCGCATGATCTTGATCACCGAGAAGCCGAACACGCGGGCCACCAGGCCCAGTACCATGAAGGCGAAGAAGGCGATGGCGAAGTACACCAGGAGCACCAGCTTGGCCAGCGGCAGCAGCGAGCTGAAACCGAAGTTGGCCACGGTCACGGCAATCAGGGCGAACACGCCGATCGGGGCGTAGTTCATGATCATGTGAGTGACCTTGAACATGGTTTCCGAAACGGCCTGGAAGGTACGAACCAGCGGGTCACGCAACTCTGCCTGCAGGCTCGACAGACCCAGGCCGAACATCACCGAGAAGAAGATGATTGGCAACATTTCGCCACGCATCAGCGCTGCGAAGATGTTCGACGGGATCAGGTTCAGCAGGGTTTCGATGAACGCGTGCTCATGCTGCACTTCGGCCGCTGTCGCCTGGTACTTGGAGATGTCCACAGTGCCCAGAGTGCTCATGTCGATGCCGGCGCCCGGGTGGAACAGGTTGGCCAGCACCAGGCCTACGACGATGGCGATCGTGGTCACCACTTCGAAGTAGATGATGGTCTTCAGCCCGATGCTGCCCAGTTTCTTCGCGTCGCCAACACCGGCGATACCCACGATCAGCGACGAAATCACGATCGGGACGACGATCATCTTGATCAGGCGGATGAAGATGTCACCAGCGGGCTGAAGGACGTTGCTGATCCACCATGCCTTTTCTGCACTGAAATGATTCAGTAGCGCGCCGATTGCAACACCCAGGACCAGACCGATAACGATCTGCCAGGCGAGGCTCAGTTTTGCCTTCTTCATGTCTTTACCCTTTGTTTTAGTGGTCATGGCACCTGGCGGAAACACGCGTAACAGAGCCATAGGCAAGGTCACGAGCAGTAAGGTCTTCCGTCAGGCGACGTCATGTAAGGACACCGCAGGTGAGCGACAGGGCGCTCTGGCCAGCGAAAAAGGCGGCAACTATTGCGACGGCAAGGGGCGAAAGCTAATGCCGGAAACGCATGACGCATGCCGTTTATGCATACTGTTTTCGACCTAGTTGGCAGCTTCGCAAGTGCTTGATTTATAACATTCGGAATCCCGAACAAGACCAAACCGCCATATTTCGGCAGATTTGGCGGTACAGATTGGGCACGAAGGATGGCCTGTTCGACAATCCGAATGGCGGAAATGCCACTTGTAGAGGCACCGAGATGGTCGAAAAAAATTTGATGTACGGTCGAGACAAAATGTGTCTCAAGGGAAAAACGCGCAAGGGAAGCGACGTTTCCTACAGGGCTCCTCGGAAGTCAGGTCTGGCAAAGTATCCCTGTGACACCGCCGACCTGAGACTTCCGATTTCGCCTTTCCTGACCCGGCCCATTACTGGAGGCACTCCCTGTACCCCTAGGCCACTCCGATCCTGTAGCAACCAGAGCAGCCCGGCCCCTTGGTCATGTGCTACCCCTCCTCGGGGCGGCGCATCATAGAAGGCTGAACTATAGAAAGCTTCAGCTTCTATTACGTGACAGTGAGTGACCTTTCATCCGTACCGGCAATAAATGCTCAGTACCAGTTCGGGTCACGCTTGAGCTGCTCCTGCAGCATTGCCTTCATGCCGTCGTCGGGCTCGCCCAGCCAGCGGTACTGCGCATGACGGGTGGGCGACTTGTCGCCCGGCAAACCTTCGGGTACCTCCACGAGCATCCCATAGGCATCATCCTTGTCCCAGCTGAACGCCACGATCAGCCGCTTGTAGGTGCAATTGTCCTGCTTTTCGCACAGCGGTCCGACCAGAAACTTGTCGCCGTCTTCAGTAACCGCAGACATCTGCTGCTGGGCACTGCCGGTCAGGTTGACCACCCAATCGGGCAGGCGTTCCTCGCCTTCGATGGTGTCCTGCCAGGTTTCCCGGTACTCCGGGTCCGAGCCGAGCAGCTGGTCAACCCGAGCCTGGCCGTCATTGGCCGCCATGGCCGCCGCGCTACAGCCCAGCAACAGGGCGGCGACCACGGCTGAACGAAGCTTCCTGCCCATCTTTAACCTCGTCCGCGTCCAAAGAAGAAGGAGGCTACAAACAACACCAGGAAGACAATGAACAGGATCTTGGCGATACCTGTTGCAGCGCCCGCGATACCACCGAAGCCCAGTACCGCGGCGACAATGGCGATGATGAGGAAAGTGATAGCCCAACTCAGCATGGTAGTTCTCCTTTCTTTTGCGGAATCGATCCGGCCGTCAGGTCAAAAAACCCAACGCTCCTGGGGAACAACTTTTTCCACAGTGGCCGGTGAGGCAATGGCCTGGCTAGCTGGCTGCCAGTCAGCGGCCTTGGCCAAGGTGTTGGCACGAGTTACCTGAATCTGCGTCAACAGGGCAGTTTGAGCTGCCACCTGCTCAGCCAGACGCGCCGTCTGCAAGCTGTAATAGAAGAGGCCAGCGGCCAAGGTCAGCAGCATCGCCATGCCGAGTGTCAGCACCTGGCGCAAAGGCAGTGCGGCGCTCTGCGAGCGGTTGACGGGTTGGCGATTCATGCTGGCTCCTCCTGCTGTAATTTTTGTTCAAACCTGAACAGGTAATTGCAGCCTGCATGCCAGCCTTTTGATTTTTATAAAATCGTTATAAATCAACTAGTTATACAATAAGCAACTACACCACGAGGACGTATCCTGCACGATGGCGCCTGTGGGTTCGTGCGAATTGCACGATCAGCCTTCGACCTTGGTGGCCACCTTCAGCAGGTCAGCATCCACGCCCCGTACGCCGATGATTTGCCGGGCGATCTCCACAGCGATGGTTTTCTGCTCCGCGCTAACCACCTCGCCCGAGAGCCGCACCATGCCTGCTTCGCTGGCCACCTTCAGGTTCAGGCCATCGAGGTTGCGACTGAAGCGATAGCTGCTCTGGATCTTGTCGACGACCCAGCTGTCGCTTGGTTGCGGCCCGGTTGGCGCGCCCACTGGTGTTTCCCGCGCCTTGGCCATGGCGGCGGTATCGAGGCTGACCAGGTTGTTGACCAGATACACGCCGTCGGTGGTACGCGCCAGCACGCCCGCCAGCTCCTTGGCTTCGGCACTGTCGACCTTGCCACGCAACGTCACCACACCCTCACTGCTTTGTACTTCTATAGGTGCCTTTTCGGTGGTACGGCTCCACAACAGCCGAGCACGCACCACAGCCGCCAGGGTCACGTCTTCCAGGCGCTGGGCGTAGGCACGCAGCTCCAGCGGACGCTCCACCAGTTGGGTATTAAGCTGCAGCAGGTTCTCTACCTGTTCGATACCCCGGGTAGCACGGGCCACGTCCTCGGCCAACTGCCGCTCGACCTCGTTCTCCACCTCACCGGAAAGCCGCGCCTGCTTGCCGTTCACTTCAACCTTGATACGAAATGGGTCGAGCATCCGGTTCAGTGACAAAGCGGTTTGCAGGGCGCCTTCCAGGCGCGCGTCCTGCACAGGGTCGGCGAATGCTGGGGTAAATATTGGCAGCAGGGTGGCGGCCAAAACGGCTGTACGCAGGGAAAAGGGCATGACAGTGCCTCCTTCGTGGGCAAAATCTGAAAATCATCGCAACCAATGTGCCAGCGCGTGCCTCTAAGCAAATCATTGAAGAATCGCGGCTCGTGGGCATCGTTTGGCCATTGGCTAGCATGCAAAGGACAGAATCCTTCAGAATTGACCATGCAACTTGCCCGATTTTTCCCACACTAAATAAAGATCTATCCTAAGGAGCACAGGAAATGGAATCAGCCCAGGACAACCAAGGCCGCATTCTGCTGGTGGATGACGAGTCCGCAATCCTGCGCACCTTCCGCTACTGCCTGGAAGACGAGGGCTACAGTGTGGCCACGGCCAACAGTGCCGCCCAGGCAGAGAGCCTGCTGCAACGCCAGGTGTTCGACCTGTGCTTCCTCGATTTGCGCCTGGGTGAAGACAACGGCCTCGACGTGCTGGCGCAAATGCGTATCCAGGCCCCGTGGATGCGGGTGGTGATCGTCACTGCGCACTCGGCGATCGACACCGCAGTAGACGCCATACAGGCCGGCGCTGCCGACTACCTGGTCAAACCGTGCAGCCCCGACCAGTTGCGCCTGGCCACCGCCAAGCAACTGGAGGTGCGCCAGCTTTCTGCGCGCCTGGAAGCCCTGGAAGGTGAAGTACGCAAGCCCAAGGACGGCCTGGATTCCCATAGCCCGGCCATGATGGCGGTGCTTGAAACTGCCCGCCAAGTCGCCATCACCGACGCCAACATCCTCATCCTTGGAGAATCGGGTACCGGCAAGGGCGAGCTGGCTCGTGCCATTCATGGCTGGAGCAAGCGTGCACGCAAAGCCTGTGTGACCATCAACTGCCCGTCGCTTAACGCCGAGCTGATGGAAAGCGAGCTATTCGGCCATACCCGCGGCGCCTTCACCGGCGCCAGCGAAAGCACCCTGGGACGGGTGAACCAGGCTGACGGGGGCACACTCTTCCTCGACGAGATCGGCGATTTCCCGCTGACCTTGCAACCCAAACTGCTGCGCTTCATTCAGGACAAGGAATACGAACGTGTCGGCGACCCGGTTACCCGACGTGCCGATGTGCGTATCCTGGCTGCCACCAACCTAAACCTCGAAGAGATGGTGCGCGAAAGCCGCTTCCGCGAAGACCTGCTGTATCGCTTGAACGTGATTACCCTGCACCTGCCCCCCCTGCGCGAGCGCAGTGAAGACATCCTCATCCTGGCCGACCGTTTCCTCGCCCGTTTCGTCAAGGAATACTCCCGACCCGCCCGTGGTTTCAGTGATGAGGCGCGCGCCGCCCTGCTCAATTACCGCTGGCCCGGCAACATTCGCGAACTGCGCAACGTAGTGGAACGGGCCAGCATCATCTGCCCGCAGGAACGCGTGGAAATCAGCCACCTGGGCATGGGCGAACAACCCGCCGGCAATGCCCCACGCGTAGGTGCCGCGCTTAGCCTGGATGAGCTGGAACGTGCCCATATCGGTGCCGTACTGGCCGCCAGCGATACCCTCGACCAAGCCGCCAAGACCTTGGGCATCGATGCTTCTACCCTGTACCGCAAGCGCAAGCAGTACAACCTATGAAATGGCCGCCCATGAAGCTGCGCACGCGGCTTTTCCTTAGTATCTCGGCGCTCATCACTGTGGCGTTGCTAGGGCTGCTGCTGGGCCTGGTCAGCATGCTGCAGATGGCTACAGTGCAACAGCAGCTGGTGCGCGATACCACCCATGCCCTGGAAGTGGGGCTGAAGTTGCGCCAGAACCTGGGCGAACAGCTGATGCTTATTCTCGATGAAAACACCGCCCCGGAAAGCCTACGGCTGCTGCAGGACAACTTCCAGGACCTGCTCAACCAAGGGCTGGAGCAAGGTGGTGAGCGCACCGGTTTCAGCAAGGCCAGCAGCAATTACCAGTCCTTCCTCCAGACCTATCGCGACAGCGCCACACCCGCTCGCAGCATGGGTGTCGATCAGCCGCTTGGGGCTGCGTTCAATCAGGTGCGCACCGACCTGATCGATTCCCACAAGCAGGCATTGGACCTGATTACCCGTAGCGAGGAACGCACCCGTGACCGCGCCTTGCTGGTCAGTAGTGTACTCGGCCTGATGGGGCTGGTGGTATTGGTACTGGGCTTTATCACCGCGCACAACATCGCCCGGCGTTTCGGCCAACCGATCGAAGCCTTGGCCAAGGCAGCCGACCAACTGGGCAAGGGCAATTTCGACGTTACCTTGCCAGTCACCCAGGCCGCCGAGCTTAACCAGCTGACCCGCAGCTTTGGTCTGATGGCCGATGCCTTGCGCAAGCACCAGGCCACCAACGTTGACGAGCTGCTGGCCGGCCAGCAGCGACTACAGGCCGTACTCGACAGCATCGACGACGGCCTGCTGATCATCGACCGCCAGGGTCGCCTCGAGCACCTCAACCCAGTGGCGCAGCGCCAGCTGGCCTGGAATGACAGCCGCGTGGGCAGCAGCCTGGTCGAAGCCTTGCAGCGACCCGAGCTTGAGCAACAACTACGCCAGGTTCTGCGCGGGGGCAGCCTCGACCGCCCACCGGACGACCTGAACATGGAGGTCGATGAAGAGTCACGTCTACTCACCTACAGCCTGACCCCGGTCAGCCACCCGCAGGGGCCAATCCTCGGCGCGGTGATGGTCCTGCACGATGTGACCGAGCAAAGGGCATTCGAACGGGTGCGCAGCGAATTCGTGCTGCGCGCATCCCACGAACTGCGTACCCCGGTGACCGGCATGCACATGGCCTTCGGCCTGCTGCGCGAGCGGGTAAAGTTCCCGCCCGAGGCCCGCGAGTACGACCTGCTGGAAACCATCGGCGAAGAAATGCAGCGCCTGACCCAACTGATCAATGACCTGCTCAACTTCTCCCGTTATCAGAGCGGGTTGCAAAAGCTCGAGCTGGCCCCCTGTGCCATCGACGAACTGCTGGAGCAGGCGCAATTGCGCTTTGCCGAACAGGCTGCGAACAAGCAGATCGAACTGATCAAGGAACTGGACCCGCCGCTACCGCGTATCCAGGCCGACGTCGCCCAACTGGACCGGGTGCTGGACAACCTGCTGCACAACGCCATCCGCCACACTGCCAACGGCGGGCGCATACGCCTGCATGCCCGACGCCATGGGGAACGGGTGATCATCAGCGTCGAGGACAACGGCGAGGGCATTTCCTATGGGCAGCAAGGGCGCATCTTCGAGCCCTTCGTGCAGGTAGGTCGCAAGAAAGGCGGTGCTGGGCTGGGCCTGGCGCTGTGCAAGGAGATTGTGCAGTTGCACGGAGGGCGCATGGGCGTGTTTTCTCGGCCGGGGCAGGGGACCCAGTTCTACATGGCGTTGCCGGTCTGACTGCTTTACCGCACCTACACCCGCCGCGGCAGGTGTCCGCGAGTCACCAACTCGGCAAACTGCCGGGCGTTCAGCGGCCGGGCAAACAGCCAGCCCTGGCCATAATTGACCCCCTCGCTGTTCAGCAGGACCGCCTGGTCCTCGAACTCGATACCTTCGGCAATTACCCGCAGGTGCAAGTCATGGGCCATGCGGATGATATGCGGGGCCACGCCGCTACTGGCGGCATCGTGGCCCAGAGCGTCGATGAATGCCTTGTCGATCTTCAGGCAGTCCACTGGCAGGGTTTGCAGGTAGGCCAGGCTGCAATAACCGGTACCAAAATCGTCGATCAGCACCTGGTGCCCCACGGCGCGTAGCGCCTGCAGGTTGTCACGGGCAACCACCACGTCGATCAGGCCGCGCTCGGTCACCTCGAAGGCAATCTGGCTGGGCGCCACTCGATGCAAGGCCAACAAGCGCGCCGCCACCCGGCCAATACGGGGCACCATCACATCGCAGGCCGCCAGGTTTATCGATATGTAAAGCTTGGGGTGCGAACGTAGTAGCTGTCCTAGCTGTTCAAGCACACGCTGCAGGACAAAGTCGGTGATCTGGCGGATCTGCCCGGTATTTTCCGCCAGCGGGATGAACAGGTCCGGGCTGGTCAGGGTGCCGTCCGGGCGGCGCCACCGCACCAAGGCCTCCGCGCCCACACAGCGCCGGCTGTCGAGCTCGATGATTGGCTGGTAGAGCACCTGCAGCTCTCCACGACGCAAGGCATTTTGCAACTCTGAGCTCATCGACCGTCGTTGCAGAATCAGCTGGAGTACCAACCAACCGATGCAGCAGGCCGCCAGCACGCTGCCGGGGAACAGCAACCAGAGCATGCCGTTCATCCTCAGCGGCAGACTGGCCCTCGGGGCAATCAGCACCAACTGGTAATCCGGCGACTTGGTCGGCATTCGGTAGATCAGCCGGTCACTGAGTTCCAGCAGCGACTTTTGGCTGGTCGACCAGGCCGAGGGCGGTGGCCATACCTGTGGCGGGCCGAGCACCGGAATGGCCCGGGCGCCGTTGTCCAGCACCACGACCAGGCTGCCGCCCGGTGGCAGGTCCACCACATCGGTCAAATGCCCACGGGAGGTAGAAACCAGAAACCTGCCCCGACCCAGCATCAGTGCTGCCAGGTTCTCGTTCGGCTCGGTGGTGGTGTTAAGCCAGTAGCTGTACGTCGGCCCTTGGATATCCGGCGCCCGCAAGGGAACGAACGCTCGCTCATCACCGCGGTTGGAGCAGGCAACATCACCATCCACATAAGCAGCTTCATAGATGAACCGCGAGTTCAGGCCAACCTGTTGCAAGGCTGCCAGCATCGCCGGGCTGCATCCGCGCAGGGGTTGGGCCTGCAGCAGGTCGACCCCTTCGCGCAACTGGCCGAACACCTGTTCCAGCCGTTCCAGAAAACGCTCGCCCTGGGCATTCATCTGTTCGCTTTCGCTTTGTTTCATTTGTTGCAGGGCAATGCCGATGCTGGCAGAGAGCAACACCGCGGCGCTGGCCAGCGCTGCCAAAGTGGCCAGCATCCAGGGACGGTAAAAAATTTGGCGCAGCAAGGCGATGAAGGCTGACATCAAAGGCATCCAGTTGATAACCAAGGTATAGCAACTGAATCAAGAATCACCCTCACCGTTTGGCGCTTCGCTGCAATCCACCCACGCTCTTTGTAGAAGCAGCCTTATGGTTGCGATGAGACCATTAACGTCGATACAACTGCGTCGACCTAACCCGCCTCTTCGCAGCGCAAGGCTGCTGCAACTAATACCCCGCCCGCCGTGACTCAACGCATGCGGTTAAGTACCTGCAGCATCGCTGCTGTCTGCGCATCCGGCATGCCGTCGAAGCGCTGCGGGCGGAAGCGCATCTGGAACGCGGCGATCACATGGCGTGTGGCTACATCCAGCACGCCGGTCTGATCGATCTGATAGCCAAACCGTGCCAGCTCCTGCTGGTACCAGCCAACGCTTGGCGGGTTGACGCTGAAGTAGGCCTGCTGCCGTGCCACGGCGCTGGCATCCGGCCAGACACCCAGCCCGGCATCGGCCAGGCGCTTCCACGGGAACAATGGTCCCGGGTCCAGCTTGCGCAGCGGGGCGATGTCACTGTGGCCGATGATATGGCGTGGTTCGATGTTGTTGCGTTTGACAATGTCCTTGAGCAGCGCGATCAGCGACTGGATCTGCGCCTCGCTGTAAGGGTGCCAGACCCGGCCGTTCGGGGTATTGGTGAAGCCCGGGTTGACGATCTCGATACCAATGGACGAGGAGTTCAGCCAGGTGCGCCCCTGCCACTGGCTATCACCGGCATGCCAGGCACGACGGTTTTCATCCACCAGTTGATACACCGTGGCCGGGCCATCGCCGATCAGATAATGGCTGCTGACCTCACCATGGGTAAGCAGCGCCAGGGATCGCTCCAGCGAAGCATTGGTGTAATGCAGGACAACGAACTGGATGCGGTTGTCCTGATTGGCAGAAGGATGACTGCGGTCGATGCGCAGGCCCGTCGAGCAACCGGCAACAGACAACAGCAAAAAGGAAATCAGGGTTTTTTTAAGCGTGGAAAGCACGTCAGTGGCCTCAGCGTATGAGCGCTACAGTATAACGTGCTCACCTGCGCTGTGCCTGCCGAAGAGACGGTGGCTGGCTAGCCTTGCTCGACGCGATTACGCCCATGCTCCTTTGCCCGGTACAGCGCTGCATCGGCTCGCTTGAGCACCTGGTTACTGCGTTCGCCGGAACGGAATGCGCCCAGGCCGATGGAGGTGGTGATCACCACCCGCTCACCCTTGAAGTGGAATGGGCAGGCTTCGACTGTGGCGCGCAACACCTCGGCCATTTGCGCGGCGACTGCCGGCGTGGTCTGCGGCAGCAGCAGGACGAATTCCTCGCCGCCAAACCGGGCGATGAAATCACGACCCCGCAGGCGCTTGCGCAACTGGTCGGCAACGATCTTGAGGACCTTGTCCCCAGCCAGATGCCCATAGTTGTCGTTGATGCGCTTGAAATGGTCCAGGTCAAGAATCGCCATCGCCAGGTGGCCGCCGTTTTCTTGCCAGTCGAGCATTTCGCGTTCGACCCGCTCGCTCCAGGCCGCACGGTTGGGCAGGCCGGTGAGCGGGTCCAGCAGGGCTTTCTGGCGCTGCTCTTCCAAGTGCTCGCGATAGCCAAGCGCCTCATGCTCCATGCTCGCCACCCGCTCCGACAAGCCTTGCAGGCGACCGGCCAATTCCTGCTCGCGGCGATCACGCTCGTGCTTGTGCTCGTCCATGGTCACCAGCAAGCCTTCCAGGCGGTTTTCCAGAATGTGCTTGAGGCTGTCTACATCAGCGGCACCTTGCACGCTGCTCTGCAGGCCGTCGACGTGCTCACGCAATTGGCTATCCAGCTCCCGGGCAGCGGTGCTGTTGTCAGCATGGCCGGCGCTGGCCTCGTGCAGATGGCTCTGGAAACCTTCCAGGCGTTCGTTGAGCTGCTGCAGGTAGGTTTCGAATTCGTGCTGGCCGCTGTCGGTGATTGCCAGCATGAGTACTGCCAAGTCATCCAGCACCGGGATCAGCTCATACCAGTTCAATCCGCGGGCAACCCGCTCGCGCATTTCCCGCGCCTGGGCCTTGTGTCGCTCGGGCAGGCTGAGGTCATCGAGCAGACCGATCAGGGTCTGCTCGATGTGCGCGGCAACCTGGCTGTATGGCGGCTCCACTGCGTAGGGCAGTGCATAGGGGCCGTCTTCACCAAAGGTTTCTTCAAGAGTTTGTAAGGGTTCTGCCTCAGCCAACGGCTCGCTGGCGGCAACTGCAGCATCCACCACTGGGGCCTTATCCTGTGGCAAAGGGGCTGGCGGTATTTCGGCCGTTTCGATCAGCGCCGGGCCAAATGCCTCCAGCTCAAGCTCGGGCGCTTCGGCTACCTCGGCAGCCAGAGCAGCAGGGGCCGGCAGCGGTTGTAGCGCATCGACGTCATCGGGCCGCAAGGGCTCGGTACTGCCGGCTGTATGGGGCACAATCTCGGCAGCAGGCAACGCTACCGGCGCAAGCGCTGCTCCTGCCTGTGCATCTTCCTCGCGGCTTCCGAACAACCGCTGCAGAAAACCTGGTCGGGCTTCTTCACCCGGCTTGCCAAGGGCCGACAGCGCGCGCCCCTGCAGGCCGCTCAACTCGCTCAACAGCGGCGGTAGCTCGCGTGACTGGGCAACCCCACCGTCAAGCTTCTTCGCCAGCTTTTTCAATGACCGCGAGATATCGCTGGGTAGCGGGAGGCCTTGCAGTTGGCCAACCAGTGCGGTCAGCGCATCGCTGACCTGATTCATGCGGGTCTCGCGACGCTGTTCGGAGTCCAGTACCGCTTTCTCAAGGCGCGGAATCAAGCCGGCGAGGCCGGCGTCCATGTTGCGGCTGCGAATGACGTCGCGCATTTCTTTCATGCACTCGTCTACCACCTTGTCGCTGCCTTCAGCAGCCAGGGTGCTGCGCACCAGGCCGCGACGCAGCAGGTCAAGACGGGCATCCCAACGGCGTTCGAGCTTTTCTTGCTGCTCGATGCTTTTAAGGTATTTTTCTTTCCAGCGCTCAGCGTCTTCAGTCATGCCCAGGTCCGCAAACGGTGATGGCAATTAGCTCAAAACCGGCAGCGTATCCACAGTCAATGCATCAGGCAATCGAATCTCGACAGCAACGGGAAGGTGGTCCGAAATTGGCTGCGCCAGCACCTCTACACGCTCCAGCGTGAGGCTTGAGCTGAGCAGAATATGATCAAGACAACGCTGCGGTCGCCAGCTGGGGAAAGTGGCCTCGACTTGTGGGGCGACCAGGCCCAGGTCGCGCAGCGGCGAGTGCTCGAGCAGATCGGTGGCGTGGGTGTTCATGTCGCCCATTAGCACCTGGTGACGGTAACCGCCAATCAGCTCGCGGATATAACCCAACTGCAGGGCGCGTGTCTTGGCCCCCAATGCCAGGTGCATCATCACCACTATCAGTGCATCGTCGCCTTCGCCAAACCGCACCAGGATCGCACCACGCCCGGCCGGGCCAGGCAACGGATGGTCTTCGAGCAGTTGCGGCTTCAGGCGGCTGAGCACGCCGTTGCTGTGCTGGGCAAAACGCCCAAGGTTGCGGTTTAGCTGCTGGTACCAATAGGGGAAGGCCCCCAAGTGGGCCAGGTGTTCGACCTGGTTGACGTAGCCCGAGCGCAGGCTGCCACCATCGGCCTCCTGCAAGGCCACCAGATCAAAGTCGCCCAGCAGCCTGCCGATTTTCTGCAGGTTGCCGGCACGCCCGTTATGCGGCAGCAGGTGCTGCCAGCTACGCGTCAGGTAATGGCGGTAGCGCTCGGTGCTTATACCCACCTGGATGTTGAAACTGAGCAGCCGCAGACGGCCATCCTCAGGCAGGCCCGGGGCCTGCAGGTGATGTTCGTTGACCTGCGGCTCGTGCAGGCCAATGCCACGCGTAGCTCTGAAGCGGGGCATGGGTTATGCCGCCTACTTGGCGGCGCGCTCCTTGTCGATCAACTGGTCGGCGACATTCAGCACGCCTTCCGGTCCGCCGGCAGTACCCAGGTCGAAGCGGTACTTACCGTTGACGACCAGGCTCGGTACGCCAGTGATTTCATACTTCTTCGCCAGTTCCTTGGCCTGTTTGACCTGGCCCTTGATGGCGAACGAGTCGAAGGTGGCGAGGAACTTGTCCTTGTCCACGCCTTGAGTGGCGAGGAAGTCGGCCATGTCGTTCTTGTCGGTCAGGCGTTTGTGCTGGTTCTGAATGGCATCGAACACCGCAGCATGCACCTTGTGCTCGACGCCCATGGCTTCTAGGGTCAGGAACATCTGGCCGTGTGCATCCCACGGGCCACCGAACATGGCCGGTACGCGCTTGAA
The DNA here is from genome assembly GCF_054611535.1 of Pseudomonas sp. VEM90. NCBI lineage: Bacteria > Pseudomonadati > Pseudomonadota > Gammaproteobacteria > Pseudomonadales > Pseudomonadaceae > Pseudomonas > Pseudomonas sp. VEM90. Next base: position 333,163 of record NZ_JBTRAR010000002.1, on the reverse strand, counting down.
GTTGACGTCCTTGGGCAGCTTTTCAGCCCAAGGATTGATGGTCGGCTCGAAGTGGTAGCAGTGCGGGCAGCCGTACCAGAACAGCTCGACGACTTCGATCTTGCCGGGCACGGAAACCGGAACAGGGTTGCTCAGCTCGATGTATTCCTTGCCAGCAACAGGCTCGGCGGCCTGAACGGCAGTCATACCGAATACGCTGGCGGCGACCAGCGCAGCGCTGAGAATCAGTTTACGCATGCTTTACTCCTGAGCAGTCATGGGTCGCCACGACGCGACCTGTACTGAGACAGGCCGGGAAGGGCTCGAGTTCTGTAGTGTAACGGCTGCGGACGGAAAAAAGGGCAGCCCGGCCGCCCTTTCATCATTGGCCTACAACATTAACCGAAGGTTAATGCAGGCCCTGGATGTAGCTGGCCAACGCTTCGATGTCGTGGTTGCTCAGCTTGCCAGCGATGGTGCGCATGGTCATGGCATCGCCATCGTTGGTGCGGTTGCCTTCGCGGAAGTCAGTGAGCTGCTTGGCCACGTACTGCGAGTGCTGCCCGCTCAGGTGCGGGAAGCCGGCCAGGGCGATGCCCGCGCCGTTAGGCGAGTGACAGCCAGTGCAGGCTGGCATGCCCTTCTCCAGGTCGCCGCCGTTGAACAGCGCACGGCCGCGCTCGACCAGCTTGGGATCGGCGGCACCCACGCTGCCTTTCTGGCTGGAGAAGTAGGCGGCGATATCGGCCAGATCCTGGTCGCTGAATGCGGTCAGCATGCCGGTCATTTCCAGCACGGTACGCTTGCCCGACTTGATATCGTGCAGTTGTTTTTCGAGATAGCGCTGGCCTTGGCCAGCCAGTTTCGGGAAGTTCGGTGCCAGGCTGTTACCGTCGGGATTGTGGCAGGCGCCACAGACGGCGGTCTTGGCCTGGCCAGCGGCGGCATCGCCTTTGATAGGTTGCGCAGCAGTGGCCGCACCAGCGACACCCAAGGTCAACAGCAGACTCACGACTAGTTTGTTCATCAGCTAATCCAACACGGCTAAGGGTGAAATGTTATGTATCGGGACTGCCGCTCATCCAAAGGATGACCAAACGGTAGTCCTCGGCACTGCAGTCCATGCACAATCCACGCGGCGGCATAGCCTTGAAACCCTGGGTCACGTGCTTCACCAGTACATCCATGCCTTGCGCCAGCCTTGGCTCCCAAGCTGCCCGGTCACCCCGTCTGGGTGCCTGTGGCAACTGCCCGGTGTGACAGCCCGCACACGTGCGGTTGTACAACACCTCGGGATCCTGTGTAGCCTGTGCGCTGAAAAACGGCAGGAACATACCGACAGCAAGCAGCCATTTCGCCATGCGGAACGACCTTCAGGGTTGGGGGCCGCGCTGCGTTCTGTTGCGCGAGCTATTGTTCGACACCCCATGCCCGTTCTCCTTCGCTGGGAGAATGAGCACACAAAAACTGGGGCATTATATACTTCCGCCATCCAAACGGAAACGACACCGCTTGCCAGGCTTGGCTCTACAAAGTCAGGCAACACCCACATCGGATATCCCATGCAAGTCAAGAACCCCATCCTCGGCCTCTGCCAGAAAGCCAAATTCGCCCTCAGCGCAGCCAAGGTCGAACAATGCCCGGACGACCAGGGTTACGAGGTGGCTTTTGCCGGCCGTTCCAACGCCGGCAAATCCAGCGCCCTCAATACCCTGACTCATGCCAGCCTGGCGCGTACCTCGAAAACTCCCGGGCGCACCCAGCTGTTGAATTTCTTCAGTCTGGACGATGAACGGCGTTTGGTCGACCTGCCGGGCTATGGTTATGCAAAAGTCCCGATTCCGCTCAAGCAGCACTGGCAGAAACACTTGGAAGCCTACCTGGGCAGCCGTGAGTGCCTGCGTGGCGTGATCCTGATGATGGACGTGCGTCACCCGATGACCGACTTCGACAAGATGATGCTCGACTGGGCCAAGGCCAGCAGCATGCCGATGCACATCCTGCTGACCAAGGCCGACAAGCTGACCCACGGCGCGGGCAAGAACACACTGCTGAAAGTGCAGTCGGAAATCCGCAAGGGCTGGGGGGATGGCGTTACTATCCAGCTGTTCTCGGCACCCAAGCGCCTGGGCGTGGAAGACGCCTACCGAGTGCTGGCGGACTGGATGGAACTGGAAGACAAGCCGGTCATTTGATGCTTTGCGCCTGAACCGTAGGAGCGGGTTTACCCGCGAAAGGGCCGGGCCTGCTCTCCACCTGCCGTTCATCGTTGCCGCCACTACCGTATTCGCGGGTAAACCCGCTCCTACACCTGATCGGGGTTGGACACGCTTTGGTGAGTGGGCGCAGGCCCTTGTAGGAGCGGGTTTACCCGTGAATGCAGCGGTGAATTCGACATCGCATTCGCGGGTAAACCCGCTCCTACAAGGGCTCAGTACAAGCCATCCAGCAAATTCCGGGCAAAAAAAACCCCGGACTTCGTATGGGGAGGGGGAAGTTCGGGGTCCAAGTCCGGACCGCTAGGGCGGGGTCCAGATATCTGCCAACACTTAACACAACATAGGAGCATCGAAGGGCTTCACCAGCCATTCAGTTACTCTGAGTTCCGCTTCACCGGTTTAGTTCCGAAGCCCATAAAACTATTTGCGATAGTTTCATGAAACTTAAGCATCCACGGCACTGAGCAGTGCCAGGATCCGCGTCACTACGCCGCAGATCCTACACAGTTTTACCTGCTCAATCAGTGAGCTTCGTCCCAATTCGCACCAACGCCTGCTTCGACAAGCAGCGGCACATCCAGCTGGGCGGCCTGACTCATGTGCTGGCGAATTTCATCTCTCACCTGCTGCACCAGGTCCTCGCGTACCTCAAGCACCAGTTCGTCGTGCACCTGCAGGATCACCCGGGCATCCAGCCCGCTCTCGCTCAACCAGTTATCCACTTTGACCATGGCCCGCTTGATGATGTCGGCAGCAGTACCCTGCATCGGCGCGTTGATCGCCGTGCGCTCGGCGCCCTTGCGCAGGGCAGGGTTCTTGGCATTGATGTCAGGCAGGTACAGCCGGCGGCCAAACAGGGTTTCGACAAAGCCTTGTTCGGCCGCCTGGGCACGAGTGCGCTCCATATAGGCCAGCACGCCGGGGTAACGGGCAAAATAGCGGTCGATGTAGTCCTGCGACTGCTTGCGGTCGACGCCGATCTGCTTGGCCAGGCCAAAGGCACTCATGCCGTAGATCAGGCCGAAGTTGATAGCCTTGGCACTGCGGCGCTGGTCGGTAGTGACGTCTTCCAGGGCCACACCGAACACTTCGGCTGCCGTGGCGCGGTGCACGTCCAAGTCGTTGCGGAAGGCATGCAGCAAGCCTTCGTCCTTGGCCAGATGGGCCATGATGCGCAGCTCGATCTGTGAATAGTCTGCCGCCAGCAGCTTGTAACCCGGGCTGGCGACGAAGGCCTGGCGGATACGCCGGCCTTCAGCGGTGCGGATCGGGATGTTCTGCAGGTTCGGGTCGCTCGACGACAACCGGCCGGTGGCCGCCACGGCCTGCTGGTAGGAGGTATGGATACGCCCGGTGCGCGGGTTGATCTGCCCCGGTAACTTGTCGGTATAGGTGCTCTTGAGCTTGCTCAGGCTGCGGTACTGCATCAGCACCTCTGGCAGCGGATAACCTTGCTCGGCCAGTTCGTCGAGCACTGCTTCGGCGGTGGATGGCTGGCCCTTGGCAGTCTTGCTCAGCACCGGCATGCCCAGCTTGTCGTAAAGGATCGCGCCCAGCTGCTTGGGCGAGCCGAGGTTGAACGCCTCACCGGCGAGCTCGTAGGCACGCAGCTCAAGCTCAGCCATCTTAACGCCCAGCTCACCGCTCTGTACTTTCAACAGCTCGGCATCGACCAGTGCACCCTGGCGCTCGATCCTGGCCAGCACCGGCACCAGCGGCATCTCGATATCCATCAGCACCGGTTGCACGCTCGGCGTTTGTGCCAGGCGGGCCTGCAATGCGTGGTGCAGGCGCAGGGTGATATCGGCGTCTTCGGCGGCGTAGGGGCCGGCCTTGTCCAGGTTGATCTGGTTGAAGGTAAGCTGCTTGGCACCCTTACCGGCGATGTCCTCGAAGGCAATCGTGGTGTGGTCGAGGTACTTCTGCGCCAGGCTGTCCATGTCATGACGGGTGGCGGTGGAGTTCAGCACGTACGACTCGAGCATGGTGTCGTAGGCCACACCGCGCATCTCGATGGCGGGGGAGCCATTGGCGAGGATGTTGATGTCGTACTTGGCGTTCTGCCCGACCTTGGCCTTGGCCGGGTCCTCCAGCAGTGGTTTCAGCGCCAGCAGCACGGCCTCGCGGTCCAGCTGGACCGGCGCGCCTTCGTAATCGTGGGCCAGCGGCACATAGGCCGCTTCATGCGGCTCGACTGCGAAGGACAGGCCGACCAACTGCGCCTGCTGGGCGTCCAGGCCGGTGGTCTCGGTGTCGAAGGCAAACAGCGGTGCCTGGCGCAGCTTCTCCAGCCAGGCGTCGAAACGGGCCTGGTCGAGAATGGTTTCGTATTTGGGCTCGACCTTGGCCGCAGGCTCCACGGCCGGGGCAACATCGTCACCGGCCTTGGCCGCATCGCGCTGCACTTCGGCGACCCAGCTCTTGAACTCCATCTCGGTGTACAACGCCAGCAGCGCCTCGCGGTCAGGTTCACCGCACACCAGCGCCTCGACCTCCACATCCAGCGGCACGTCAACCTTGATGGTGGCCAGTTCGTAGGACAGGAATGCCGCGTCGCGGTGCTCCTCCAGCTTGGCCGGCAAGGTCTTGGCGCCGCGAATGGCCAGCGCTGGCACTTTGTCCAGGTTGGCGTAAAGGTCGCTGAGACCGCCGCCGATGCCGGTCAACAGCCCCACCGCCGTTTTTTCGCCCACGCCCGGCACGCCGGGGATGTTGTCGACCTTGTCACCCATCAGGGCCAGGAAGTCGATAATGTGTTCCGGGCCGACGCCGAATTTCTCGTGCACGCCAGCCACGTCCAGCACGCTTCCGGTCATGGTGTTGACCAAGGTAATGTGCCCGTCCACCAATTGCGCCATGTCCTTGTCGCCGGTCGAGATGATCACCGGGCGACCCAGGGCGGCGCTGCTGCGCGCCAGGGTGCCGATCACGTCGTCAGCCTCGACACCCTCCACGCACAGCAGCGGGTAGCCCAGTGCCTTGACGCTGGCGTGCAGCGGCTCGATCTGTACCCGCAGGTCGTCCGGCATACTGGGGCGGTTGGCCTTGTACTCGGCGAACATGGCATCGCGGAAGGTGCCGCCCTTGGCGTCGAACACCACGGCGAACAGGCTGTCGGGGTATTGCTTGCGCAAGCTCTTGAGCATGTTCAGCACACCCTTCACCGCACCGGTCGGCATGCCCTTGGACGTGGTCAGCGGTGGCAGCGCGTGGAAGGCGCGATAAAGGTAGGAGGAACCGTCCACCAGGACGAGGGGCGCTTGGCTCATGAGCAGAATCAACCTTTTCGACGGGTCCGGCGCTAGAATAGCCAGAATCATTGACGACAAAGGGACTAGGTTATCATGCGCACACTCAATCGCCTGTTACTGCTCGGCCTGTTGGCAACCACGCCTGTCGTCACCCTGGCAGCGGACGACGCCCCCTCGGCCGATCCCGAGGTGACCATTCGCACGGAAGGCGATAGAACCATCCAGGAATACCGGCAGAACGGCTTCCTGTATGCGATCAAGATCACGCCGAAAAACGGCAAGCCTTATTTTCTGGTACGCGCCGATGGCACTGATGCCAATTTCATTCGATCCGACCAGCCGGACATGCTGATTCCGTCCTGGAAGATCTTCGAGTGGTAAGCTGACGCGCACCGTTCACATCAACCCGGCACTTCCCGGCGGAAGTGCCCGTATGGGCAATTTTTCATCATGTCAGTCTTCACCCCCGTGACCCGGCCTGAGCTGGAAACCTTTCTGGCGCCGTACGAGCTGGGCCGTCTGCTCGACTTCCAGGGCATTGCCGCCGGTACCGAGAACAGCAATTTCTTCGTCAGCCTCGAACAGGGGGAGTTCGTCCTGACGCTGATCGAGCGTGGGCCCAGCGAGGACATGCCGTTCTTCATCGAGCTGCTCGACACCCTGCACGCCGCCGACATGCCGGTGCCCTATGCCATTCGTGACCGCGACGGCAACGGCCTGCGCGAGCTGTGCGGCAAGCCGGCATTGCTGCAGCCCAGGCTGTCGGGCAAGCACATCAAGGCCCCCAACAACCAGCACTGCGCCCAGGTCGGCGAGCTACTGGCACACATTCACCTGGCCACCCGCGAGCACATCATCGAGCGCCGCACCGACCGCGGTCTGGACTGGATGCTGGCCTCGGGTGCCGAGCTACTGCCACGCCTGACTGCAGAGCAAGCCGCATTGCTGCAGCCGGCGCTGGACGAAATCAGCGCACACAAGGCGCAGATTCTGGCCTTGCCGCGGGCCAACCTGCATGCCGACCTGTTCCGCGACAATGTGATGTTCGAAGGCACCCACCTGACCGGTGTGATCGACTTCTACAATGCCTGCTCCGGGCCGATGCTGTATGACATCGCCATCACCGTGAACGACTGGTGCCTGGATGAGCAGGGGGCAGTAGATGCACCACGCGCCCAGGCGCTGCTGGCAGCCTATGCGGCGCTGCGGCCGTTCACTGCAGCCGAAGCCGAGCTGTGGCCGGAAATGTTGCGGGTAGGCTGCGTGCGTTTCTGGCTGTCGCGCCTGATTGCGGCCGAGTCGTTTGCCGGAATGGATGTGATGATCCACGATCCGAGCGAGTTCGAAGTACGTCTGGCGCAACGCCAGCAGGTGGCTTTGCACCTGCCGTTCGCGCTGTAGACCGCGTCTGCTTCTTCGCGGGTGAACCCGCTCCTACAGGGATAGCGACAGCCTTGAGGGCTGTGCAGTACCTGTGGAAGCGGGTTCACCCGCGAAGGAGCCGGTACAGGCTTACAACTGTTCCAGGCAGCCTGCCAGGTCACCGCCCAGCTTCTCGAGCAAGCGCTCATACCCTTTGCCATCTACCGGATCGGTGCCACCCAAGGCATCCAGCTCGGCCAGGCGCACAGGCAACCCGGCAGTCAGGGTCTCGGCCAGGCGCGGCCGCAGTGGCGGCTCGCTGAACACACAGGTCTTGCCCACTTCCTGAAGACGCTGGCGCATGGCCGCCACATGTTGCGCCCCGGGCTGCACCTCGGATGCCACGCTGAACACGCCCGCGTGCTTCAAGCCATACTCAGCCTCAAAATAATCGAAGGCTTCGTGGAAGACGAAGTACGGCTTGCCGGCAATACCGGCCACCCGAGCCTTGATACGCTCATCCAACGCATCCAGGCGTTCATCGAAGGCCTTCAGGTTGCTCTGATAGCGAGCCGCATTGGCCGGATCGACCTTGGCCAGGTCAGCCGCCATTTTTGCTGCGATTACTCGCGCATTGACCGACGATAGCCACAAGTGTGCATCAAGACTGCCCGGGCGGTGGTCATGGTCGTGGTCGCTGTGGTCTTCTTCCTCATGGGAATGGCTATCCTCGCCAAAGTGGCGCAACTTCATGCCCGGCAGCGCCTGAACAGCCACTGTGGCCTTGCTGCGGCTTCCCAGCACACGCGGAAGGAAGTTCTCCATGTCCGGGCCGATCCAGTACAGCAGGTCGGCATCGCCAACCCGCCGCACGTCAGAGGGGCGCAGCGCATAATGGTGGGGTGAAGCTCCGGGCGGCAGCAGCACGTCAGGGCTGCCAAGACCATCCTGCACGGCAGCGGCAATCTGCTGCAGGGGCTTGATACTGGTGAGCACACGCACGTCGGCCTGCGCGGAGAATGCGATGAAAGCGACAAACAGAACCAGGAATCGGGACACGGTGAATACTCGAGTCGTCAGAAACAGGTAACATAATAACGTCTCTGTCCAGAACCGTCGCTGCCCATGTCCATCACACCGCTGGCCAACCGTCCTCACGACCACTCCCATTGCGTACACAGCGCACTGGCTGAAGCCGACGCCTTGTGCACCCGCCAGGGCCTGCGCCTGACCGCCCTGCGCCGCCGTGTGCTGGAGCTGGTGTGGCAAAGCCACAAGCCGCTGGGCGCCTACGACATCCTCGCGGTGCTCAGTGAGCAGGACGGCCGCCGCGCCGCGCCGCCCACGGTGTACCGCGCGCTGGACTTCCTTCTGGAAAACGGCCTGGTGCATCGCATCGCGTCGCTCAACGCCTTCATCGGCTGCAGCCACCCCGAGCACGTGCACCAAGGCCAGTTTCTGATCTGTCGGGCCTGCCATGTGGCCATCGAGCTTGAGCAGAGCAGCATCAGCGAGGCGATCATCAACAGCGCCAAAGGCGTGGGTTTCACGGTCGAGACCCAGACCGTGGAAGTGGTCGGCCTGTGCGGTAGCTGCCGGAGCACGGCATGAGCGACGCCCTGATTCGCCTGGAGCAGGTCGGCGTCACCTTTGGCGGCGAGGCGGTGCTCGACAGCATCGACCTGTCGGTCGCCCCAGGCCAGATCGTCACCCTGATTGGCCCTAACGGGGCGGGCAAGACTACCCTGGTGCGCGCCGTACTTGGCCTGCTCAAGCCACATCGTGGCAAGGTATGGCGCAAGCCCAAGCTGCGCATTGGCTACATGCCGCAGAAGATTCAGGTTGATGCCACGCTGCCGTTGTCGGTGCTGCGCTTCCTGCGCCTGGTGCCCGGTGTAGACCGCGCGGCAGCCTTGTCGGCGCTGCAGGAAGTGGGTGCCGAGCAAGTCATCGACAGCCCGATCCAGACTATTTCCGGCGGCGAAATGCAACGCGTGCTGCTGGCCCGCGCCCTGCTGCGCGAACCCCAGTTGCTGGTGCTCGACGAACCGGTACAAGGAGTAGACGTAGTCGGCCAGACCGAGCTTTACAACCTCATCACCCGCCTGCGTGACCGCCACGGCTGCGGCGTGCTGATGGTGTCCCACGACCTGCATCTGGTCATGAGCGCTACCGACCAGGTGGTGTGCCTGAACCGCCACGTGTGCTGCTCGGGCCACCCTGAGCAAGTCAGCGGTGATCCGGCATTCGTCGAGCTGTTCGGCAAGACAGCACCGAGCCTGGCCATCTACCACCATCATCACGACCACAGCCACGACCTGCATGGCTCGGTAGTCGCCCCTGGCACCCATGTTCACGGAGAGCACTGCAAGCATGGCTGACTTTCTTCTCTACGCCTTGCTTGCCGGCTTGTCCCTGGCACTGGTTGCAGGCCCACTGGGCTCCTTCGTGGTATGGCGGCGCATGGCCTATTTTGGCGACACCCTGTCTCATGCCGCGCTGCTCGGTGTGGCCCTGGGCTTTGCCCTGGACGTCAGCCCGGCACTGGCAGTAACCGTGGGCTGCCTGTTGCTGGCGATTCTGCTGGTGACATTGCAGCAACGCCAGCCGCTGGCCTCCGACACCCTCCTGGGCATCCTGGCCCCCAGCACCTTGTCGCTGGGCCTGGTGGTGCTGAGCTTCATGCACGATGTGCGCATCGACCTGATGGCTTACCTGTTCGGCGATCTGCTGGCCATCAGCCCCACCGACCTGGCCTGGATCCTCGGCGGCAGTGCACTGGTCCTGCTGCTGCTCGCTGCGCTGTGGCGGCCGCTGCTGGCGGTTACCGTGCACGAAGAACTGGCCATGGTCGAAGGCCTGCCCGTGGCCGGGCTGCGCATGGCGCTGATGCTGCTGATCGCAGTGGTGATTGCGGTAGCCATGAAAATCGTTGGCGTTTTGCTGATCACCTCACTGCTGATCATCCCTGCGGCTGCGGCACAGCGGCACGCCCGCTCACCAGAGCAGATGGCCTTGGGTGCCAGCCTGCTGGGCGTCTCTGCGGTCTGCGGCGGCCTGGCCATGTCCTGGTTCAAGGACACCCCCGCCGGGCCGTCGATCGTGGTCTGCGCCGCGGTGCTATTCTTGCTGAGCCTGGCCCTGCCAAAACGCTGAAAAGCAGGGCGTGTGCAGGCACGCCTTGCAACCTTTGGCCGGTAAAGGGTCTGTAAGGCCTATTTTCGAGCGTGCGCACCTGGGTGTAGACTTGCTCGCTTTTTGCGCAAATAGAGAGTCGCAGGAATGAAGCCGTTCGCCTCCCGTTATCTGCTTGTTGCCGCGTTTTCCCTGATCCTGGCTGCCTGCTCCAATGCGCCGGTCGACCAGGCCACCGCACCTGCCCAAGCAGATGCCTGGCAGCAGTTGCAACAGAACATCGCCAGCAACGAGCTGGCTACCGCCGAAGACCAGCTTGCAGCACTGCAGGCCCAGTCGCCGGATGATGCACGCCTGGAGCAATACCAGCGCCAACTGGCCGAAGCCTACCTGCAACGCAGCCAGATCGTCCTGCAGAAGGGCGATGTGAACGCGGCAGCTACTGCGCTGGCCCGTGCCCGGGCACTGATGCCGCAGGCGCCAGCAGTGACCGGCGGGGACGCCGTGACCCAGGCCCGCAAGGCCGAGCTGGAAAAGGCCGAGGCTGCGCTGAAGGCCGCCGAAGCCAAGCCCAAGGCACGCATCATCGACCCGACAGCGTCGAGCACCGTGGTGGCCTTGAAGACCACCGACAGCCGCGGGCTGCGCCGCCAACTGGACGACATTGCCGCGGATGTGGTGAATTACCAGTGTGAGGTGGTATTCCAGGTGCCGCGCACCGAGGATGCACCTTGGCTGAAGACCTTGCTGGAAAAACGCGTGCGCAAGATCGACGATGGGTTCGAGCTGAAGCAGAAGCATGAAATCCAGCGCTCGTTGCCGGCACAGGTGGTACTGGTCCCGCATCGGCAGTAAAAGCTTCGCGGGTAAATCCGCTCCTACAGCAGGAGCGGGTTTACCCGCGAAAAGGTCTTATCAGGCAGGAACAGCTTCAGCAGCCGCCTCCCGTTCCCACACCCGGTGACCTTCTACCGCTTTGACAAAGGCATCCACTGCCTTCTGCTCATCCCCAAGCAACAGCCCCTTGTCCTCCTTGAGCCCCAACGATTTCACCAATTCCTTGGTCAGCACCAGCGCCTTCAGGTGCTTGTAACCCTCCAGCAAGAAATGCTTGGCCAATCCGCTAACCGCCAGCGCATCCGTAGAAGCCTTGCCCGCAGGCACGACAATCCCGTCGAACATGATCGAAGGCATCCCCTCCATCGACGCCGCTACTGGCAATTGCTTGCCATCCGCCGCCTTCACCGGCGCCGAGGTAGGCCCCAGCAGCATTGGCCGGGCACTTTGCGCTTCCAGGGCCTTGACCAGTTTGTCCACGCTGCCAGCGTCCACGCCATCTGCCACCAGCACGGCAATCTTGCGCCCCTTGATACCCACTGAACCTGGGTGGTTCATCTGGCTCAACGCAGGCGATTGCGCCAGCTGGCTACCCTTCACCTGCACCGTACCCGCTTTCGGCGCAGGGAGGCCCAGGTTGGCCGCAACCGCCGCCGCCAGCTTCAAGTCGATGTTGGCAAGAATTTCATTCACTTCCCGGGCACGGATATGTTCACGCTCCACTTTGCCCAACTCGAAGCTGTAAGCCTTGATGATGTGCTGTTGCTCGGTCGGGCTCATGCTCTGGAAGAACAGCCGCGCCTGCGAGAAGTGATCGCCGAACGACTCACTGCGCTGGCGAATCTTGTGCGCATCGATACGCTCCTGATAGCTCTCGAAGCCGCCGTCTTGCGCCGCAGGCGGGGTTTCCTTCGGCCAGCCGCCGTCAATCGAGTTGGGCTCGTAGGAAGCCCGGCCCTTGTGCACGACGTGCTGGTGCAGCGCATCACGCTGGTTGTTGTGGTTCGGCGATACCGGCCGGTTGATCGGTATCTGGTGGAAGTTCGGCCCACCCAGGCGGCTGATCTGGGTATCGGTGTACGAGAACAGTCGGCCCTGCAGCAGCGGGTCGTTGGTAAAGTCGATACCCGGTACGATATGGCCGGGACAGAACGCAACCTGTTCGACTTCGGCAAAGAAATTGTCCGGGTTGCGGTTGAGCACCATCTTGCCCAGCGGCGTGACGGGTACCAGTTCCTCGGGGATGATCTTGGTCGGGTCCAACAGGTCGAAGTCGAATTTGTGTTCGTCAGCCTCAGGCACAATCTGCACGCCCAGTTCCCATTCCGGGTAGTCGCCGGTTTCGATGGCTTCCCATAGGTCACGGCGCTGGAAGTCGGTGTCCTTGCCCGCCAGTTTCTGGGCTTCGTCCCACAGCAGGGAATGCACGCCCTGACTTGGCTTCCAATGAAACTTGACGAAGCTGGCCACGCCCTCGGCATTGATCAGGCGGAAAGTATGCACGCCAAAGCCTTCCATCATTCGAAGGCTGCGCGGGATGGCGCGGTCAGACATTGCCCACATGACCATATGAGCCGACTCCGGCACCAGCGAGACGAAATCCCAGAAGGTGTCATGAGCTGAACCACCGGTAGGTATCTCGTTGTGTGGCTCTGGCTTGACCGCGTGGACAAAATCGGGGAACTTGATGGCATCCTGGATGAAAAACACAGGCATGTTGTTGCCAACCAAGTCGAAATTGCCTTCATCTGTATAGAACTTGACGGCAAAGCCACGCACATCTCGCACCGTATCGCCAGAACCGCGTGGGCCCTGAACCGTCGAGAAGCGGACAAAAACCGGGGTGATCTTTTCCGGATCTTGCAGGAAGCCGGCCTTGGTCAGCTCGGCGTGATTGCCATAGCTCTGGAAGAACCCGTGTGCCCCGGTACCGCGGGCGTGCACGATGCGCTCGGGGATTCGCTCATGGTCAAAGTGGGTGATCTTCTCGCGCATGATGAAGTCTTCAAGCAGCGACGGCCCGCGATCACCCGCCTTGAGGGAGTTCTGGTTGTCAGCAATGCGCACGCCTTGGTTGGTGCGCAGCGCATGCCCGGTCGCATCGCTGCGGTCGGCCTCCAGGCTCTGCAGCTTGGCATTGGTATTGGCCCGGTCGGGGGTCTGGGTGCCGGCGGCCTCGCTGTGCTTGGGCGCATCCGTTTTCTTGCTGGGCATGATCGGCTCTCCTCATCAGTCTTAAGGCGTGCCCGTTCAGGGCTTGTGCAAGTAGTGACTGGAGGGCGTTGCCGAGCGTTCAATCAGGATTACCGGTTGTCGCGATATGCCCGATGGATTGGTGCATGACGAAATAAATGCTAAGAACAGCTATGGGAAAAGGCTAAAATGCGCGACCCCAGCTAACCGCTGACCCAAATTTCAATGCGCCCCACAAGGTTCGCTACGTGATCGAGTTCCAACAGGTACATAAAACCTACCGCGTTGCCGGTAGGGAAATCCCCGCACTGAATCCGACCAGCCTGACCATCGAAGATGGCCAGGTGTTCGGCCTGATCGGCCATTCCGGCGCCGGCAAAAGCACCATGCTGCGCCTGATCAACCGCCTGGAGGAACCCTCCGGCGGCACGATCATCGTCGACGGCGAAGACGTCACCGCGTTCAACGCCAGCCAGTTGCGCGGCTTCCGCCAGCAGGTCGGGATGATTTTCCAGCACTTCAACCTGCTGGCCTCCAAGACCGTCGCCGACAACGTCGCCCTGCCGCTGGCCCTGGCCGGGGAGCTGTCGCGCAGCGAAATCGACAAGCGCGTCACCGAGCTACTGGCTCGCGTTGGCCTGTCGGAGCACGCCAAGAAGTACCCGGCACAGCTGTCCGGTGGCCAGAAGCAGCGCGTCGGTATCGCCCGCGCCCTGTCGACCAACCCGAAGATCCTGCTATGCGACGAGGCCACCAGTGCCCTCGACCCGCAAACCACGGCCTCAGTTCTGCAACTGCTGGCCGAGATCAACCGTGAACTGAAGCTGACCATCGTGCTGATCACCCACGAGATGGACGTGATCCGCCGTGTCTGCGACTGCGTGGCAGTGATGGACGCCGGTAAGATCGTCGAGCAAGGCTCGGTGGCCGAGGTGTTCCTGCACCCGCAGCACCCCACCACCAAGCGCTTCGTCCAGGAAGACGAGCAGGTCGACGAAGGCGAGCAGCGCGACGACTTTGCCCACGTTCCAGGCCGCATCGTACGCCTGACCTTCCAGGGCGACGCCACCTACGCGCCGCTGCTGGGCACCGTAGCCCGCGAAACCGGTGTCGACTACAGCATCCTCGCCGGGCGTATCGACCGCATCAAGGATGTCCCCTATGGCCAGCTCACTCTCGCCCTGATCGGCGGAGACATGGAAGCGGCGTTCGCCCGCTTCAAGGCAGCTGACGTACATATGGAGGTACTGCGTTGATGGACGCTCTGAGTTTCTTTGCCAATGTCGACTGGGCCGAAATCTGGCTGGCCACCGTCGATACCATGATCATGCTGTTCGGCTCGCTGTTCTTCACCGTGCTGCTGGGCCTGCCATTGGGCGTGCTGCTGTTCCTCTGCGGGCCAAAGCAGATGTTCGAACAGAAAGGTGTCTATGCGCTGCTGTCGCTGGTGGTCAACATCCTGCGCTCGCTGCCATTCATCATTTTGCTGATCGTGATGATCCCGTTCACCGTGCTGATCACCGGTACCTCGCTGGGCGTTGCAGGCGCCATCCCGCCGCTAGTGGTGGGTGCCACGCCGTTCTTTGCACGCCTGGTTGAAACCGCCCTGCGTGAAGTGGACCGCGGCATCATCGAGGCCACCCAGTCGATGGGCGCCACCACCCGCCAGATCATCACCAGTGCGCTGCTGCCGGAGGCCCGTCCGGGCATCTTCGCGGCCATTACCGTGACCGCCATCACCCTGGTTTCCTACACCGCCATGGCCGGTGTGGTGGGTGCCGGTGGCCTTGGCGACCTGGCTATCCGCTTCGGTTACCAGCGTTTCCAGACCGATGTGATGGTAGTGACCGTGGTACTGCTGCTGGTACTGGTTCAAGTCCTGCAGAGCGTGGGCGACAAACTGGTCGTGCATTTTTCCCGTAAGTAACCCCAATGGGGTCGGCCTGGCCGACCCGTTCGGGGGCCGTCGCGGCCCTCACAAGGAGTGATCAATGAAGAAGCTGCTTGCTGTCGCTGCCGCTGTCGCGGCCTTCTCGGCCCAGGCCGATACCCTCACCGTCGCCGCCACCCCGGTGCCGCACGCCGAGATCCTCAACTTCGTCAAACCACAACTGGCGAAAGAAGGCGTAGAGCTGAAGGTCAAGGAATTCACCGACTACATCCAGCCGAACGTGCAGGTGGCCGAAAAGCGCCTGGACGCCAACTTCTTCCAGCACCAGCCTTACCTGGATGAGTTCAACAAGGCCAAGGGCACCAGCCTGGTGAGCGTGGCCGGCGTGCACATCGAGCCACTGGGCGTGTATTCGACCAAGATCAAGAAGCTGGACGAGCTGTCCTCCGGTGCCACCGTGGTCATCCCCAACGACGCCACCAACGGCGGCCGCGCCTTGCTGCTGCTGGACAAGGCTGGTGTGATCAAGCTCAAGGACAACAAGAACATCCTGTCGACCGTGAAGGATGTTGCCGAAAACCCGAAAAACGTGAAGTTCCGTGAGCTGGAAGCCGCCACCATCCCGCGTGTGCTGACCCAGGTAGATGCAGCCCTGATCAACACCAACTACGCACTGGAAGCCAAGCTGAACCCGGAAAAAGACGCGCTGGCCATCGAGGGCAGCGACTCGCCTTACGTGAACATCCTGGTTGCCCGCCCGGACAACAAGGACTCGGACGACATGAAGAAACTGGCGGCTGCACTGCACTCGCCTGAGGTGAAGCAGTTCATTATCGAGAAGTACAAAGGCGCTGTGGTTCCGGCGTTCTGAGCCGAACTATCACGCTGGACTCTTCGCGGGTAAACCCGCCCCTACACACATCGTTGTAGGAGCGGGTTTACCCGCGAAGCGTTTGGGGCTGACTCAATCCCGCTTGACCAGCCCAGGCAGCTGCGCCCCCAGCTTCTGGTTGTTGAACGGCGCCCGAATGAACCCCCGCTGTCGCCCATCCGGCCCGACAATCGCCAGGTTACCGCTGTGATCCACGGTATACCCCGGCTTGCTGGTATCCGCCGGAATGAACGGAATGCTCAAGGCATTGGCCAGCTTCTGGGTATCCTCGATCGACCCCGCCACCCCGACAAAGTCCTTGTCGAAATAGCCCAGATACTGCTTCAGCTGG
The DNA here is from genome assembly GCF_054611535.1 of Pseudomonas sp. VEM90. NCBI lineage: Bacteria > Pseudomonadati > Pseudomonadota > Gammaproteobacteria > Pseudomonadales > Pseudomonadaceae > Pseudomonas > Pseudomonas sp. VEM90. Next base: position 317,073 of record NZ_JBTRAR010000002.1, on the reverse strand, counting down.
TTCGACGTGTCGCGGTTAGGGTCCACACTCACCAACACCACCTGCAGCCGGTCGACGGCATCCTTGGGCAGCTCGCTCTTCACCTGGCGCAGCTGGGCCAGGGTGGTCGGGCAGATATCCGGGCAGTAGGTGTAGCCAAAGAACAGCAGCGACCATTTGCCCTTGAGGTCATCCATCTGCACCGGCTGGCCGTCCTGGTTGGTCATGGTGACATCGGCCACGGCGCGGCTCTGAGGCAGCAGAATGATGCCCGCATCGATCAGCTCGGCAGGGTTGGGCTGGTCACGACCATTAAGCACTTTGTTGACGGTCAGGCCCATGATCAACGCGACCAGGGCAACGAGGATGAAGACGGTTTTCTGGGTTCGGGTCATAGGTTCAGCAACAGGTAGTGGTCAAGAAGCAACGCAATGAACAGCGCGAACAGGTAGCCGATAGAGTACTTGAAGGTGCCGATCGCCGCGTGCGGCCGGCTGCTACGGTACAACACCCAGGCCCATTGCAGGAAGCGCAGGCCCAAAGCCAGGGCACAGGCCAGGTACAGCGGGCCACTCATGTGGATGGCATACGGCAGCAGGCTCACTGCCAGCAAGATCAGGGTGTACAGCAGGATATGCAGCTTGGTGTAGTCCTCGCCGTGGGTCACCGGCAACATCGGGATATCGGCCTTGGCGTATTCTTCCTTGCGGTGGATGGCCAGCGCCCAGAAATGCGGCGGGGTCCAGGCGAAAATGATCAGCACAAGCAGCAAGGGTTCGGCACTGACATGGCCGCTTACCGCCACCCAGCCGAGCAACGGCGGAGCGGCACCGGCCAGGCCACCGATGACGATGTTCTGGGGCGTGGCGCGCTTGAGAAAGCCAGTGTAGAGCACCGCATAACCGAGTAATGAGGCCAGGGTCAGCCAGGCGGTGAGGGCGTTGGTGAACATCAGCAGCAGGACCATGCCCAACAGGGCCAGGGCCAAGGCGAACAACAGCGCCGGCAGAGGCTCGACTCGGCCTTGGGCCAAAGGCCGTTTGTGGGTGCGCGCCATCAGCGCATCGATGCGCCGATCCACCACATGATTGACCACCGCCGCGCCACCCGCGCACAGGCCAATGCCCAGGTTGCCAAACAACAGCACGCTCCAGCTGACGCCCGCCCGGGTGGCCAGGAACATGCCCGCCAGCGAGGTGATCAGCATCAGCACCACCACCTTGGGTTTGGTCAGCTCAAGGTAATCGCGCCAGCGAGCCCGTCGTACGCTTAGAAGCGTCGCCACGAGTCGTTCCTCATATGATGGGAAATGCCCACCCCGACCACTGGCCGCAGACGCCAGCCATGGCCGACACCCACTCGAACCTTGTCGACCACTCGAATGCGGTAGTTCACCAGCACCATGCTCAGCAGCAGCATCGCCCCGCCGGCATTGTGCGCAACAGCCACCGCCAGCGGCAGGTGGAACACCACGTTGCTGATGCCCAGGCCCACTTGCAGGGCCAGCGCCAGCAGCACCAGCCGCGCCAGGCCGGGGAGACCGCAGCGGTGCAGCTTCCAGCTGAGCATCAGCAGCACGCAGGTCACCAGCAGCGCGCCCAGCCTGTGGCTGATGTGGATGGCCGTGCGCGCATCACTGTCCAGCTGTCCGCCCAGGTAATTGGGGCCGACGTGCTGGGTCAGGTGGAAGCCGTTGCTGAAGTCCGCCGCCGGCCACCACTGGCCATGGCAAGTCGGCAAGTCGATGCAGGCCACGGCGGCGTAGTTGGCGCTGACCCAACCGCCCAGGGCGATCTGGCCGATTACCACCAGCAGCGCCAGCGCAGCGATCCGGCGCAGGCTCAGCGGCAGTTTAGGCAAGGGCGCAAAGGCCCGGGACAGACACAGAGACAACAGGAACAGCAAGCTCAACGTGGTAAAGCCACCCAGCAAGTGCGCCGTGACCACCTGCGGCCATAGCTTCAGGGTGACCGTCCACATACCGAAGGCTGCCTGGGCCAGCACCACACCCAGTAGCAGCATCGGCAGGCGATAAGGCTGCCCATCGCGGGCATGCCGGCGCATTGCCTGGAAAGCGAGCAGGGCGATCACCACGGCCAGGCTACCGGCAAAGTAGCGGTGGACCATCTCGGCCCAGCCCTTGGCAGCTTCCACCGGGTGCTCAGGAAAGTGCAGCTCGGCATGGGCCAACTGCGCTTCACTCTTGGGCACGCTGATAAACCCATAGCACCCGGGCCAGTCGGGGCAACCGAGGCCGGCGTGGGTCAGGCGGGTATAGGCACCGAGCAGGACGACCAGCAGTGCCAGCAGGGTGGCGAACACAGCAAGGCGAAATCCAGGTCTGGCCATGGCAGGCTCCTAGCCGATGTTGGACAGCTTGAGCAGGTGGCGCAGGTCATCCAGCACGTGCTTGCCGTTGACCTTGCCGTCGTAGCGCAGCACCAGGTTGCCGTGCGGGTCGACGATCCACAGCTGCGGGCCGGGCTCGGCAACCTTCTGCTGGTAACGTTGTGCATCCAGCGGGTAGCGCTGCAACTGCGGGTACTCGCGGCCGAGCAGTGCCTGGTAGTCGGCACTCAGCGGCTGGGCGGCGGCCAGCGCGTGGCTGGCGCGGCTGGCATCACGCCCCAGCCCGACCTGAACCTGCCGAGCCAGGTACACCAGGCGCTGACAGTCTTCGGTGCAAGCCTGGGGTGCGCTGACCAGCAACTGCCAGCGATCGTCCTGCCCCGCCACGCCGAGATCGGCACGGCTTTCCCCATTGCCAATCATGGCGCCATGGTAGCTGCGGCCTTCCGGCACCCAGAATTTGAGCTTGTACATGCTGGTAGCCAGAACCATCGGCCCAAGCACCACCAGCAGAATAAGCAACAGCTGCAAACGCCCACGGGCTCTGGGTTTGCTACGTTCAGGCGCGTCCAGTGGAGTGGCGGTGGCCATGGCGTTTCTCCTTGTTTTGGTGCCAGCCGAAGTAGAGGTAGAGCAGAACCAGAGCGGTCGCCAGGGCAAACCACTGCACAGCATAGCCCACGTGTTTTTCGGGGCTCATGGCGACAACCGGCCAGTCCAGGCGATAGCTCGCCGGGCCCGGTTCCAGGCGCAATTCCTGGGCGAAGCCTTCACGATCAAGCTGTTGCCATAGCAGCGCGGCATCGATAGCGGTCAACAGATGTGGCCATTGCCCGCCGATGGGGTCCGGGTGCAGCTGGAAGGTGCTGCCAGGCGCGACATACACAGAGGTATCCAGCGCCAAGGCCTGGGCAGGGGTTTCGAAGTGCACCGGCACCCGGCGGTCCATCCATGGCAGCCAGCCACGATTGATCAGCAACCACAGGCCGCTGGCTTGGTCGTGAAAGGGCTGCAGCAGCTCGACACCGGCTTTACCGTCGCGCATGCGGTTGTCCAGCAGCACGCTGTGCTCGGCGTCGAAGCGCCCATACAGGTGCACGCGGCGGAAGGCGTTGTCTTCTTGTGAGAGGAGCTGGGCGGCGGCGATCGGCGCTTCAATCCGCCGTTCTGCATAGGTGGCCAGCAGCACGCGCTTTTCCTCGGCACGGCCGAGTTGCCAGCAACCAAGCGCAATCAACCCCGGCAGCAGTGCAAGCACCACCAGCGTCGGTACCCAGCCTGGGCGAAACGGCCTCACAGGCGCCTCGCTATACTTATCCACATCACCGCATCCCCCCGGAGTAACGCCATGCTCAAGGCCGCGATTGTCCTGATGCTGTTGGCCACCATTGCCAGCCTGTTCAGTGGCCTGGTGTTTCTGGTCAAAGATGATGAAAACTCGACCCGTCTGCTAAAGGCCCTGACTGTACGGGTGACCCTGGCAGCCCTGACCATAGGCCTGGTCGCCTGGGGCTTGATCAGCGGTCAATTGGTCTCCCAAGCCCCTTTCTGAAGTTCTCACCCGCCCCTACAGGGTTTTCGTATTCACAACACATAGACAAAGATGAACAACCCCACCCACACCACATCGACGAAGTGCCAGTACCAACTGGCCGCCTCGAAGCCGAAGTGTTTTTCCGGGTTGAAATGCCCGCGCAGAATGCGCACGAACATCACAATCAGAATGATCGTGCCCAATGTCACGTGGGCACCGTGGAAGCCGGTCAGCATGAAAAACGTCGCACCGTAGATTCCTGAGCCCAGTGTCAGCCCCAGCTTGGTATAGGCCTCGTAGTACTCGAAGGCCTGCAGCGCGATAAAACTGATGCCCAGGACAATGGTCAGCGCCATCCAGAATTTCAGCGGGCCGCGGTGGTCACGGCGCAAGGCGTGGTGGGCAATGGTGATTGTCACACTGGAACTGACCAGCAGGATGGTGTTGATCAGCGGCAGGTGCCACGGGTCGATCACCTCCTTGGGGGGAGGGAACAGCTTGGGGTCGGGGGTGTGCAGCAGCGGCCAGGTGAATTCGAAGGTTGGCCACAGCATGTGCGCAACACCTTTGGCCCCTTCGCCACCCAGCCAAGGTCCCGCCAGTACGCGTACATAGAACAGCGCACCGAAGAAGGCCAGGAAGAACATCACTTCGGAGAAGATGAACCAGCTCATGCCCCAGCGGAACGAGCGGTCCAGCTGCGGGCTGTACAACCCGGCGCGGCTCTCCTTGACCACTGCCCCAAACCAGCCGAACAGCATGTAGGCCAGAAACAACGCACCCACGAAGAAAATCAGCGGCCCGTGCGAATCCGGGTGGCCCGCCTTCATGTCGTTGAACCAGGTGCCCAGGCCGAATACCGTGATGAACATGCCGATGGTGGCGATGATCGGCCATTTGCTCTGCGCCGGAACGTAGTAATGCTCATGACTTGCCATTGCTGTTCTCCTTCCCTTAACGGGCGCCCTGGACGTCCTGGGCCGCGACATGCGCGACCGGCGGGTGGCGAGCGGTGATGTCGAACAAGGTGTAGGCCAGCGTCAGGTGCTTCACGCTGGCCGGCAGGTCGCGGTCGACGATAAAGCGCACTGGCATCTCGATACGTTCGCCGGGCTGCAGCACCTGCTGGGTAAAGCAGAAGCACTCGGTCTTGTGGAAGTAGGCCGCGGCCTCGGCCGGGGTAATGCTGGGTATTGCCTGTGCACTCATCGGCCGGTCGGTCGGGTTGTGGGCAATGAAGATCATCTGATTCACCGCCCCCGGGTTGACCTCCAGTTGGTCGGCAGTGGAGTAGAAGTCCCAGACCATGTCGCTGGCATTGGTCGACATGAACTGCACCCGCACCGCACGGGTCGGGTCACTGACCTGGCTACCTTCGTATTGGCCGCCGGTCTTGCCGTTGATACCGAAGGCTCTGCACATCACGTCGTAGATCGGCACCAGCGCGAAGCCGAACGCGAACATCACCACCGTCAGCATCAACAGGCGCGTTACCAGGCGTTTCACCGACAGGCCGTTCATGGCGGGTTCCTATTTCACTTCCGGGGGTGTCTGGAAGGTGTGGTAGGGCGCAGGCGAAGGTATCGACCACTCAAGGCCCTCGGCGCCATCCCAGGGTTTTGCCGGTGCCGGCGCGCCCCCGCGGATGCACTTGATGACAATGAACAGGAAGAAGATCTGCGTGGCGCCGAACATGAACGCGCCGATCGACGACACCATGTTGAAATCGGCGAACTGCAGGTTGTAGTCGGGGATGCGCCGCGGCATGCCGGCCAAACCTACGAAGTGCATGGGGAAGAAGGCCATGTTCATGCCGACGAACGACAGCCAGAAGTGCAGTTTGCCGAGAGTTTCGTCGTACATGTGGCCAGTCCATTTCGGCAGCCAGTAGTAGGCCGAGGCGAAGATGCCGAAGATTGCACCGGGTACCAGTACGTAATGGAAATGCGCCACCACGAAGTAAGTGTCGTGGTACTGGAAGTCCGCCGGGGCGATCGCCAGCATCAGCCCGGAGAAACCACCGATGGTGAACAGGATGACAAAGGCGATGGCGAACAGCATCGGCGTTTCGAAGGTGAGCGAACCTTCCCACATGGTGCTGACCCAGTTGAATACCTTCACCCCGGTGGGCACCGCAATCAGCATGGTGGCGTACATGAAGAACAACTCGCCGACCACCGGGATACCGACCACGAACATATGGTGGGCCCAGACGATGAATGACAGGAAGGCAATGGCGCCGGTGGCATACACCATCGAGGTATAACCGAACAGCGGCTTGCGCGAGAACGCCGGGATGATCGAGCTGACGGCGCCGAAGGCCGGCAGGATCATGATGTACACCTCAGGGTGACCGAAGAACCAGAACACATGCTGAAACAGCACCGGGTCACCGCCACCTGCGGCACTGAAAAAGCTGGTACCGAAGTGGATGTCCATCAGCATCATGGTTACCACGCCGGCCAGCACCGGCATCACCGCAATCAGCAGGAACGCGGTAATCAACCAGGTCCAGACGAACAGCGGCATTTTCATCAGCGTCATGCCGGGGGCACGCAGGTTGAGGATGGTGGCAATCACGTTGATCGCCCCCATGATCGAACTGATACCCATCAGGTGGATGGCGAAGATGAAGAAGGTGACGCTGGCTGGCGCATAGGTGGTGGAAAGCGGTGCGTAGAAGGTCCAGCCAAAGTTTGGCCCTCCGCCCGGGCTGAACAGGGTCGATACCAGCAGCAGGAAGGCCGCCGGCAGCAGCCAGAAGCTGAAGTTGTTCATCCGTGGCAGTGCCATGTCGGGCGCGCCGACCATCAGCGGAATCATCCAGTTGGCCAGGCCGACGAAGGCCGGCATCACCGCGCCGAACACCATGATCAGGCCATGCATGGTAGTCATCTGGTTGAAGAATTCCGGCTCCACGATCTGCAAGCCAGGCTGGAACAGCTCGGCGCGGATCACCATCGCGAACGAGCCACCCAGCAGGAACATGATGAAACTGAACCACAGGTACATCGTGCCGATGTCTTTATGGTTGGTGGTCAGCACCCAGCGCATCAGGCCCTTGGCCGGGCCGTGCGCATGGTCGTGGCCGTGGGCGTGGTCGTCGATCACTGCACTCATGTCCTGTCTCCTGCAATCCATTGATTGCCGCGAGTAACCCGGTTCACTTGGCTTCTGCCTGCTTCAGCGCCAGCACGTCCTTCGGCGTGACCATGTCGCCTTTGTTGTTGCCCCAGGCATTGCGTTCGTAGGTGACCACAGCAGCGATGTCGACTTCCGACAGCTGCTTGCCGAAAGCGGCCATGGCCGTGCCGGGCTTGCCATGGAAGACAATGCTCAGGTGGTCTTCCTTCGGCCCGGTGGCAATCTTCGAGCCCTTTAGCGCCGGGAACATTGGTGGCAGGCCCTGGCCTTCGGCCTGGTGACAGGCCACGCAGGCGGTGTGGTAGACCTTGTCGCCACGCTCCACCAGCTCTTCCAGGGTCCATTCCTTGCTGGTCAGCTCCTTGAGCTTGGCGGCTTCAGCCTTGCGCTCGCCCAGCCAGGTGTCGTAGTCGGCCTTGGACTTGACCTCGACCACCACCGGCATGAAGCCGTGGTCCTTGCCGCACAGTTCGGTGCACTGGCCGCGGTAGATGCCTGGCTTTTCGATACGGGTCCAGGCTTCGTTGACAAAGCCTGGGATGGCGTCGCGTTTGACCGCGAAGGCCGGCACCCACCAGGAGTGGATGACATCGGCGGCGGTCACCAGGAAACGCACCTTGGCCCCCACCGGCAGCACCAGCGGCTGGTCGACTTCCAGCAGGTAATGCTCATCCTTGGGCGCCTTGTTGTGAATCTGGTCGGTGGGAGTGGCCAGGTTGCTGAAGAACTCCACGTCCTGGCCCAGGTATTTGTAGTGCCATTTCCACTGGTAGCCGGTGACCTGGACGTCGATGTCCGACTCGCTGGCGTCATAGATGTCGATCAAGGTCTTGGTAGCCGGAATGGCCATCACCACCAGAATCAGGAAGGGCACCACCGTCCAGAGAATTTCCACCCACGTGTGCTCATGGAAATGCGCGGCCTGCTGGCCAGTGGAGCGGCGGTGGATGACCATGGACCAGAACATCGCGCCAAACACCACGATGCCGATGATCACGCAGATCCAGAAGATGGTCATGTGCAGGTCGAAGACGGCGTTGGAGACCTCCGTCGCCCCTGGGTGCATGTTCACGGTCCAGGCGGCGTTCGCCTGGCCATAAACCGACCACAACAGGAGGCCCATCCAGACATGTGGATGTCGCATCATTGCGGGTTCCCCTTCTAATTCTTGTTGTCCCGGAGGCGTGGCCTGCGGCAAGAGGGAACGGCGGTCAAGACTGCATGGCTTCGACGACCGAGCCCCTGCTAAAAGCAGTCGGGCCTCATCAACGAATCACGTTCAACGGGAGTATAGACAGCGACCAATGGCACGCAATGAAGCCTGTGAAATGAACTTCATGAAATGGCTGAATGGCCTGAAAACCGCGTGCTTGATAGGGCATGGCGTAATAATGGCATAGCTATATACCTGATAACGCACACGTTTGCGTGACTTATAACAAATACGTCTTAGGTATTCTGTATACCGAGCTAATTTAGTGTCTTCCGTTTGAAACGTAATGTCCCTGGAGTTGTCATGAACATCGCTGCTGTACGCGAGCAGGTAAGCCAAGCCCATCAACATGAAGGCCAGACCGGCCAATTGAAACAGCGTCTCGAGCTGCAACTGCCCCACCTGCACCCCTCGATCCGACTGCCTGAGCAGGACGCCCAGGGTACTTTGGCGCGCTTCGTCAGCGCCTACATCGACCAGGTTCCGGAATTGCTGGAGGCCGCCCACGAGGTCGCCCGCGAAGCCGGGATCGAATCGCAGATCAAACCTGTACTGAAAATTGCCGAAGCCTACTTCCTGCAGCCGCCCAGCTTGATGCAAGGGCATGTAGGCCTGGACTGCCTTCTGGATGAAGCCTACCTGGCGCACCGCCTGGTGGAAGAGGTGAATGACTTGTACATTCGCCACTTCCAGCAGCCGTTGATCCCGGTCGATACCACTGTCGCCAACCTGATTGCCCACCAGTTGATTGGCGAAAGCTTTGCCAACCAACTGGATGAAGTGGTGCACCACTCGGTCGACGAAATGCTCAATGACGAGAGCTTTGCGGTTGAATCGGTGGAGGCCTATCGAGAGAAGCTGAGCAGCCCGGCAACTGGCGCAGCGTGGAAGCGCTGGCCGTGCCTGTCGCGCCAACTGGGTGTCGAGCTGGGTCAGCCGGCCTGATATACCTGTCACGGCGTAGGTGCATCGGTGGTTCGGCGCAGGCCGTCGTAGGAGCGGGTTTACCCGCGAAAGGGCCGGCCCTGCTGGCCAATCTCCACCCACCGATCACCGTTGCCGCCACTACCGTATTCGCGGGTAAACCCGCCCCTACACACGCATCGGTGGTTCGCCACAGGCCGTCGTAGGAGCGGGTTCACCCGCGAAAGGGCCGACCCTGCTGGCCAATTTCCACCCACCGCTCACCGTTGCCGCCGCTACCGTATTCGCGGGTAAACCCGCTCCTACGCCCCAACCCCCGCCGTAGTCCGCAACCGCCCCTCGATCCGCCGCTTAAGGCGCCGCTGCTCGATCAACAAGCGCGAACCATTGGCAGAATTGCTGCGGCTCCAGTCCTCCAGCAATTCAAGGCACGAGTGGTCGATATAACTCAGGTTCCCCAGTGGCACATGCAGCGTGGTGCCCGCCGGTACGGTATCCAGCACCTGGGTCAGCGCCGGCACCTTCAGGAAGGTCGCCGCGCCACTGAGGCGCAGTTCCATATGCCCATCCTTGGCCAGGCTCACCAGGTTTATCTTCAACCGCGCCGCCTTGAACGCCAGCTTCAGCAAGGTCAGGGCAAAGCCCAGCAGTACACCGGTCAGCAGGTCGGTAAAGATGATCGCCAGCGCAGTCGCCGCATAGGTGAACATCGGCATGCGCCCATAACGGCCCAGCCCGCGAAACGCCTTGAAGTCGACCAGTTTGACCCCGGTAAACACCAGCACCCCCGCCAGGCTCGCCACCGGGATTTGCTGCAGCACGCTGCTCAGCGCTACCACGAAGGCCAGCAACCACAAGCCATGGAAGATTGCCGAGGCCCGGGTTTGCGCCCCCGCCTGGACGTTGGCCGAGCTGCGCACGATCACCCCGGTCATCGGCAAAGCACCCAGCACCCCGCAAAGCATGTTGCCAATGCCTTGGGCTGAAAGCTCGCGGTCAAAATCCGAGCGCTGACCACTGTGCATGCGATCGACCGCTGCAGCCGACAGCAGGGTTTCGGCACTGGCGATGAAAGCGAGGGCAAAGGCAGCGACCAGCAGAGCAGGGTCAGCCAGTTGCATCAGGTCACCCGGGCGAATCCAGTCAATGGCCTCGGTCAGGTCTGCCGGCACTTGCACGCGGTTCACCGGCAGGACCAGCCACATGCTGATGGCGGTCATGCTTGCGACGCCGAGCAGGGCACCCGGCACGAAGCGCAGCCGCTGCGGCCGAAGGCGCTCCCAGCCCCACATGATGGCGATGGTCCCCAAGCCTAGCGCACCGGCCATCCAGCCTGAGCCAACGCTTTCCTGTGGCAGGGCTGCCGCCACGGTTGCCGGGAACGCCAGCAGGTTCTGCAGACCTGACGGTTGCGGCGCGGTGTCGAACATCACATGCACCTGAGACAGCACGATCAACACGCCAATCCCCGCCAGCATGCCGTACACCACCGCCGGCGCAGTGACGCGGAACCAGCAGCCCAGACGCAGACGCCCGGCCAGTAACTGCAGCAGGCCGGCCAACAGCAGGATCGGCCCAAGCATGGCCATACCATGTTGGCGCACCAGCTCGAACACCAATACCGCCAGACCAGCGGCCGGACCGCTCACCTGCAGCGGCGAGCCGGCAAGGAAACCCACGACAATGCCGCCGATAATTCCGGTAATCAGGCCTTTCGCCGGAGGCATGCCCGAGGCGATCGCAATGCCCATGCACAACGGCAGGGCCACCAGGAAGACCACCACCGACGCCAGCAACTCACGCGGCAGGGCCGCTTTCAACTGTGTAATGTTCACCGTGTTTCTCCTTTCTCTAAACACACGGCCATTCCCCTGGCCGTGGGCACATTTGCCCCTGAAGAGCGCGCAAGCGCAGGCCGCCAGCGGGCTTGCCGGCAGGGCAGTCAGGGAATTCAAGGCAGCCGAAGGCCGCGCCACACCCCACAGGGTGCAGCCGGCTATCAAGGTTCTAGCGGCGGACGGGTCGCTTAGTAGCGGCCTCTCGGAGTGGCGCAGGGCACGGGTTCACCCGCGGCCAAGGGCAGGAAGCTGTCGCTGGCAGCGTCATAGGCTTCGATCTTGCTGGTCTCGATGTCGTACACCCAACCATGAATGAACAGCTCACCGGCCGCCAGGCGCGAAGCCACCGAAGGATGGGTGCGCAAGTGATGCAACTGGGCGATGACGTTTTCTTTGGTCAGCACTTGCATCGTCTCGTGTTCGCTGCCGCAGGAGCAGTTGTTCTCGACCACGGTGCGGGCCACTTCAGCGTGGCGCAACCAGGCGCCAACGGTAGGCATCTTGGTCAGCGACTGCGGGTTGAGTACCGCACGCATGGCGCCACAGTCGGAGTGGCCACAGATGATGATGTGGTGCACTTTAAGCGCCATCACGGCGTACTCGATGGCGCTGGAAACACCCCCGTTCATCTGGCCATAAGGCGGTACCACATTACCCACGTTACGGGTTACGAACAGGTCGCCTGGCGAGCTCTGGGTGATCAGCTCGGGAACGATGCGCGAATCGGCACAGGTGATGAACATGGCGCGTGGTGTTTGCGCGGTGGCGAGCTTCTTGAACAGCTCTTGCTGATCCGGGAAAACATCATGGTGAAAGCGCAGGAAGCCGTCGACGATGTGCTTAAGGGCAGCATCGGCGCTTTCCGCGGGGACCTGCGGTACGACCTTGGATGGGTCCTTGACGGGCATGATTCATCCTCTTGACGGTGTGTAGGTAAATCCATTTTACCGGTGAAAGATTCAGGCTATGCAGGGTTTTAGATGACACGCACGGGCCATAGATCACAGCCGGTGTGGACTTATTACCTACGCTAGCGGGGAAAACTTAACTGAAACTTAATTAGAAGGCTCTAGAACGGGCGTTCCAGAGAAAAAGGCGGGAGTTGGATAATAGCAAAAAAACATCAGCTGCCAATATGTATTAGCACAATTATTGGTTGTTATTAGTTGCGTTGTGAGCAATGCACAGCCCCTGTGGGGGCGGGTTCATGTCAGAACAGCGCCATCTGCCCACCCGGCGGGCAAAACGCCGAACAATCCAGCGCCTGCGCCTCGCGCCCTTCGAAGTCCAGCCGCTTCATTGCCTTGGCAAAGCGCTGCGCCAGCAACTCGGCAAACACCCCTTCACCACGCATGCGCACGCCAAACCGGCTGTCGTACAGCTCGCCGCCGCGGCTCTGGCGGATCAGGCTCAGAACATGCGCCGCCCGCTGCGGGTAATGGTCCTGCAACCATTGCTCGAACAACGGCGCCACCTCGCGCGGCAAGCGCAGCATCATGTAGGCCGCACTCTGTGCGCCAGCCTCCCTGGCCGCCTCCAGCAGGCGCTCCAGCTCACTGTCGTTGATCATCGGAATCATCGGCGAACACAAAACGCCCACCGGTACGCCCGCTTCACGCAATACCCGGATGGCCCTCAACCTTGCACCGGGTGAAGCCGCTCGGGGTTCGAGCACCCGTTTGAGACCATCGTCCAGCGTGGTCAGGCTGATCATCACCCGTGCCAGGCGCTGGCGGGCCATCTCGGCCAGCAGGTCGAGGTCGCGCAGCACCAGTGAACCCTTGGTGACAATGGTCACCGGGTGACGGAAACGCAGTAACACTTCAAGCAAGCGCCGGGTCAATAACTGTTCCCGCTCGATCGGCTGGTAGGGGTCGGTGTTGGAGCCGAGATTGATCGGCGCGCACACGTAGCCCGGTTTGCTCAATTGCTGTGCCAGCACCTCGGCGGCGTTGGTCTTGGCAATCAGTTTGGTCTCGAAATCCAGGCCGGGAGAAAGGTCCCAGTAGGCGTGTGAGGGGCGGGCATAGCAGTAGATGCAGCCATGCTCACAGCCACGGTAAGGGTTGATGGAGCGATCGAAGGGCAGGTCGGGCGAGGTGTTGCGGCTGATCACCGACTTGGCCGTCTCGGTCCGCACCTCGGTGCCCTGGGTTTGCGGCACTTCCTGGTACCAGCCGTCATCTTCTGCCACCGAATGACCAGGGGCAAAGCGGTTGTGTGGGTTGTGTGCCGTGCCACGGCCCTTTTGCGGTGCTGGAGGAATCATGGCTCACCCGAATACTGTATCCATATACAGTACAACGCATCCCAGGATCTTTCCAGCACCTCTGGTCTGGCTAATTCAGGCCATGCCAATTGAGGTACGCTGCCTGGCTCGATTGCCGCCCTAGAAATGCCTCGATGCCTTCACGTAACGGGCGGGATGCCCCTGGGACGAACAGTGCTTCCTGCAGTGCCCGGCCCGTGGCTTCGTTCAACAGGCCCTCGGCTTCGAAGCGGGTGAACACATCGAAGGCATGCACATCCGACCACAGGTAGGCGTAGTAACCAGCATCGTAGCCGTTTACAAGGTGGTCGAAGGCATGCGCCGGATGTTCGAAATCAGCGAGCGGCCAGTAACCACAACGCTCGCGGGCATCACCCAGTCGCTGTTCCAAGGACCTGCCATCGTTTGGTGTGCCATGCAGGTCCATGTCGAACAACGCCAGGCACAGATCACTCGCGATCTCCTCCACGCCCTGCTGTCGTAACTGCTGCAGGCAGCCATCGGCTTGCTTGCGGGATAGTTGGCGGCCGTCCTGCGTGCGCGCCGAGATCGCCACCAGATAGTCTGCATCCCAGACCCAACGCTCGAACAGCTTGCCGAACAACTCCACACCATCGGTGCCCAACTCGGTCACGTTGGACATGACGTGGTTCGTCGTACGCACCAGCAGGTGGTGCAGGGCATGGCCGAATTCATGGAAAAGCTTGCGCAGTGACAAATGGTCGAGCAACGGCTGAAAACCTGACAGCGCTTGCGGTACATCACTGAACACCACCACCGAGGCTGCCTGGTAGATACCCTCTGCATCGACCCGGCGATTCCTTACGTAGGTGGTGAACACCGCGTCTGGCTGCTTGCCTGCGTGTTGCACGGCATCCAGATACAGAAAGCCAATGAAAGCGCTGTCCTGCCACACCTCGAATGGCTGCACGCTGTCATCCCAAGCAGGCAGCGCTTTGGGCTGCAGCACTGCACCAAACAACTTCCGCGCCAATTGCTGTAACGCTCTGACAACGGTATTCAGCGGGAAGTAATCGCGCAGCGCTTCGGCAGGACACTCACTGCGCGAAGCACGCCGCAGGTACTCGAAATCCCAGGGTTGAGGTTTGCCCAGGCCCTGCTCGGTAGCCCCGCGCTCCACCTGCGAACGCCACCGCAACATGGCGGGTCGCACATGATCGGCCAGATCGTGAAGAAAGCCGCATACCTGGGCTACCGAGCCCGCACTCTTCACCTGCAGACTCTGCTCCAGATGGCCGGAATAACCGAGCAGGAGAGCCTTCGCCTCAAGCAACTGCGCCAGTTGCTGCAGATACGTGCCGTTGTCCTGTTGCGGATCATGGCTGATGCCGCGGGCGTGGAAAGCCCGGTACACACGCTCACGGAGCTGGCGGTTGGCAGCATGTTTGAGCACCTCTCGAGTAGTCAGCGTGTCACAGGCAATCAGCCACCCCTGCTTACCTGCTTGTTGCGCTCCTGCAGCCAATTCGTCGCGTACGCGCTGCGGGAGGCCGCTCAGCTCGGCTTATCGGTGACAGTGAGCCCAGGCCGGTTGATGTTGCCGCGGAACGCCTCGCGTACAGTGCCAATCTGCTCCTGAAGGTTTGCCAGACGCGCTTTGCCTGTGGAGTCGAGTAACGCACCGCCAGCGGCGAACTTGTCCAGGTGCCAACGCAAGGTGGCGCGCTTCCCGGTATCCAGTTGTTTGCCGATGTCACTGCCGGCCAAGCGTTCATAAAGCTCATGCAAGCCAGTGTTGGCGAATTTCTGCTCGAAGCGTGCCGTCACTCTGCCGTAGAAATCGATGATGGCGTTGGCCCAGGCCGTATCCCGGCCGACCAGTGGTGAGGCGGCATACAACACTGCCAGCAGTCGGCTATCCAGCCCATCCACCGCCAGCACCATGTCATCCCAGGTGGGCATGGTTCGTTGATCAAGGATGATGCGTTCGACACCGTTCTCGTGTGCCAGCAGCACGTGAGCGAATGCCGCCTGCATGTTTTCGATGGTGATGGAGGAGTAATCGACGGGGATATGGCTATTTTGCAGAAGAGGGTTGGCCATGACGCACACCTTGCTGGTAGAAATGAGCAAGAGAGCTTGCATGGCCAACGTGCGCCAGGTGGCCTGACTATCTAACACCTGTCCATGCCTGCCCGGGCATTGCGCCCGGGTGGCATGAGCGTATTACTCAGCCGGCTTTTTCAGCTTCGGATTTGGGAAGAACTGCACGGTCTGCACCTTGGCCGGCGCGGCTTTCGGCGCCAGGTGGTTGACCCGGGTGCCCAGTTCCTTCGGCACCGACAAGCCCTGCTCGTTGAGGGTGTCGGTAAAGCCGCAAGCCACACACTCACGGTGCGGTACACCGTCTTCGTTCCACATCATCAGCTTGTCGGGCTCGCTGCACGCCGGGCACACGGCACCGGCAATGAAGCGCTTCTTGGTCTTGTTCACAACTACCTCACTCATGCTACAGCGTCCTCGGTGAGACCACTGTGGCGCAGCAATGCATCGATGGAAGGCTCACGGCCACGGAAGTCGACGAACAGCTCCATCGGCTCGCGCGAACCCCCACGGGCCAGGATCGCCTCGCGGAAGGCGCGGCCGGTCTCGGCGTTCAGCACGCCTTCTTCCTCGAAGCGCGAGAAGGCGTCAGCCGACAGCACTTCGGCCCACTTGTAGCTGTAGTAGCCCGCCGCGTAACCACCCGCGAAAATGTGCGCAAAGCTGTTGGGGAAGCGGTTGTAAGCCGGCGGGCGCATGACCGACACCTCGTCACGCACACCTTCGAGCACCTGCAATACGCTGCGGCCGTCGCCATGGCTGGCGTGCAGCTCGAAATCGAACAGCGAGAACTCCAACTGGCGCACCATCATCATGCCCGACTGGAAGTTTTTCGCGGCCAGCATTTTGTCCAGCAGGTCCTGGGGCAGGGCGGCGCCGGTTTCGTAGTGACCCGAAATCAGTGCCAGGCCTTCCGGCTCCCAGCACCAGTTTTCCATGAACTGGCTTGGCAGCTCGACCGCATCCCAGGCCACGCCGTTGATGCCGGACACGCCGGCATGCTCGATGCGGGTCAGCATGTGGTGCAGGCCGTGACCGAATTCGTGGAACAGGGTGGTGACTTCATCGTGGGTCAGCAACGCGGGCTTGCCGGGCGCGGCCGGGGTGAAGTTGCACACCAGGTTGGCCACCGGGCTCTGCAGCTGGCCGCCGGCGGTGCGGCGACGGTCACGGGCCCCGTCCATCCAGGCGCCGCCACGCTTGTTGGCGCGGGCGTACAGGTCGAAGAAGAAACGGCCAACGTGCTGACCGTTTTCCTTGATCTCGAACAGACGTACGTCCGGGTGCCAGCTGTCGAAGCCATTGAGCTCG
The DNA here is from genome assembly GCF_054611535.1 of Pseudomonas sp. VEM90. Lineage (NCBI taxonomy): Bacteria > Pseudomonadati > Pseudomonadota > Gammaproteobacteria > Pseudomonadales > Pseudomonadaceae > Pseudomonas > Pseudomonas sp. VEM90. Next base: position 300,448 of record NZ_JBTRAR010000002.1, on the reverse strand, counting down.
GCGATTTCGATGCCGTACAGGCGTTGCACGATGCTGAACAGGCCGTCCAGCACCTTGTCGATCGGGAAGTAGGCGCGCAGGGCTTCCTGCGACACGCTGTAGCGCTGCTCGCGCAGCTTCTCGCCAAAGTAGCCGGCGTCCCAGCTGGCCAGCTCGGGGCAGCCTTGTTCGGCAGCGTAGGCCTTGAGCTGTTGCAGGTCCTGGGCGGCGAACGGCTTGGAACGCTTGGCAAGGTCACGCAGGAAACTCAGCACCTGGTCGCTGGACTCGGCCATCTTGGTGGCCAGGCTCAGCTCGGCGTAGTTCTTGTAGCCCAGCAGTTCGGCGAGTTCCTGGCGCAGGTCGAGGATTTCGCGCATCACCGGGCCGTTGTCGAACTGCCCGGCATTCGGGCCCTGGTCGGAGGCGCGGGTGCAGTAGGCGGCGTAGAGCTCTTCGCGCAGGGCGCGGTCGCTGGCGTAGGTCATCACCGCGTAGTAGCTGGGGAACTCGAGGGTGATCAGCCAGCCTTCCAGGCCCTTGGCCTGGGCTGCAGCGGCCATCTGCGCCTTGGCCGAATCGGTCAGGCCGGCCAGCGCAGCTTCGTCGGTAACATGCTTGGTCCATGCCTGGGTGGCGTCAAGCAGCTGATTGGAGAAACGGCTGCCCAGCTCGCTGAGCTTGCTCTGCACTTCGGCGTAGCGCTGCTGCTTGTCCGCCGGCAGGTCGATACCCGACAGGCGGAAGTCACGCAAGGCGTGCTCGAGGATAGTCTTTTGCGCCACGTCGAAGCCGGCAGCCTCCGGGCTGTCGATCAGCGCCTGGTAAGCTTCGAACAGCGCGCGGTTCTGGCCCAGTTCGGTAGAGTAGGCACTCAACGCCGGCAGGCACGACTCGTAGGCCTCGCGCAACTCGGCACTGTTGCACACCGCGTTAAGGTGGCTGACCGGGCTCCAGGCGGCGCCCAGGCGGTCGTTCAGTTCGTCCATGGCCAGCACCAGGCCGGCCCATGTAGGGTTCTTGCCCTGCTTTTCAAGGATCTCGGCAATGGCTTTACGGTTGTCGGCCAAGATCGCTTCGATCGCCGGCAACACGTGTTCGGCACGAATTTGCGAGAAGGGCGGCAGATCGTGGGATTGCAGAAGCGGGTTGTTCGCAGTCACGGTTTGGATACCTTGGCAGAAGAAACACTGCCCCATCTTAATTACAATCGACGCCGACCGCAGCAGGCAGCCTGCCTATCGGCACAGATGAGAGACGCTATCATGGCCATTCGCAGCTTCCAGCAACACACTCCGAAAGTTGGGCCCAGGGCCTTCGTCGACCGTTCGGCGGTGGTGCTGGGCGACGTGGAGATCGGTGCAGACAGTTCGATATGGCCGCTGACCGTGGTGCGCGGCGACATGCACCGCATCCGCATTGGCGCGCGCACCAGCGTGCAGGACGGCAGCGTGCTGCACATTACCCACGCAGGGCCTTTCAACCCGGATGGTTTCCCGCTGATCATCGGTGACGAAGTGACCATCGGGCACAAGGTGATGCTGCATGGCTGCACCTTGGGCAACCGCATCCTGGTGGGCATGGGCAGCACCATCATGGACGGTGCCATCGTCGAGGACGAAGTGATCATCGGCGCTGGCAGCCTGGTGCCGCCAGGCAAACGCCTGGTCAGTGGCTACCTGTACATGGGCAGCCCGGTGAAACAGGCCCGGCTGCTGAACGACAAGGAGCGCGCATTTTTCTCCTACAGCGCCGGCAACTACGTGAAGCTCAAGGACCAGCACCTGGCCGAAGGCTACGATCAACCTGAATGACCGCATTCGCGGGCACGCCCGCTCCCACAGGTTGAGTGGCGCCTTCAAGGCCTGCGCTTTACCTGTGCGGGCATGTCCGCGAAGAAGGCCACGCAGCACTCAAGTGGAACCCTGTACATGCACCAGCAAAACATCCTCTTCGACCTCGACGGCACCCTGACCGACCCACGCCTGGGCATCACCCGCTCGATCCAGTATGCCCTGGCCAAGCTGGGTATCGACGAACCGGACCTGGCCCGCCTCGAACATTTCATCGGCCCACCCCTGCTACAGGCCTTCATGCAGTTCTACCGCTTCGACGAAGCCAAGGCCTGGGATGCGGTGAACTTCTACCGGGAGCGCTTCCGCGTGACCGGGCTTTACGAAAACCTGGTGTTCGCCGGCGTGCCCGAATTGCTCGAAGCCCTGAACAGGCAGGGCCGCACGTTGTACATTGCCACCTCCAAACCGTGGGAGTTCGCCCGCGAAATAGCCCGGCACTTTGCCTTCGATCATCACTTCAAGGTGATCTACGGCAGTGAACTGGACGGCACGCGCACCAACAAGGTCGAGCTGATTCGCCATTTACTGGATGAAGAAGGGCTGGACCCTGCACAGACGCTGATGATCGGTGACCGCAAGCATGACCTGATCGGCGCGCGCAGCAACGGGCTGCAGGCAGTGGCGGTGGGATACGGGTTTGGTAGCCGGGAAGAGCTGATGGCGGAAGAACCCGCTTTCCACTTCGCCACGGTAGCCGATTTGCATCAGGCTTTTAGCAAGGCTTGAGGGCCAGCAGAGCTGCTTTGCAGCCGGCCCTCCCACATCGATCGGCGTAAGCAGGGCCTTTGTGGGAGCGGCCTTGTGTCGCGATGGGCCGCAAAGCGGCCCCAAAATCTCAAAGGCTAACCATCAGACGCTGCAGTGCCGCTTTCCTTTCTTCAATCGGCAACCGCCCCAAATGCTCGACCCGCGCGTAAAACCGAACCCAATCCCCACCCACCTCACGAAATAGCGCCGCAAACGCCGGCACCCACTGGTCATATAGCCCGAACGGCAACAACTTGGCATTGTTCATCGGCCCATACATCCAGGCGTCATAGCGTTTGTCACCGCCCCACTGGCCATCACGCACCTGCCGGTATTCACGCCTCAAACGCTCAAACTCGGCCTGCTTGGCCCGGCGCTTGTGCGCATCATCCAACGGCCCCGCATAAATTGCCTGCAATCGCTCACGGCTGGCCAACACCAGGCGGATAAACTGGTCGCGCTGCTTTCCCTGATCCCCGCCAACCGCCGCCAGCCCACGCGCCGCGCGCCATTGCCGCGTCCCCTCCTGCTCGACGAACGAGGCAAACGATTCATTGAACTCGGTATCGTCCTGCACATAGAAGCGCTGGTGGGCCAGTTCATGAAAGATCAACGTAGCCAGGCGCTCATCGCCCCAGCCCACCATCGACGACAAAATCGGGTCATCGAACCAACCCAGGGTCGAATAGGCTTCCACACCGCCTACGTACACATCCAGGCCATCCTGGCGCATCAACGCCGCCGCGCCTCGCGCCGCGCCTTGCCGGTAGTAGCCGCGGTACGCCACGCACCCGGCAATCGGAAAGCAGTGCGTTACCGGTTGCAACGACAACTCGGGCGCGGCGAACACATTCCACACCACGTAAGGGCGGCCAAGGTCGGCGTATACCCGGTAGCTGCGGTTGTCCGGCAGTTTCAATTGCTGGCTGGCAAACACCCGCGCCTGTTCGGCCTGTTGCAGGTGCGCGCGCAAGGGTGCAGGGGTAGCAGGGTCGGCCAATACCTGCTCTACAGGCTGCCGCGCCCGCAGCAACTGCCACTGGCCCTGCGCCAATTGCCCATAGTAGGCGACATTGCTGCAACCGTTCAGCAGAAGCGCCGCAAGCAGCGGAACCAAACGGGTGAAGTTGCGGTCGAGTGCCCCAAGGCCTGAGCGCTGCATAAGAAAAAGTCGAAGCATCCGGGACTGTCTGACTCGCTCAAGGCCATTTCGCTCCAAGACTATCTCGCCAAGGGGGAGTTTCGCCATGCGTGCATTGTTGGTCGCCGGCTCACTGGTGTTGATCGCTGCCTGTTCAACATTGCCAGCCCCAGACCCGAACCAGGCCTGGATCGACCTCACGCGCTACGACAACACCTCGCTGGACGCCGTGCAGGTAGATAAACGTGACTGGGCTGACAGCCGCTATTTCGAGGTTCAACCCGGCAGCCATGAACTGACCGTGCGCTATCAGTTTCCGGTTAACCCCAGCAATATCGGCCCCGTCGATAAGCCGCTGTGGCGCGATTGCCAGATCAAGCTGACCTTCAAGGACTTCAGCGCCGGGCAGCGTTATCAGTTGCAGGCCGGCAGCATTGGCTTCCGCCCTTGGATCAAACTCTACGACCACCAGCAAAAACTGCTGGGTCAAGGGCTGCCGGCGGGTTGCCAACGCACCTGAACCGCACAAACGGCGCTATGCTTGTTACTTGTAAATCGCAAGTGGGAGTTTCGCCATGCGCCAGCCCATGATGCTGATCGCCCTCAGTACACTGGGGGCTTGCGCCAGCCCCTTGCCGCCCGTCGACCCGAAACAGGCGTGGGTCGACCTGTACACCATGACCCCCGGCCGGGTGATCATGGCCGACCGCCTCGATGGCAAGCGCCTGGAGGATGGCCGTTACTTCCAGGTGACGCCGGGCAAGCACGAACTGGTGGTGCGCTTCGATTATGAAATCTACTCGGGCGGCATCATGTCACAACCCAGGGACCGAACCTGCTACCTGACCGTGCGCTTTGACAACTTCAAGGCCGGCGAGCGCTATCGCCTGGAGGCGCGAGCGCCAGTGATGGAGCCGCAGGTACTGCTGTATGACGCCAACCGCAAGGTGGTGGTGAACGAGCCTAGCGAAGTGTTCTGCATACCGTGAATTCGGGGCTGCTTTGCAGCCCCGAGCCCTGATGCTTATCGATCGTTCTTCTGATAGATGATCTTCTTCGTCCCACCATCGCAGGTCCCGACGACCATGTTCTGGTCCTCGACCTCGCTGTTGGGCACGATCTCCAGCGTGTAGGACGTAACCCCTTGGGCCTGGATCTTGGCCTCGATCTCGGCTTTCAGCTCCTCGCATGGCTTGACGGCCGCCAGCGCAGACGTGGCGAAAAGGGTAGCCAACACAGCGGTAGCTACGCGAATCATGGAACGGCTCCTGAAAAGGGCAGTGGCGCTGCCGACGCTCTTTAGACTACAGCAAACCACTACCGTTGCACCGTTTCACCCCACCAACGCTGCATCCAGGCTGATCTTCGCATTCAAAACCTTGGACACCGGGCAGCCTTCCTTCGCCTTGTTGGCAATCTCCAGGAATTGAGCCTCGCTGGCCCCGGGTACCTTGGCCCTGAGCACCAGGTGCACGGCAGTAATGGCAAAACCGTCCGCTTGCTTGTCGAGCGTCACCTCTGCAGCCGTGTCGATCCGCTCTGCGGTAAGCCCCGCCTCGCCGAGCATCATTGATAGCGCCATCGAGAAACAACCGGCATGCGCCGCGCCGATCAGCTCCTCCGGGTTGGTACCGGGTGTGCCCTCGAAACGTGTATTGAAGCCATAAGGGTTCTGCTTGAGTGCGCCGCTTTCGGTAGAAAGCAGACCTTTTCCATCCTTCAGGCCACCTTGCCAGATCGCCGATGCTGTCTTTTTCATGATGCCTCCTGGTCACTGGGTTGCTTACCTACGGTTCAGAGGCCTGCCGACTGCCGCAAGTTCAGAGCAATATGCTTGCAGGCATTGAATCCAACGAATGCGCCCATACAGAATCAAAAAGGCCTCTGGCCAATCACTTTTGCGGAGGCTCCATGACGCAGCTGCGTGACCTGAAGATTTCCACCCTGGACCTGGTGCCCGTACGCGCCGACGCTGGCCCCGCGCAATCGCTGCGCAACTCGCTGGACCTGGCGCAGCATGTCGAGCGCTTTGGCTATAACCGTTTTTGGGTGGCCGAACACCACAACATGGACGGCATCGCCAGTTCGGCGACTTCGGTGCTGATCGGCTACCTGGCCGGTGGGACCTCACGTATTCGCGTGGGCTCTGGCGGGGTAATGCTGCCCAACCATGCGCCGCTGGTAATTGCCGAGCAGTTCGGCACCTTGGCCAGCCTGTATCCGGGGCGGATCGACCTTGGCCTGGGCCGTGCGCCGGGTTCGGACCAAATGACCGCCTATGCCCTGCGACGCGAGCGCGCTGGCAGCCCGGATGACTTCCCGGACGATGTCGAGGAGCTTTCGCGCTACCTCGGGCCACGCACCGATGATCAAAAAGTGATCGCCGTACCCGGGCACGACACCGACGTGCCAATGTGGTTGCTGGGATCCAGCCTGTTCAGTGCCCAGCTGGCTGGCATGCGCGGCATGCCGTACGCCTTCGCCTCGCATTTCGCACCACGCTACATGCACGAGGCGATTCGCGTATATCGCAACCATTTCAGGCCCTCGACGACGCTGGATAAGCCGTATGTGATGCTGGGCATTCCCATGGTGGTGGCGCAGACCGACGAGAAGGCCGAATACCTGGCCACCTCGGTCTATCAGCGCATCCTGGCGCTGATTCGCGGACAGAGCCTGATGCAGAAGCCACCCGTGGAAAGCATGGATGGGCTGTGGTTGCCCCATGAGCGAGAGACGGTGGGCAGCTTCCTGGGGTTGGCCATGATCGGCAGCCCGCAGAAGGTAAAGGCCAAGGTAGAAGTGCTGCTGGAACAGACGGGTGCGGATGAGCTGATCTTTACCTGTGACCTGTATGAGCATGCGGACCGCATTCGGTCATATGAGCTGATGGCGCAGGCCCTCAAGACCGAGTGATCCTCGTCGCGGGCTCGCCCGTTTCCACCGTTTGACTGGAGCCTTCAAGGCCTGCGCTGTTGGACTGTGGGAGCGGGCAAGCCCGCGAATGAGCGGGCCCATCAGCCGCGGCGGTACACAATCTCCTTGGTACCGGCCTCACAGCTACCAATGACCTTGCCCGCCGGCTCGCCTTTCTTGACGATCTCCAGCTTGTAGCCAGTGACGCCCTTGGCATCCAGCTTGGCCGCAATTTCCGCCTTCAGCTCCTCGCACGGTTTGCCCGCTGCCAGCGCACCACCGGCCAGGGTCATCAGGCCCAGCGCCAGAATCAGTTTGTTCATCACTCGCTTTCCTTGTGCAGATGAAATCAGAAGGGGACCCCACCAAGGCGCCCCGTTCCTGAATACCTCATCACGCCGAGATCATGCAGCCCGACGCTATATCAGCTATTGGCGATACGGAAGCCGACCTTCAGCGTGACCTGGAAGTGCGCCGCCTTGTTGTCACGGATATGGCCACGGGTATCGACCACTTCGAACCATTCCAGGTGCTTGATGCTTTTGCCGGCTTCAGCCAGAGCATTGTTGATGGCGTCTTCGATACTGGTGGGCGAAGACCCTACCAGTTCGATTTTCTTGTAGGTGTGATGATCGGTCATGAGTGCTCTCCATGGGTGACAGTGAGTTTCAGCCTAGCAGCGCAGGCCTGGTTTACCTGCGAGCGGTCACTATCAGCGAAAGTTCGATCGCACTTTCTCGCAGGCCAAGGGTCGCAATCCTTAGAGCCCATACTGCAAAGGAGAGTCAACATGCACCGTAACTCGCTGCGTAAAACGTCCCTGGAAAGCATGGAAGCGGAGATCGAGAGCCTTCTGAAAAGCTTGGAAAACCTCAAGCATGATGCGTCGGAAGAGTCCCAGAAGTCGGTGAAGGCAATCCGCAGCAACGCTGAAAGCGCACTGCGTCATTCGCGCAGCCTACTGAGCGATGCGTTCGAGGAAGTGAAGCAGCGCACCCGCCAGACCGGCATAGCCACCCGGGACTACGCCCAGGAACACCCCTACACCACCGCCGGTGTGGCCATTGGTGCGCTGGGCCTGCTGGCGGCGTACCTGATGTGCAAGCGAAACTAAGCGCCCTGCCGCGCAAGTTCTGCCCGTAACCACTGCGCCAACTGCTCGGCGCGCCCGTCTGCGGCGCGCCGTGGCACCCACAATGCCAGCGCCGCCTGGGTAGGTGAAAAGCCCCACGGCGCACTCAAGCGGCCCGCCCGCAGGTCATCGGCGACCAGTGGCTGCGGTGCAATTGCCACGCCCAATCCGGCCACGGCAGCTTCCAGCAGGTAATACAGGTGCTCGAAAGCCTGGCCATAGTGAATGGCCGCCGGGTCCAGGCCCTGTTGCAGCGCCCAGGTCGGCCAGGCTTGCGGGCGTGAAGTGGTGTGCAGCAAGGCTTCGCCCAGCAGCGCCTTGGCGGGCGCCCCCTGCAAGCGCTGGAAGCCTGCGAAATGCGGGCTGAGCACCGGTCCGATGCATTCCTCGGCCAGCACATGCACCTGCATGTCCGCCGGCCACGGTGGCTCGGCATACACCAGCAACGCATCCAGCCCAGGCCGTCGCGGGTCAAGGTCGCCCTCACCCGCCGACAGGTGCAAGCGCAGCTCAGGCAAATCCGCCTGCAACCGCCCCAGCCGCGGGATGAACCAGCGCGCCAGCAAGCTGCCCGAGCAGCCCAGTACGAACGGCGCCTCACTCACATCACGGCTGAGCTCGGAACACACGCTGCGCAGCCGGTCGAAGGCTTCACCGCTGGCATCGCGCAGACGAACACCCGCATCTGTGAGTTTGATGCCGCGCCCGTCCTTGACGAACAGGGCGACGCCCAGATGCTCCTCAAGCACCTTGATCTGCCGGCTGACAGCGCCGTGGGTGACGTGCAGCGCTTCCGCTGCCTGGCTGACACTGTTCAGCCTGGCTGTTGCCTCGAAGGCACGCAGGGCATTGAGGGGAGGGAGGTCGTGGGCCATTTTACCTGTGAGTTTTTCTGACAAGTTTGCGCAATCTTATCGGTTTTCAGCCGAGCTTGCCGTGGTTAGAGTAAAGCCCATCACTCATTCACTACGCCTTGGAGCGCCCCATGACCCAGTCCCAATACCGCCCCGGCCCCGACGCCAATGGCCTGTTCGGCTCGTTTGGCGGCCGCTATGTGGCCGAAACCCTGATGCCACTGGTGCTGGACCTGGCCCGCGAATACGAAGCGGCCAAGGCAGACCCCAAGTTCCTTGAAGAGCTGGCGTACTTCCAGCGCGACTACATCGGCCGCCCCAATCCGCTGTACTTCGCCGAGCGCCTGACCGAGCATTGCGGCGGGGCGAAGATTTTCTTCAAGCGTGAAGAGCTCAACCATACCGGTGCGCACAAGGTGAACAACTGCATCGGCCAGGTGCTGCTGGCCAAGCGTATGGGCAAAAAGCGCCTGATCGCCGAAACCGGCGCCGGCATGCACGGTGTCGCCACCGCCACCGTCGCCGCGCGCTTCGGCCTGCCTTGCGTGATCTACATGGGTGCCACCGACATCGAGCGCCAGCAGGCGAACGTGTTCCGCATGAAGCTGCTGGGCGCAGAGATCGTACCGGTTACCGCCGGCACCGGCACCCTGAAAGACGCCATGAACGAAGCCCTGCGTGACTGGGTTACCAACGTCGAAGACACCTTCTACCTGATCGGCACCGTGGCTGGCCCACACCCATACCCCGCCATGGTGCGCGACTTCCAGTCGATCATCGGCAAAGAGACCCGTGCCCAGTTGCAAGAGAAGGAAGGCCGCCTGCCTGATAGCCTGGTTGCCTGCGTCGGCGGTGGCTCCAATGCCATGGGCCTGTTCCATGAATTCCTCGAAGAGCCGAGCGTGCAGATCATCGGCGTTGAAGCCGGTGGCCACGGCGTACACACCGACAAGCACGCCGCCAGCCTGAACGGCGGCGTACCGGGCGTGTTGCACGGCAACCGCACCTACCTGCTGCAGGACCAAGACGGCCAGATTACCGATGCCCACTCGATTTCCGCAGGCCTGGACTACCCGGGCATCGGCCCGGAGCACGCCTATCTGCATGAGGTGAAGCGCGTCGAGTACGTCAGCATCACCGACGACGAAGCATTGGATGCGTTCCACGCAACCTGCCGTCTGGAAGGCATCATCCCAGCCCTGGAAAGCTCCCACGCCTTGGCCGAAGCGATCAAGCGCGCGCCGAAGCTGCCCAAGGACCACCTGATGGTCGTGTGCCTGTCGGGCCGCGGCGACAAAGACATGCAAACCGTCATGAACCACATGGCCGCCCAGGAGAAACAGGCATGAGCCGTCTTGAACAACGCTTCGCCGAGCTGAAGGCCGAAGGCCGCTCGGCACTGGTCACCTTCGTCACAGCTGGCGACCCGGGCTACGACGCCTCGCTGCAGATCCTCAAGGGCCTGCCGGCTGCTGGCGCCGACGTGATCGAGCTGGGCATGCCGTTCACCGACCCGATGGCCGATGGCGTGGCCATCCAACTGGCCACCCTGCGCGCCCTTGAAGCTGGCCAGACCTTGGCCAAGACCCTGCAGATGGTTCGCGAATTCCGTGTGGATAACCAGACCACGCCAATCGTGCTGATGGGCTACTACAACCCGATCCACCGCTTTGGCGTGGACAAGTTCGTGGCTGAAGCCAACGCAGCGGGCGTCGATGGCCTGATCATCGTCGACCTTCCGCCAGAGCACGACGCCGAACTGGCTACCCCGGCCCAGGCCGCAGGCATCGACTTCATCCGCCTGACCACCCCGACCACCGACGACGCGCGCCTGCCGCGCGTGCTGGAGCGCAGCTCCGGGTTCGTCTACTACGTGTCGGTGGCCGGCGTGACCGGTGCCGGTTCGGCGACCACCGAGCATGTGACCGAAGCCATTGCCCGCCTGCGTCGGCATACCGATCTGCCGATCAGCGTTGGCTTCGGCATTCGCACGCCGGAACAGGCTGCGAACATTGCCCGCCTGGCGGATGGTGTGGTGGTGGGCTCGGCACTGGTCGACAAGATCGCCCAGGCCAAGAGCGCCGATCAGGCGGTGACCGATGTATTGAGCCTGTGCTCGGCATTGGCTGAAGGGGTGCGTGGCGCACGCCGTTAAACTGCGTCGTCTGCTTCGCGGGTAAACCCGCTCCTACGGGGCCAGCGCCACCCTCTGGCTCTGCGATATCGTTGTAGGAGCGGGTTCACCCGCGAATAGGCCGGCACAGGCTACCCCCGCCTAGCCCCCAAAAATCGACAGATTCAGTGGCCGCACGGCCCCCATCCAGATCGCATGATCCCGGTGATCCGCCAGTTCATCCCCGGTTTCCGGATGCATGAATACCACCAGGCCCTTGCGGTACAGCGCCAACCAGGGCAAAACCACCCCCACCACTTCCGGCCCGAACGCCAGTTGGCAACTCCAGTCCGGATGCGGCCCAACCGGTTTCTGGTGCATGCGCCCCATGGTCACGGGAAACAGCCGCGCCGCCTCCTCGCACAGTTCCCGGGCCTGCTCCATAGTGGCTGCGTCGTAATAAACGTGGGCGTGGTAACCCTTGATCCTCTGCACGATAACTCCTGATTGCGGTCCAACCATCACCACCTGCAACGGGAGTGATGCAGTGAAAAACGCCGAAACCCCAGTGTTCAAACTGGTCCTGTTCGGGCCTGAAAGCAGCCTGGGCAATGCCCTGATGGTCGAGCTGCTGTCGCGCCAGCACGAAGTCATCGCCGTGGTGGATGACCTCAACCGCCACACCGCCCGCCCCGGCCTGCACTTCAAGATAGGCGGGCTGAACAGTGCCGACCAGGCGGAGCAGGGCGCGGCAGGCGGCTCAGCGGTAATCGCCCTTCTATCGACGCTGGCGCCAGGTGACCTGCCAGGGCAAGCACGCCTGAGCGAGGCGCTGGTGACGGGGCTTGAGCGTACGACTATACGCCGGCTGTTGCTGGTGGGCGATTTCGCTGTGCTGGATGAGCCGAACAAGTACAGCCCAGCAGAGCGGGGGAACGTGGATCAGGTAGTTGATGGGTTGCAGCGCAGCGCGCTGCGCTGGACCTTGATCAATACGCCGCAGGCGCTGCCGGACGCGGCGTGGGCGCGCGTGGCGGCGGGGATCGTGGATATGCTGGAACTGGACCTGCACCGGGGCGAGCATCTGAACTTCGTGGTCTAGATGACCGCGCAGCCTCGGGGCTCAGCGGTTGCGCTCCTGCTCCAACCAATCCACGAACCGCTCGATCAACGCTCCACGCCGCTTGCGCGGTGGCAACACCGCGTAATAGCCGCGTTGCGAACGCAAGCTCCCCTCCAACGGCCGACACAGCAACCCTTGCTCCACCAAGCCATCCACCAGGTGCCCCCAGCCAATCGCCACCCCTTGCCCGGCAATCGCTGCCTGAATCAGCAACGTATAGTTATCAAACCGCAACTGCCCCGCTGGCGGTGGGCTGGTCACACCAAACCCACGAAATACCCCCGCCCAGTCAAACCAGCGGCTGGCCTGCTCGCCCTTCAAATGCAACAGCGGCAATCGTTGCAAAGCCACAGCTGACAAGGCTTTGCCATGAGTCAGGCGGGGGCTGCACACCGGGAAGACTTCCTCATCGAATAGCCACCGGCTTTCTCCTTGATGAAAGCGTCCATCGCCAAACAGCACCGCCACATCGATGTCCGGGCGCAACATGCCCTGGCTGCGCTCACCCGTCACCAGGCTCACATCCACCTGTGGATAAGCCTCATGAAAGCGTTGCAGCCTTGGCATCAACCAGAACGCCGCAAAGGCAAAGTCGGTGGCCACCTGCAGCACTTCGTGCTGGCCACGCCCGCTGGCCTGGGCAATACCGTCATCCATGGCCTGCAGCCCCTGATGCACCTGTTCGAACAGCACCTGGCCAGCCTCGGTCAGCTCGATGCCCCGGTAAATGCGGTCAAACAGGCGCGTGCCCAACTGTGCCTCCAGGCGCTTCACCTGCTGGCTCACTGCCGGCTGCGTGGTACCCAACTCCAGCGCCGCAGCGGTAAAGCCACGCAGGCGCGCAGCAGCCTCGAATACACGCAAGGTATCCAGCGACAACCCGGCAAGGTGGTCAAACATAAGCGTAGCTAATCCCAGTCATTGCCCGCCATGGGCTTTACCCATGTTATCCACAGTCGCATCTTGGTAGGCAAGCGGTTCGCATAACCCTCAACGATGGAAGCCCCCATGACGCGTCCGAATATCCTGTTCATCATGGCCGACCAGATGGCCGCGCCCTTGCTGCCGATCTACGGCCCTTCGCCCATCCAGATGCCGCACCTCGGCCGCCTGGCCGAGCAAGCCGTGGTGTTCGACTCGGCCTACTGCAACAGCCCACTGTGCGCGCCATCACGCTTCACCCTGGTCAGCGGTCAGTTGCCCAGCCGTATTGGCGCCTACGATAACGCGGCCGACTTCCCTGCCGATGTGCCGACCTACGCCCATTACCTGCGTCGCCTGGGCTACCGCACTGCGCTGTCAGGCAAGATGCACTTCTGCGGCCCCGACCAGTTGCACGGCTATGAAGAACGCCTGACCAGCGACATCTACCCGGCCGACTACGGTTGGACGGTGAACTGGGACGAACCCGATGTGCGTCCAAGCTGGTACCACAACATGTCCTCGGTGCTGCAGGCGGGTCCGTGCGTGCGCACCAATCAGCTGGATTTCGACGAGGAGGTGGTGTTCAAGGCGCGCCAGTACCTGTACGACCATGTGCGCGAAAACGATGGCCGGCCATTTTGCCTGACCGTTTCGATGACGCACCCGCACGACCCCTACACCATTCCCAAACGCTACTGGGACCGCTACGAAGGTGTGGATATCCCCATGCCCCGTGCCGAGTTCAGCCAGGCAGCACTCGACCCGCATTCACAGCGCTTGCTGAAGGTCTACGACCTGTGGGACAAGCCATTGCCTGTGGACAAGGTCCGCGACGCCCGCCGCGCCTACTTCGGCGCGTGCAGCTATATCGATGACAACATTGGCCAACTGCTGCAGACCCTGGAGGAATGCAACCTGGCCGATGACACACTGATCGTGTTTTCCGGCGACCACGGCGACATGCTTGGCGAACGTGGCCTCTGGTACAAAATGCACTGGTTCGAAATGTCGGCGCGGGTGCCGCTGCTGATCCATGCGCCGAAGCACTTCGCAGCGGGCCGGGTCACTGCCTCGGTGTCGACCTGCGACCTGTTGCCAACCTTGGTCGAACTGGCTGGCGGCGCTGTGGATAAAGACCTGCATCTGGATGGCCGCTCACTGCTGGGCCACCTGCAAGGGCAGGGCGGTCACGACGAGGTGATCGGCGAGTACATGGCCGAAGGCACCGTCGGCCCGCTGATGATGATCCGCCGCGGGCACTACAAGTTCGTGTACAGCGAAGACGACCCATGTCTACTCTATGACCTGAGCCGCGACCCGCACGAGCGGGAAAACCTCGCCGGCAGCCCGGACCACCAGACGCTGCTACAGGCATTTGTCGATGAAGCGCAACTGCGCTGGGACATCCCCAGCCTGCGCCAGCAGGTACTGGCCAGCCAGCGCCGCCGCCGGCTGGTGGCCGAAGCGCTGGCCATCGGCAAGCTGAAAAGCTGGGACCACCAACCACTGGTGGATGCCAGCCAACAGTACATGCGCAACCACATCGATCTCGATGACCTCGAACGCAAGGCACGTTATCCACAGCCCGCCCCCCTGGATTGAGAAGAGAGGCCGCCATGCACAAGTTCTCCGCCGCCGTGTTCGCCCTGGCCCTGAGCGCCACCACGGCCCACGCCGCAGACAGCGATACGCAATGCAGTACCGTGAAAATGGCCGACCCCGGCTGGAGTGATATTGCCTCAACCAATGCCGTGGCACGCCTGTTACTGGAAAGCCTGGGTTACCAGGTGAAGATCGACAGCCTGGCCGTACCGATCATCTACGGCGGCCTCAAGGACGGCCAGGTCGACGCCTTCCTCGGCAACTGGATGCCCGCACATCAAGGTTTCCATGACAAGTTCATCGCCAACGGCGATGTGCAGCAGCTGTCGCGCAACCTGGAGGGAACCGAGTTCACCCTCGCAGTGCCCGACTATGTGTGGAATGCCGGGGTGAAGGACTTCGCTGACCTGCAAAAACACGCCGGGCAGTTCGACAAAAAGCTGTACGGAATCGGCTCCGGCGCCCCGGCCAACCTGTCGCTCAAGAAAATCATCGACAAGAATGAATTCAACCTCGGCCAGTGGAAGCTGGTGGAGTCCAGCGAGCAGGCGATGCTGGCCCAGGTCGACCGGGCGGTGAAGAAGCAGCAATTCATCACCTTCCTTGGCTGGACCCCGCACCCGATGAACGTGAAGCTGAAAATGCACTACCTGACCGGTGGTGAAAAGTGGTTCGGCAGCAAAGGCGAGGTATACACGCTGACCCGCAAGGGTTATCCACAAGCCTGCCCGAATGCCGCGAAGCTGCTAGGTAACCTTAAGTTCACACTGGACATGGAAAACAGCATCATGGCCGAGGTGGTGGACAAGAAGATCAGTTTCGATGAAGCGGCCAAGGCCTGGGTGAAAGCGCATCCTGAACGATTGGATGGGTGGTTGGCCGGGGTCACCACCAAGGCCGATGGGGATGCCCTGGAGGCCGTCAAAGCCAAACTGTAATCTCACAAAGCAACACACCAACCCTGTGGGAGCGGGCGCGCCCGCGAACACCGGCAAAGCCGGTGCCAAGCAACGCGTTGGCTTTTTCGCGGGCATGCCCGCTCCCACAGGGCTTGGCGACCCCTTAAGGATTGTGGATAACCCATGCATCGCCTCTCTTTACTGCTGCCCTTCCTCACCTGGCTTCCCCGCCAATCGGGCCGCAGCCTGCGCCAGGACCTGCTGGTAGGCCTGAGCGGCGCCATCCTCGCCCTGCCGCAATCCATCGCCTACGCCCTGATCGCCGGCCTGCCCGCCGAATACGGGCTCTATGCTGCCGTTGTGCCGGTACTGATTGCCTGCCTGTGGGGCTCTTCCTGGTACCTGATCTGCGGCCCGACCGCGGCCATTTCCATCGTGCTCTACACCAGCATCAGCCCGCTGGCCGTGGCCGGTAGCGCTGACTACATCACGCTGGTGTTGCTGCTGACCTTTCTTGGCGGCCTTTTCCAGCTGCTGCTCGGGCTGTTGCGCTTCGGCGCGCTGGTCAATTTCGTCTCCCATTCCGTGGTGCTCGGTTTCACGCTGGGTGCCGCCATCGTCATTGCCTTGGGCCAGCTACCCAACCTGCTGGGCATGGCCCTGCCCAGCCAGGCCACCGCGCTGATGACCGTACAGGACCTGGCCAGCCACGCAGGCGAGGTCGACCTGCCTTCCTTGCTGCTGGGCCTGGCCACCGTCGTGATCGGTGTGGCCTTCAAACTCTGGCGCCCACGCTGGCCGAGCCTGTTGATAAGCCTGATCCTGGTCAGCTTGCTGGCCTGGCTGATGCCGGGCTTCTTTGGCCATGTGCCGCGGGTGGCAGCGTTCACCGGGCAACTCCCGCCTTTCAGCCCGCTGCCTTTGCTGGACGTGGAGCTCATGTTGCGTCTGCTGCCCAGCGCCGTGGCGGTAGGCATGCTGGGGTTGGTCACCAGTCTGTCGATTGCCCGTTCGTTGTCGGCACGTTCAGAACAACTGATCGACCCGGACCAGGAAATACGCGCACAGGGCCTGTCGAACATTGCCGGTGCATTTTTCTCTGGTTACCTGTCTGCCGGTTCCTTCACCCGCTCGGGCCTGAGCTATGAGGCGGGCGCCCGCTCGCCCATGGCCGGGGTGTTTTCGGCGCTGTGGGTGGCGTTGTTCGCGGTGACCGGCGCCGGCCTGATCGCGCACCTGCCGATACCGGCCATGGCCGGCAGCATTTTGCTGATCTGCTGGGGGTTGGTGGACCACCGAGGGATCCGTGCATTGTTCCGGGTCAGCCGCTCTGAGTTTCTGGTGATGGCGCTGACGGCTGCAGCGACATTGCTGCTGGAGCTGCAGACGGCCATCTATGCCGGCGTGCTGGCTTCGCTGTTCTTCTATTTGAAGCGCACCTCACGACCACGGATCCAACAAAGCCGTGAAGGGGACGCGGATGTATTGCGGGTAGGTGGGTCGATTTTCTTTGGTGCGGCGCATTACCTGCAGGTGCGCTTGCAGCGCTGCCAGGGGCCGCATGTAGTGATCGATGCCCGGCAGGTGAATTTCATCGATTACTCGGGTGTGGATATGTTGCACCGCGAGGCGCGGCGGTTGCGGCGATTGGGGGGGAGTTTGACCTTGCACCGGGCCAGGCCGCAGGTGATCGAGGAGTTGCAGAAGCTGGAAGGGGTGGAGTTGTGCCCGATCCGGTTTGAGGAATGAGGTTGGGATTCTGGGGCTGCTTTGCAGCCCATCGCGACGCAAGGCCGCTCCCACAGCGGATCGGCGTACGACGTACTTTGTGGGAACGGCCTTGCGTCGCGATAGGGCCGCAAAGCGGCCCCGGCCATCTCAGCCCCGAGCGAGTTGCCGGCGCAGTTCAGCCAACACCGGCGCCGTATCCGGCCTCACGCCACGCCAGATAAAGAAGGCTTCAGCCGCCTGCTCGGCCAGCATCCCCAACCCATCCAGCACCTTGGCAGCCCCCAGCTTGGTCGCCCACTGGCAAAACGGCGTCGGCTCCTTGCCATACATCATGTCGTAGCAAACCGTACGACCCGCCTCGACCAGGCTGTCGGCAATCGGTGGTAATTCCCCGGCCAGGCTCGCCGAGGTGGCGTTGATGATCACATCCACAGGTTCCTGCAACCAGGCAAACCCGCTGGCCACCACCGGCCCCAGTTCATCGAACTCGCGCGCCAGCTGCTCGGCCTTTTCCACAGTACGGTTGGCAATCACCAGCGACTGCGGCTTGTGCGCCAGAATAGGCTCCAGCACGCCGCGCACGGCGCCACCGGCACCGAGGATGAGAATGCGCTTGCCCGCCAGCTCGACCCCGGCATTCACCGTCAGGTCGCGCACCAGGCCAGCGCCGTCGGTGTTGTCGCCCTGCAGGGTGCCATCAGCCAGCTTGCTCAGCGTGTTCACTGCGCCTGCGCGCCGGGCACGCGGGGTCAGGCTGTCGCACAGGCGGTAAGCCTCTTCCTTGAACGGCACGGTGACGTTGCCGCCACTGCCTTGCTTGAAGAAGCCGCGCGCGCAGTCGCTGAATTCGTCCAGCGGCGCCAGCAGCGTGGCATATTCCAGGTCCTGACCGGTCTGCTCGGCGAACAGGCGGTGGATCAGCGGCGACTTGCTGTGGCCGATGGGGTTACCAAAAACGACGTACTGGTCCATGACGGCTCCTTGTTTATCCACAGGCTTACTGGCCGAGCCAGTCGCGGTCCTGCAGGAAATACTCTGTCAGGCGCGCCTCTTCACTACCAGGCGCGGCCTTCCAGTCATAGCCCCAACGCACCTGCGGTGGCAGCGACATGAGGATGGATTCGGTGCGGCCACCGGATTGCAGGCCGAACAGGGTGCCACGGTCGTAGACCAGGTTGAACTCCACGTAGCGGCCGCGGCGGTATTCCTGGAACTCGCGCTGCTGCGGGGTGTAGGGCGTGTTCTTGCGGCGCTGGACGATCGGCAGGTAGGCGTCGACGAAGGCATCGCCAATGGCGCGGATGAAGGCGAAGCAAGTGTCGAAGTCCCACTCGTTCAGGTCATCGAAGAACAAGCCGCCAATACCCCGTGGCTCGCCACGGTGCTTGAGGTGGAAGTAGCGATCGCACCAGGCTTTATAGCGTGGGTACACGTCGGCGCCAAACGGCGCGCAAGCCTGCTCGGCCACTCGGTGCCAATGAATGCAGTCTTCTTCGTTGCCATAGTATGGCGTCAGGTCAAAGCCGCCGCCGAACCACCATACGGCCTCTTCACCTTCCTTTTCGGCGATGAAGAAGCGAACGTTGGCGTGGGAAGTGGGCACATGCGGGTTGTGCGGGTGTATCACCAGCGACACGCCCAAGGCTTCGAAACCACGGCCTGCCAGTTCGGGGCGGTGGGCACTGGCCGACGGCGGCAGGCCGGCACCAAACACATGGGAGAAGTTGACCCCACCTTTTTCGATCACTTTGCCCTCACCGATAACCCGCGTGCGGCCCCCGCCACCGGCTTCGCGCACCCAGGCGTCCTCGACGAAGCGGGCACCGCCGTCTTCTGTTTCGAGGGCAGAGCAGATGCGGTCTTGCAGGTCGAGCAGGTAGGCTTTCACGGCCTCGGTGCGGCTAGTCATCGGGTCACCAGGAACGGGCAGGGAAGAATTCGCCGCGTAGCATACCACCGCCAGCGCGCGCGCCGCAGTTGACGACGACCAAGCAAAGGCGTCCGATAGAAGGCCTTTCCCGATCCCGACTACAGGAGTGCGAGATGGCCAAGCGTATCCAGTTCAGCCAGCATGGCGGCCCGGAAGTGCTGCAGTTTGTGGAGTTCGAACCCACCCCGCCCGGGCCACAACAGGTGCGTGTGCGTAACCATGCGATCGGCCTGAACTTCATCGACACCTACTTCCGAAGCGGGCTGTATGCGCCGCCGTCCCTGCCTTCTGGCCTGGGTACCGAAGCGGCAGGTGTGGTAGAGGCCGTGGGCGAAGGCGTGTCCCGGCTGAAGGTAGGAGACCGTGTGGCACATGCCGGCGGCCCGCTGGGCGCCTACAGCGAGGTGCATACGCTACCGGAAGCCAACCTGGTCAAGCTGCCGGACACCATCAGCTTCGAGCAGGCGGCGGCGGTGATGCTCAAGGGTTTGACCGTACAGTACCTGCTGAAGCAGACCTATGAGGTGAAGGCGGGTGATGTGATCCTGTTCCATGCCGCAGCCGGTGGTGTAGGGTCGCTGGCCTGCCAGTGGGCCAAGGTCCTGGGCGCCAAGCTGATCGGCACCGTGAGCTCTGCCGAGAAGGCAGAGCGGGCCAAGGCGCTGGGGGCTTGGGCGACCATCGACTACAGCCGTGAAGATGTGGCCAAGCGCGTACTGGAGCTGACCGACGGCAAGAAATGCCCGGTGGTGTATGACGGCGTGGGTGCCGACACCTGGCTGACCTCGCTGGACTGCCTGCGCCCGCGTGGGTTGATGGTGAGCTTTGGCAATGCTTCCGGTGCGGTGAGCGGGGTGAACCTGGGGATCCTGGCGCAAAAGGGCTCGCTGTATGTCACCCGGCCGACCTTGGCCACCTATGCCAACAATGCCGAGAACACCCAGGCCATGGCCGATGACCTGTTTGCGATGATTGCGAGCGGGAAGCTGGTTGTGGATATCCAGCAGCGGTATCCACTGAGCGAGGCGGCCCAGGCGCAGGCAGAGCTGTCGGCGCGGCGGACTGTAGGATCGACTGTACTAATCCCCTGAGCCACACACATTCATGTAGGAGCGGGTTTACCCGCGAAGAAGCCACCGCGATGGATGGCACCGGCTTTGCCGGTGTTCGCGGGCAAGCCCGCTCCCACAGGTACTGCGTCGGCTTCGATAGCTTCGCTACGCCTGTGAGGGTCGGTTTGTCGGCGGTGGAGTCGACTCGATGCCATCGAGTATCGCCTCGATCACACCCTCAGCCATCTCAATCGCATGCAGGTTCGACCAGAACATGCCACGGCCTTCCTCACGCATGTAGTCCAAAGCTTTGTAGCCGGTTTCGTAAGCGCTGCGCAGGTACAGGGCTACGTGGACCAGAGCGTCCTCGGCAGAAATGTTTGGGTTGACGGTGAAGAGTGGATCGTGGCCGGCATCGCAGCGGCCGAAGGGGCGGGTGGAGGTGCATGGGAGAGGTGGATCGGGGACTATTTTCTTCATCATTGGAAAATGCTCCTCAAGGCCGCCAACCTTCACTACCACGTGAATGGGTGGCGACTGTACGCGAGGTGGTAGACCCGGGCATTTTCCAATCCAGGCAGGCTCGAAAGCCTCCCACGCACAGCCACCATAGACTGTCATGGAAAAAATGCATCCGGGCTACCACACCCGATCGCCAAGTTATTCGGCGACGGATAGAGCCTAGAGGCAGAGGTTCCCACTTAGAAGGTGATGGAAGGAGACGCGGGTCGTAGGATATTTCCGAAGTGCCCAGCTGGACAGACATTTTGGCAAAAATCAGAAAACCCTGATCACTTAGAAAGCCACAGAAGGCCCATCTATAGCACGCGAGAAAAAGATCCCGGCTTGACCGTACAGATTCGGAAGCGTAGCCTTTCTGCTTGAGGATGTGCTGGTGCGCCGGTTGAGTTTCAAGTTATCCGGGCGAGTGCATCCCCGCCATTTAGGCCGCTTAAGCGGCCTTTATTTTTTGGCTTGTTTCTATCCCCTTTCGGGATGATGGAATAGAGCTCTGCCTTGGGCTTGCGGGCCGTCAGTTCAAAAATCGCCTCATCGAAGACCTCGTTACCATAGCCATCATCGCGACCAAACGTGCTGCGAAGGGCAGTCATGTGCGTGGCACTTTTCCAGATCGACGTCGCAGCCAGTGCTGCCTTGATCTGCAGAATCATGTCATCGATGGTGTAACCATCTCGTACTACCCGGCTTCTGTAGGCATGGCTACCGATGAAAACGATGCCTGGGTCCTCAAGCTGTGGCAAATCCTGCCCGTCCTTCTGCCTATTGATCGCGTCAAACTGATCAGCGGTGAACCTACCAATTTCCACCGCCCTGACCCGGTGGTTGGACGCAAGCTGCTCAAGATTCGCCCTTATCAGGTACTCGGCATTTTCGAATAGCGGCATGTTCCCCAGTACTCCCGCCGATTGGCGACGGTTCTTGCTAGCGTCAAAGATCGAGCGCCGCACGTGCGACGCATGGCTAGCAAGCTAGGGGCTGGGGTTTATACAGGGAAGGTGAAGACTGTGGACGCAGGGAGTAAGAAATTTCCCAAACTCAGTACCGGACAGCCATTCGAGACATAATCAGAAAAATCTGCGGTGAATTGGCCCTAACCTCGTGGGAGCGGGCATGCCCGCGAACACGGGCGAAGCCCGTGCCAGGCACTGAGTTGTATTCTTCGCGGGCGCGCCCGCTCCCACAGGGGCCCGAGTCCCGAGCCAGGCCTGTGGATTGCTATCAACCCGGGCGAACGACTTCGCCGGTTGCCAGGTTGCGAATCACACTCGGGTTCTTCCGCCCGCCCAGCGCACCACCCAGCACCAGGTCCAACTGGCCATGGAAGTACTGCTCAACCCGCAAGCGGGTCTTCGCCGCCGGGCGCCCGCCAGGGTTGCACGAGGTGGAAATCAACGGCCCCACCAGCGCGCACAGCTCACGCACCACCGGGTGATCACTGACCCGCAGCGCCACCGTGTCATGCTGCCCGGTCACCCATTCGGGCAACAGGTCCTGGTGCGGCACCAGCCAGGTGTTCGGCCCCGGCCAGGTGCTGCTCATGCGGTCGATCCAGTCTTCGGGGAAGTCCTCGAACAGGAAGTCGAACTGACGGATGTTATCAGCGATCAGAATCAGCCCTTTATCCACAGGACGCGACTTCAGCGCCAACAGGCGATACACCGCGTCCTCGTTCCATGGGTCGCAGCCCAGGCCCCAGACCGCTTCCGTCGGGTAGGCGATCACCGCGCCCGCCCGGATCTCACGTGCGGCTTGTTGCACACGAAAACTGCTCACCATTGCTGTTTCTCCGCCTATATACCTTGCATGTGAGCAGTGTACTTAGCCCGCGCGGGCAAACCAACGCCCGGCTTCATTGCTGACCCGGCCTTCCAGCTCCAGCTCGGTCAACTGCGCCAGCACGTCGGCCAGCGGCTGCTCGCTACAGTGGGCCAGGCTTTCACTGGTCTGGGGGGCGGCATGCAGCAGGGCAAGCAGGGGATGGTCGAACCTGTCCACAACCGCAGGCGGCAGGTTCTGCCAACCCTGCAAGCTTTCCAGAATCTGCTCCACAGTTTCCACCAGCAGCGCCCCATCACGAATCAGCTGGTGACAGCCCTTGGCCCCCGGGTGATGAATGGAGCCCGGAATGGCGTACACCTCGCGGCCTTGTTCCGCCGCCAGACGCGCCGTGATCAGCGAGCCGCTGGCGAGGCTCGCCTCGACCACCAGCACACCGAGCGACAGCCCACTGATGATGCGGTTGCGCCGGGGGAAGTTGCCGGGCAGCGGCCCGGCATCCAGGGGATACTCGGAAACCAGCGCGCTGCCGTTGTCGATCATCGCCTGCGCAAGGTCCCGATGGCGCTGTGGATAAAGTTTTTGCAACCCCGTCCCGAGCACGGCAATCGTGCCGCCGCCAGCCTGCAACGCGGCCCGATGAGCGGCACCGTCGACCCCCACCGCCAGCCCGCTGGTAATGGTGAAGCCGGCCTGCGCGAGGTAGCGGGAAAATGCCCGAGCGGTGTCGAGCGCCGGGGGTGTGGCACGTCTGCTGCCCACGATGGCCAGCTGAGGGCGATCGAGCAAGGCAGGTTCGCCAGCGACAAAAAGCAGCGGCGGGGCATCGTCGATTTCTGCCAGCAAGGCTGGGTAGTCTGGGCCGTCCCACATCAGCAAATGCTGGCCAGGGCGCTCCAGCCAAGCCATTGCAGCCAGTGCGCCATCGCGTACCTCGGCACTGCGCCGGGCATCGATGGTGGCTTGGGGAATGCCCAACGCTCGCCAGGCCGAAGCGGGAGCACTGAGCGCGGAGGAGGCACTGCCGAAGGCTTCGAGCAACGTTCGAAAGCGCCGCAGTCCAGCCTCGGGGAGGCGATGCAGGCGTAAGCGTGCCTCCAGTTCGGCAGGCGGGCAGGGCGACGAATGGTGACTGGGCATTGAGATCATCCTTGATCGAAACAGGGCCATTTACGTGGCACAAGCTGTGGATAACTCTGTGAGTAACACTTTGAAAAGCTGTCCATTGATTGGGGGCTATCAAGCCCATAGTCACCCTAGACGAGCTTGCCAGGTGCCGAAATCCCCGTTTCCCTTTATTATGTGTGCTCAGTTTTCAACCGAACGCACAGTGACTGCCTGACCTTATGGCCATCTTGAACATTCTCGAATTCCCGGACCCGCGCCTGCGCACCCTCGCCAAACCGGTGACGGAGTTCGACGACGCCCTGCGTCAGCTGATCGACGACATGTTTGAAACCATGTACGAAGCCCCTGGCATCGGCCTGGCCGCTACCCAGGTGAACGTGCACAAGCAGGTTGTGGTCATGGACCTCAGCGAAGACCGCAGCGAACCGCGCGTCTTCATCAACCCGTCGGTCGAAGAGCTGACCCATGACATGGGCCAGTACCAGGAGGGCTGCCTGTCGGTACCGGGCTTCTACGAGAACGTCGACCGCCCGCTGCGTGTCCGGGTCAAGGCCCAGGACCGCGACGGCAAGCCGTTCGAACTGGAATGCGAAGGCCTGCTGGCAGTGTGCGTACAGCACGAATTCGACCACCTCAACGGCAAGCTGTTCGTCGACTACCTGTCGCAGCTCAAGCGCGACCGGATCAAGAAGAAGCTGGAAAAGCAGCACCGCCAGCAAGCCTGATCCCCACCTTCCTGAAGGCTTGCTCCGGCAAGCCTTTTTCTTTTTTGAAGCGAGAACTCCATGCGCATCGTCTTTGCAGGCACTCCAGAGTTTGCCGCCGAACACCTCAAGGCCCTGCTCGACAGCCCCTACGAGATCGTGGCCGTCTACACCCAGCCCGACCGCCCGGCCGGCCGTGGCCAGAAGCTGATGCCAAGTGCGGTCAAGGCACTGGCCGTGGCCCATGACATCCCGGTGTTCCAGCCGCAGACCCTGCGCAACGCCGATGCGCAGGCCGAACTGGCCGCACTGAAACCAGACCTGATGGTAGTGGTCGCCTACGGCCTGATCCTGCCGCAGGTGGTGCTGGATATCCCGCGTCTGGGTTGCATCAACAGCCACGCTTCCCTGCTGCCACGCTGGCGCGGTGCCGCGCCGATCCAGCGTGCCGTGGAAGCTGGCGACGCCGAAAGCGGCGTGACCGTGATGCGCATGGAGGCCGGCCTGGACACCGGCCCGATGCTGCTCAAGGTAGTCACCCCGATCAGCGCCGACGACACCGGCGGCACCTTGCACGATCGCCTGGCCGAAATGGGCCCGCCCGCAGTCATTCAGGCCATCGCCGGCCTGGCTGACGGTTCGCTGCAAGGTGAAGTACAGGACGATGCCCTGGCCACCTACGCGCACAAACTGAACAAGGACGAAGCGCGTATCGACTGGACCCGCCCGGCTGTCGAGCTGGAACGCCTGATCCGCGCCTTCAACCCATGGCCGGTGTGTCACAGCACTCTGGATGGTGAAAGCGTCAAGGTGCTGGCCGCCAACCTGTCCACAGGCCAAGGCGCCCCAGGCGAGATACTTTCCGCCAGCAAGGACGGCCTCGTAGTTGCGTGCGGTGACCAAGCCCTGAGCCTGACCCGCCTGCAACTGCCTGGCGGCAAGGCATTGAGCTTCAGTGATCTGTTCAACAGCCGCCGCGAGAAGTTCGCCGCTGGCAAGGTGCTGGGCCAATGAACCCACGCCTCGCCGCCGCCCGTGCGCTGGCCGCTGTGCTCAGCGGCAAGGCTTCGCTGAACAGCTCGCTGCCGGCGCAACTGGACAAGGTAGATGAACGCGACCGCGGCCTGACCCAGGACCTGGCGTTCGGCACCGCACGCTGGCAGCCACGCCTCGACCTGCTGGCCGCACAGCTGCTGCAAAAGCCCTTCAAGGCAGCCGATGCCGATGTTCAGGCGCTACTGCTGGTCGGCCTGTACCAGCTGTTCTACACCCGCATTCCGGCCCATGCCGCCATCGGCGAGACCGTGGGCTGTGCCGACAAGCTGAAGAAGCCGTGGGCCAAGGGCCTGCTCAATGCCTTGCTGCGCCGAGCCCAGCGCGAAGGCGAGGAACTGCTCGCCGGCATGGAGCGCGACCCGGTGGTGCGTACCGCCCACCCGCGCTGGTTGCAGAAGGCGCTGAAAGCCTTCTGGCCGGAGCAGTGGGAAGCCATCTGCACCGCCAACAATGCCCACCCGCCGATGATTCTGCGGGTCAACCGCCGTCACCATAGCCGCGATGCCTACCTGGCACTGCTGGCCGAAGCCGGCATTGGCGCCAGCGCATGCCAGTACAGCCGGGATGGCATCGTGCTGGCCGAAGCCTGCGATGTGCGTGGCCTGCCGGGCTTCGCCGAAGGCTGGGTGAGCGTGCAGGACGAAGCCGCGCAGCTAGCTGCCGACCTGCTGGAACTGGCCCCCGGCCAACGCGTGCTCGATGCTTGCTGCGCACCGGGCGGCAAAACCTGCCACCTGCTGGAGGCCGAGGCCGGCCTGGCGCACGTCGTTGCCATCGATCTCGAAGCCAAGCGGCTGACCCGCGTGCGAGAAAACCTCGACCGCCTGCAACTGGATGCCGAGCTGATCGCCTGCGATGCCCGCGACACTGCCAGCTGGTGGGACGGCAAGCCATTCCAGCGCATTCTGCTCGACGCGCCGTGCTCGGCCACTGGCGTGATTCGCCGCCACCCGGACATCAAACTGGCCCGCCAAGCCGACGACATCCCGGCTTTGGCCACGCTGCAAGGCGAACTGCTCGATGCCCTGTGGCCGACCTTGGAAGTGGGCGGCATGCTGCTATACGCCACCTGCTCCACCTTGCCGACCGAGAACACTGAAGTGATCAAAGCCTTCCTCGCGCGCACCCCGGGCGCCCGTGAGCTGGACCTGGCGACCGAAGCCGGCCTGCGCCAGCCCCACGGCCGTCAACTGCTGGCCCAGGAAGGCGGCCACGACGGTTTCTACTATGCCAAGCTGATCAAGATCGCCGCCTCGCGCGGATAAGAACAAAGGATAGGGAGTAGCGCATGAAGATCATCATCCTCGGCGCAGGGCAGGTAGGCGGTACGCTGGCTGAACACCTGGCCAGTGAAGCCAACGACATTACCGTGGTCGACACCGACGGCGACCGCCTGCGCGACCTCGGCGACCGCCTGGACATCCGCACCGTCCAGGGCCGCGGTTCGCTGCCGACGGTGCTGCGTCAGGCCGGTGCCGACGACGCCGACATGCTGGTGGCGGTAACCAACAGTGACGAGACCAACATGGTTGCCTGCCAGGTGGCCTATTCGCTGTTCCATACCCCGACCAAGATTGCACGGGTGCGCGAATCGTCCTACCTGACCCGCGAAGAGCTGTTCGACAACGACCATATCCCGGTCGACGTTCTGATCAGCCCCGAGCAGGTGGTGACCAATTACATCAAGCGCCTGATCGAACACCCAGGCTCGCTGCAGGTGATCGACTTCGCCGAAGGTAAGGCCCAACTCGTGGCAGTGAAGGCCTACTATGGCGGCCCGCTGGTCGGCCAGCAGTTGCGCCAGATCCGAGCGCACATGCCCAACGTCGACACCCGCGTGGCGGCCATCTTCCGCCGCGACCGGCCGATCACCCCGCGTGGCGATACGGTGATCGAAGCCGACGACGAGGTGTTCTTCATTGCCGCGAAGAAGGATATCCGCGCGGTGATGGGCGAACTGCGCCGCATCGACGAGACTAATAAACGCATTGTCATCGCCGGCGGCGGGCAGATTGGCGAGCGCCTGGCGGAAGCCATCGAAAGCCGATATCAGGTGAAGATCATCGAGATGAGCCCGGCGCGTTGTCGGCACCTCTCCGATACCCTCGAAAGCACTGTAGTGCTGCAGGGCAGCGCCTCTGACAAAGACCTGATGCTCGAAGAGAACATCGCCGACGCCGATATTTTCCTGGCCCTGACCAACGATGACGAAGCCAACATCATGTCGTCCTTGCTGGCCAAGCGCCTGGGCGCAGGCAAGGTGATGACCATCATCAACAACCCGGCTTATGTCGACCTGGTGCAGGGCGGCGATATCGACATTGCCATCAGCCCGCAGCTCGCCACCATCGGCACCCTGCTGGCGCACGTCCGTCGCGGCGACATCGTCAGTGTGCACTCGCTGCGCCGTGGTGCAGCCGAGGCTATCGAGGCGGTGGCACACGGGGACTCGAAGTCGAGCAAGGTGGTCGGCAAGGCAATCGAGGACATCACGCTGCCACCGGGCACCACGATTGGTGCGATCATCCGTGATGAAGAGGTGATGATTGCCCATGACGACACCATGATCGAATCAGGGGACCATGTGATCCTCTTCGTTGTGGATAAAAAGCATATTCGCGATGTGGAGAAGCTGTTCCACGTCGGCTTGAGTTTCTTCTAGGAGAAGAGGGCATGCGCGAATCGCTGGAGAAGATGCTGGCCAAAGGTGTGGATAACCCGCTGCTGAGGTTTGGCCTGGGCAAGGCCTGGCTGGATGAAGGCAACGGCGCTGAAGCAGCGGTGCACCTGGCGCGCTGTGTAGAGCAGGATCCGAAATACTCGGCAGCGTGGAAGCTGCTGGGCAAGGCCTATCAGTTGCAGGGCGACCTGGCGGCGGCGCGCAAAGCGTGGGAAGACGGGATCGTGGCGGCGCAGGCTCATGGTGACAAGCAGGCCGAAAAAGAGATGACCGTATTCCTGAAGAAGCTCAACAAAGCAGCGGGTTGACTCGGCCCTTGTAGGAGCGGGTTTACCCGCGAATGCGTCGGTGAATCCAACATCGCATTCGCGGGTAAACCCGCTCCTACCAGAGGGCGGTGAATGGCTTAATACCAGCGCGGCTCGCCAGCCGGGCGCTTCTTGAAGCGCTTCATGCTCCACATGTACTGGCTCGGGTACTCACGCACATAGCGCTCGACCACCTTGCTCATCGCCGCCGCCGATACGTTCACATCGGTGCTGTACATCTCTTCCGGAGCAGCTTCGAGGAACACCTTGAAGCCCGAGCCATCCGGCAACCGCAGCGCATGCAGGAACACGCCTACCGCCTTGCCACCGGCCAGCATGTTCGGCACGAACTTGCTGGTCAGCGCCTGGGTGCCAAGGAACGGCACGAACACGCCCGCCGATTCCGCCGGCTCCGGGTCGGCAGGAATACCCACCTGGCCACCACGGCGCACTTCCTTGATCACGCTGAGGATGCCTTCCTTGGTCGACGGCGCCACGCGATTGCCCATCTGCACGCGCTGCTCGCGCAGCAGATCATCCACCGCCTTCAGCTTCGGCGGGCGGTAGAAGATGATCGGTTTGCACTGGTTGCAGTAGAAGTGGTTCAGCACTTCCCAGTTGCCCAGGTGGCTGGTGATGCCGACCACGCCTTTACCCGAGGCCAAAGCCTGCTCCAGCACTTCCAGGCCATGCACTTCCTTGACCAGCTCCAGCGAGCGCTGCGGCGGCCAGATCCAGGCACAGGCACTTTCGACAAAGGATTTACCGATATCCCGCAGCGCCTGGCCAACCAGTTGCTCACGGGCAACCGGGTCCATCTCCGGGAAACATTTGGCCAGGTTGATTCGTACCACGTTGCGCGAACTGTTGGGGATTTTCCACATCAGCCAGCCAATACCGGCGCCGACACGCTGCACAGCGCCCCAGGGCAGCTTGGCAAACAGGCGCAGCACCCCGACCATCAGGGCGCCTTTGAACTTTTCCACAGGCGAATTCCTTATTTCAGCAAGGCGCGCATTGTAACCCCTCAGCGCAACAAGGCGGCGTAGCGATCGCAGTCGGTGGTGTGGTCCATGACCATGCCCGTGGCCTGCATGAAGGCGTAGCAGATGGTCGGACCGACGAACGTGAAGCCAGCTTTCTGCAGGGCCTTGCTCATTGCCTTGGCTTCATCGGTAACCGCCGGCACCTCGCCACGCGCCTTGAAGTGGTTGATCTTCGGCGAGCCGCCGACGAACGACCACAGCCATTCGGCAGGGTTATCCACAGCAAGCCAGGCTTGGGCGTTGCGCCTTGCGGCCTTGAGCTTGAGGCGATTGCGGATGATGCCTGCATCCTGCATCAATTCTTCGATACGTTCGTCGCTCATGGCCGCCAGCTTTACGGGGTCGAAGCCGTACATCACCTGGCGATAACGCTCGCGTTTGCGCAAAACGGTAATCCACGAAAGCCCCGCCTGGAACCCTTCGAGCAAAAGCATCTCGAAGAGCAACGCCGGGTCGCGCTGTGGCATTCCCCATTCCTGGTCGTGGTAGGCCTGGTACAACGGATCGTCGGTACACCAAAAGCAGCGTGGCATAAGGCTCCAATGAGTAGAGGGCGAGGCGAATCAGGTTATACTCCCGCTCTTTACATCCGCATCCCCAGATACAGGTGAATTTCGTGAGCCAGCCTACGCCAGCCGTGCGTACCTTCCAAGACCTGATCCTCGCCCTGCAGAACTACTGGGCGGCTCAAGGTTGTGTGGTACTTCAGCCCTACGATATGGAAGTAGGCGCCGGCACTTTCCACACCGCTACATTCCTGCGCGCCGTGGGTCCAGAAACCTGGAACGCCGCCTATGTGCAGCCTAGCCGTCGTCCTGCCGACGGGCGGTATGGCGAAAACCCCAACCGCTTGCAGCACTACTACCAGTTCCAGGTGGTGCTCAAACCGAACCCGGCCAACTTCCAGGAGCTGTACCTCGGCTCGTTGAAAGCCATCGGCCTGGATCCGCTGGTGCACGACATTCGTTTCGTCGAAGACAACTGGGAATCGCCGACCCTCGGCGCCTGGGGTCTGGGCTGGGAAATCTGGCTCAACGGCATGGAAGTCACCCAGTTCACCTACTTCCAGCAGGTAGGCGGCATCGAGTGCTACCCGGTCACCGGTGAAATCACCTACGGCCTGGAGCGCCTGGCCATGTACATCCAGGGCGTCGATTCGGTGTACGACCTGGTATGGGCCGACGGCCCGTTCGGCAAGGTCACCTACGGCGACGTGTTCCACCAGAACGAGGTGGAGCAGTCGACCTACAACTTTGAACATGCCAACGTCGACAAGCTGTTCGAACTGTTCGATTTCTACGAAAGCGAAGCCAACCGGCTGATCAAGCTGGAGCTGCCGCTGCCGACCTATGAAATGGTCCTGAAGGCTTCGCACACCTTCAACCTGCTGGACGCCCGCCGCGCCATCTCGGTAACCGAGCGCCAGCGTTACATCCTGCGTGTACGTACCCTGGCCCGGGACGTGGCGCAAAGCTATCTGCAAGCCCGCGCACGCCTGGGCTTCCCGATGGCCACCCCTGAACTGCGTGACGAAGTGTTGGCTAAGCTGGAGGCTGCACAATGAGTGCTCAAGATTTTCTGGTAGAACTGGGCACCGAAGAGCTGCCACCCAAGGCCCTCGCCAACCTCGGCGACGCCTTCCTGGCCGGTATCGAAAAAGGCCTGCAGGCTGCTGGCCTGAACTACACCGCCAAGCAGGTGTACGCCGCGCCGCGTCGTCTGGCCGTACTGATTCGCCAGCTGGACGTGCAGCAGCCTGACCGCAGCATCAACATCGACGGCCCGCCCCTGCAGGCAGCCTTCAACGCCGAAGGCGAGCCGACCCAGGCTGCGCTGGGCTTCGCCAAGAAGTGCGGTGTTGAACTGGCCGAAATCGACCAGAGCGGCCCCAAGCTGCGCTTCTCCCAGCACATCCCGGGCAAGGCCACCACAGACCTGCTGCCGACCATCGTCGAAGATTCGCTGAACGACCTGCCGATCCCCAAGCGCATGCGTTGGGCGACCAGCCGTGAAGAGTTCGTACGCCCGACCCAATGGCTGGTAATGCTGCTGGGCGACCAAGTGGTCGACTGCACCATTCTGTCGCAGAAGGCAGGCCGTGAATCCCGTGGCCACCGCTTCCACCATCCGGAATCCGTGGTCATCACCACCCCGGCCAACTATGTCGAGGACCTGCGTAAAGCTTACGTGCTGGCCGACTTCGCCGAGCGCCGCGAGCTGATCAGCAAGCGTACCGCCGAGCTGGCCATGCAGCAGGAAGGCACGGCCATCGTGCCGCCGGCGCTGCTGGACGAAGTGACTGCTCTGGTCGAATGGCCAGTGCCGCTGGTGTGCTCGTTTGAAGAGCGTTTCCTTGAGGTGCCGCAGGAAGCCCTGATTACCACCATGCAGGACAACCAGAAGTACTTCTGCCTGCTGGACAGCGAAGGCAAGCTGCTGCCGCGTTTCATCACCGTGGCCAACATCGAAAGCCGCGATCCGAAGCAGATCGTGCAAGGCAACGAAAAGGTCGTGCGCCCACGCCTGACCGACGCCGAGTTCTTCTTCAAGCAGGACAAGAAGCAGCCACTGGAAACCTTCAACGAGCGCCTCAAGAACGTGGTGTTCCAGGCTCAGCTCGGCACCGTGTACGACAAGGCCGAACGTGTTTCCAGGCTGGCCGCCTTCGTCGCCCCGCTGATCGGCGGCGACGCCCAGCGCGCTGGCCGTGCCGGCCTGCTGTCGAAGTGCGACCTGGCCACCGAGATGGTCGGCGAATTCCCTGAAATGCAGGGTGTTGCCGGTTACTACTACGCGCTCAACGACGGTGAGCCGGAAGATGTAGCCCTGGCCCTGAACGAGCAGTACATGCCGCGCGGTGCAGGCGCCGAGCTGCCGCAGACCCTGACCGGTGCTGCCGTGGCCATCGCCGACAAGCTCGACACCCTGGTGGGCATCTTCGGCATCGGCATGCTGCCTACCGGCAGCAAGGACCCGTACGCCCTGCGCCGTGCTGCTCTGGGCGTGCTGCGTATCCTGATCGAGAAGCAACTGGACCTGGACCTGACCGGTGCGGTCGAGTTCGCGGTCAAGCAGTTCGGCGCCAAGGTCAAGGCCGCCGGCCTGGCCGAGCAAGTACTGGAGTTCATTTTCGACCGTCTGCGCGCGCGTTACGAAGACGAAGGCATCGATGTGGCCACGTACCTGTCGGTACGTGCACTGCAGCCAGGCTCCGCGCTGGACTTCGACCAGCGCGTACAAGCCGTGCAGGCGTTCCGCAAACTGCCGGAAGCCGAGGCCCTGGCTGCGGTGAACAAGCGCGTGTCGAACCTGCTGAGCAAGGCCGAAGGTGCCATCGCCGAGCAGGTCGAACCGAAGTACTTCGACAATGCCAACGAGTTTTCCCTGTACTCGGCCATCCAGCAGGCCGACCAGGCCGTGCAGCCGATGGCTGCGGCACGTCAGTACAGCGAATCGCTGGCCCGCCTGGCGGCCCTGCGTGACCCGGTCGATGCCTTCTTCGAGGCGGTCATGGTCAACGCCGAAGACGCCAAGGTGCGTGCCAACCGTTATGCCCTGCTCAGCCGTCTGCGCGGCCTGTTCCTGGGTGTGGCTGACATTTCGCTGCTGGGGTAAGCCTTGAAACTGCTGATTCTCGACCGTGACGGGGTGATCAACTACGACTCCGATGCGTACATCAAGACGCTGGAAGAATGGGTGCCGATCCCCGGTTCGGTCGATGCGATCGCGCAGTTGAGCAAGGCGGGCTGGACGGTGGCCGTGGCCACCAACCAGTCCGGCATTGCCCGTGGCTACTACCCGCTGGCAACCCTCGAAGCCATGCACGCGCGCCTGCGCGCGCTGGTGGCCGAGCAGGGCGGCGAGGTGGGCCATATCGTGTATTGCCCGCATGGGCCGGACGAAGGGTGCGATTGCCGCAAGCCCAAGCCCGGCATGCTGCGGGCGATCGCCGAGCATTACCAGATCGGCCTGAAAGGCGTCTGGTTCGTCGGCGACAGCAAAGGTGACCTGGAGGCCGCCCTGGCCGTCGGTGCACAACCCGTGCTGGTGAAGACCGGCAAGGGCGAGCGGACCCTGGAAAAAGGTGTCCCGGAAACTACACTGATTTTCGACGATCTGGCAGCTATCGCCAGAGAACTAATTTAAACAGTGCGCCTTTTGGCGCATTTTTCACAGGCGGGCATGCCCCGCAATGGTACAAGCCACTATGTCGATCCTGCAGGCGATCAGAATCTTTCTTTTTTACCTGCTGCTGGGCACCAGTTCGCTGCTGTGGTGCTCGCTGAGCTTCTTCGTCGCGCCGTTCCTGTCGTTCCCCAAGCGCTACAAGTTCATCAACGTGTACTGGTGCCGCTGCGCGCTGTTTCTGGTGCGCACCATCCTGGGCATCGACTACAAGATCACTGGCGCCGAGAACGTGCCAGCTGAGCCTTGCGTGATTCTGTCCAATCACCAGAGCACCTGGGAAACCTTCTTCCTGTCGCAGTACTTCTCTCCGCTAAGCCAAGTGCTCAAGCGCGAACTGCTGTATGTACCGTTCTTCGGCTGGGCCATGGCCATGCTGCGGCCCATCGCGATCAACCGCGACAACCCCAAGGAAGCGCTGCGCCAGGTGGCGAGCAAGGGTGACGAACTGCTCAAGCAGAAGACGTGGGTGCTGATTTTCCCAGAAGGCACCCGTGTGCCGTTCGGCACCATCGGCAAGTTCTCCCGCGGCGGTACCGCACTTGCCGTGAATGCCGGGCTGCCGGTGCTGCCGATTGCCCACAACGCCGGCAAGTTCTGGCCCAAGACCGGTTGGGGCAAGCGTGCCGGTACAATCGAAGTGGTCATTGGCGAACCGATGTACGCCAACGGCACTGGGCCACGGGCCATCGCCGAACTCAACGACCGCGCTGCAGCCTGGAACGAAGCGACCCAGCGGGCCATGGGATCGCTGCCGCCAGCAGAGGAAAAACCTCAGGAGCAGATGGCATGATTTTCTGTGGATAACTTGTGTGCAGTTTTTGGATTAAATGCTTGAATTGATAGCTAAGCCTTTGAATTTGCTATTTATTTTTATGTATGAAATTTTTCTGAAAACCGTGCATAAGTTTTTTTGAGGCATAAGAAAACCGGCTTTTACAGCCGGTTTTTTTATGGCATGTGGACAGCATCAGACTTTGTCGATATCGACATCCTTGGTTTCTTTCAGACAGAAGATCCCTACTACCAGGCTGATCCCGGTCACCAGCACCGGGTACCACAGCCCGTAGAAGATATCCCCGGTGTAGACCACCAGCGCGAACGATACGGTAGGCAGGAAACCACCGAACCAGCCGTTACCAA
This sequence comes from Pseudomonas sp. VEM90, assembly GCF_054611535.1. Lineage (NCBI taxonomy): Bacteria > Pseudomonadati > Pseudomonadota > Gammaproteobacteria > Pseudomonadales > Pseudomonadaceae > Pseudomonas > Pseudomonas sp. VEM90. The sequence goes on along the minus strand of NZ_JBTRAR010000002.1, from coordinate 265,901 downwards.
TGTGGTAGGGCAGTGACATCGAGGTGTAGCGGATGCGGGTCGGGAAGAGCTCGACCATCACCGCCGCCAACGGACCATAGGTCATGGTCGCGATCAGGATCATCGCCACGATCAGGACCACCACCATTACCTGGTTGACCTGCGCAGGGTCAGCCTTGGCCGGGTAACCAGCCTGCTCGATTGCAGTGCGCATGGCAGTTTCGTCAAAGCCGTTGATGGTCTTGTCACCGATGTTCACCACCACATCACTGCCGGCCACGCTTACCGAGCTGTACGGTAGACCCTGCTTGACCAGGAAGGTCTTGACCTTGTCGCACGGGCTGTCGAAACGAGCCTTGCCCACTGGGTCGAACTGGAATGTGCAGCCTTGCGGGTCGGCGGTGACCACGATCGGCGCCTGACGGCTGGCGGCGTCGATCTGTGGGTTGGCGTAGTGGCTTAGCGCCTTGAACAGTGGGAAGTACAGTACCGTGGCGAGCAACAGGCCAAGCATCAGGATCGGCTTGCGGCCGATACGGTCGGACAACCAGCCGAAGAACACGAAGAACGGCGCGCCAATCACAACGCTGATGATGAGCAGGGTGTTGGCCTGAGCCGAGTCCATTTTCAGCATCTGGGTCATGAAGAACAGAACGTAGAACTGCGCCGTGTAGAAGGTCACGGCCTGCCCCGCGTTGATGCTGAACAGGGCGGTAAGCACCACTTTCAGGTTTGGCCAGGAGGTGAACGACTCACGGATGGGCGACTTGCTGACCTTGCCCTGAGCCTTCATTTTCACAAAGGCCGGCGACTCGTGCATGCTCATGCGAATCCAGGTGGAGATCGCCAGCAGCACGATCGACAGCAGGAACGGCAAGCGCCAGCCCCAGGTTTCGAACTGGTCGCCACTGATATACCGGCTACCCAGCACCACCAAGAGCGACAACAACAGGCCCAGCGTTGCGGTGGACTGGATGAAACCGGTGTGTAAACCACGCTTGCCGGGCGGCGCATGCTCTGCCACGTAAGTGGCTGCACCGCCATACTCGCCGCCCAGCGCCAGCCCCTGAAGCATGCGCAGGATCACCAGGATGATCGGTGCGGCGATGCCGATGCTGGCGTAGGTGGGCAACAACCCCACAGCGAAAGTGGACAGGCCCATCAGCACGATGGTGACCAGGAAAGTGTACTTGCGCCCGATCATGTCACCCAGGCGGCCGAACACCAGCGCGCCAAACGGCCGCACCAGAAAGCCTGCAGCAAAGGCCATAAGGGCGAAGATGAAAGCGGTGGTATCGTTCACGCCAGCGAAGAACTGCTTGCTGATGACCGCTGCCAACGCACCATAGAGAAAAAAGTCATACCACTCGAAAACCGTCCCGAGGGATGACGCGAAAATGATCTTGCGTTCTTCACGGCGGCTGGGGCTGCTGGCCACCGCATCCTGCTCTTGGATGTAATCCGACATCGTTGCTGTCCTCGGCCGTTAGGCCACAGTGATTATTCTTGTTGTTCCACTGTCGGCGACTTCTGACCGCAAGCCGCCGGTACTGCACGCACCCGGGTCAGGGCGTCGGTAACGCGTCTTGGTTCAGGTAGGTCTGGGTAGCAGCTCCTTTGAGGATCAGTTGCGCCGCCTTTTCGGCGATCATCAGGGTGGGGGAACACGTATTGCCGGAAGTTATCTGCGGCATGATCGAAGCATCGGCTACACGTAGACCGGGGATGCCATGCACGCGCAGCTGGTTATCCACAACGTCCATGGCACCGTTGCCCATGCGACAGGTACCGACTGGGTGGAAGATGGTGGTGCCGATCTTGCCAGCGGCCTCGAACAGTTCTTCCTCGCTTTGCAGCGCTGGGCCCGGCAAATACTCCTTGGGCTCGAAAGCGGCGAGGGCAGGGGCCTGGACGATGCGCCGGGTCAGGCGAATGGCATCGGCAGCAACCCGCAAGTCCTGGGGAGCACTGAGGTAATTGGGATCGATCAGCGGCGTGCTGTTCATGTCGGTGCTGCAGATGTCGATGCGCCCACGGCTGGCCGGGCGCAGGTTGCACACCGAGGCAGTAAAGGCCGGGAACTGATGCAACGGCTCACCGAAGCGTTCCAGTGACAGCGGCTGTACGTGATACTGAAGGTTGGCGGTGGCCTGTTCGGGGCTTGAACGCACGAACGCGCCTAACTGGCTCGGCGCCATGGCCAGGGGCCCGCTACGGTCGTAGAGATAACGCAGGCCCATGCCCATCTTGCCCCATAGGCTGTTGGCCATCTGGTTCAAGGTGCGGGTGTTGCGGATCTGGTAGATCAGGCGTAGTTGCAGGTGGTCCTGCAAGTTGCCACCAACGCCGGGCATATCGTGGCGAACACCAATGCCCAAGCTTTCCAGCAACTGACGCGGGCCGATGCCGGAGCGCTGGAGGATGCCCGGTGAACCAACCGCCCCAGCACAGAGGATGATCTCGCGGCGCGCTGCAAACTCATGCCAGGCCCCTTGCCAGAGCGCCTTCACCGCCCTTGCGCGGGTGCTGTCGAGCAGTACCTGGTCAACCTGCACGCCAGTCAGCACGGTGAGGTTGGCGCGATCCTTGATCGGCCGCAGGAAGGCTTTGGAAGCGTTCCAACGTACACCACTGCGCTGGTTGACCTGAAAATATCCACAACCCTGGTTGTCGCCGGTGTTGAAATCCTCGACCTTGCCAATACCGCTCTGCTCGGCGGCATCACGGAAAGCATCAAGGATCGGCCAGCTGTAGCGTTGGCGCTCGACCCGCCATTCGCCCTCCGCGCCATGGTGCTCGCTGGCGCCGGCAAAGTGGTTTTCGCTGGCCTTGAACAGCGGCAACACATCTTTCCACGCCCAGCCGTCGTTGCCTTGCGCGGCCCAATGGTCATAGTCGGCGGCTTGGCCCCGCATGTAGATCATGCCGTTGATCGAAGAACAGCCACCTAGCACCTTGCCCCTTGGATAACCCAAAGCGCGACCACCGAGGCCAGGCTGTGCCTCGGTCTTGAAGCACCAGTCGGTGCGCGGGTTGCCGATGCAGTAGAGGTAACCGACGGGGATGTGGATCCAGGGATAATTGTCACGGCCACCCGCCTCCAGCAGCAGCACGCGGCAGGAAGGGTCGGCGGACAAACGATTGGCCAGCAGGCATCCGGCGGGACCGGCCCCTACCACCACGTAGTCGAAGACAGAATCGGCTGACGGCATGTGCAACCTCGCGCCTGTTTTTTATTCTTGTCCCGGTCCATCTTAGTGAGTAATTTCGTGGTGGAAACACGAGATTTCGCGCAGCCGCTGTGCGTTTTAGCACAGTGGCAAGCCTGTACCGACCTCTTCGCGGGCGCTCCCGCTCCCAACGGGACCACGTTGCCTTCAGGATGTTCAGCGCACCTGGACTGCCCGCGAAGAGGCCGGAACGAACTGCCAAAAAGGACAAGCATGTTCGACTGGAACGATCTGCGGTTTTTCCTCGAGTTGCAGCGCAGCGGCCGCCTGCTGACTGCCGCCAAGCGCCTGAACACGACCCACAGCACCGTGGCCCGGCATATCGAGAGCATCGAGCAGAGCCTGGGAACCGCGCTGTTCGTGCAGCATGCCCAGGGTTACGAGCTGACCCCCTCGGGCCAAGCCCTGCTCAAGCATGCCGAAGCCATGGAAAACGTCGCCCTGCTGGCGCAGGAAGAAATCACCCAGGCCATCACCCCGCTGGGCAAGATTCGCCTGGGGGTGACCGAAGGCATCGGCATCATGTTCTTCACCCCGCGCATGAACGCGTTGTTCGAGCGCTACCCCGGCCTGGAAGTGGAGTTGGTGGCGGTGCCGCGTTTCGTCAGCATCCTCAACCGCGAGGCAGAAATCAGCATCCATCTGGAGCGGCCCAACGCCGATCTGCTGATCACCCGCAAACTCACCGACTACCGCTTGGCGCTATACGCCAGCCAGGACTACCTGGACCGCGCGCCGCCATTGCGCCACCGCGAAGACCTGGCCCGGCACAGCTGGATCGGCTACGTCGACGATTTGCTGTTCAGCCAGGAACTGCTGTTTCTCAACAGTTTCTGCCGAGCACCCAACGTGGTGTTTCGCAGCACCAGCGTGATCGCCCAGCAAGCCGCTGCCCGCGCAGGGCTGGGCATCGCCGTGCTGCCCAATTACATGGCGCGCCACGACCCGACACTGGTGCGCGTGCTGCCGGGTGAGACCATCCAGCGCAGCTACTGGATCTGCACCCGCCGCGAGCTGCACAAGTCTGTGCGCCTGCGGGTGGTGTGGGACTACCTGCTGGCGTTGTGCGCGGCCGAACAGAGCGAGCTGCTAGCCCAGTAGCGCCTTGCCCGCCAACAACAGGGCAGCGACCCAACCTGCCACGGCAAACATCTGCTGCAGGCGCGGCCCGGCCAACCTGGCTGCCAAGGGTCGCGCCAGCAGCAGGCCGAGCACCGCGCCGACGGCAAACGGGGCGCCAACCTGCCAGTGCATGACGCCTGCAAGGCTGGCGCTGACCACACTGCCGGTAGAGACCAAGGCAATCACCGCCAGCGAGGTGGAGACGATGCTTGCCATGCGCAGGTTGGTGTAGCGGTTCAGGGCCGGGATAATGACGAACCCCCCACCCACGCCGAGCAGACCGGACAACAACCCGGACAGGGCCCCCGTGAATGCCAGTGCGCGCGCGCAGGGCAGGGTCCAGCGCAAACGCCCCTGCAGAGGGTTCAGCACACACGGCTCGATAAAGCGATGGGCGTCATGGGCTTCGCCACGCAGTTCTTTGGCCGCCTTGCGCCAGATGCGCAGGCAGGCATAAACCAGCACCCCGGCGAACGCCAACTGCAACGGTGTATTCGGCAGGCGGTGCGCCAGCATCAGCCCGAACGGCGCTGCTGCCACACCAACCAACGCAATGAACAGCGCGGCCCGATAACGCACCAGCCCTTGTCGCAAGCCCAGCACTGCGCCAACCGCCGCAGCCAAACCAACAGCCAACAGGCCGACCGGTGCCGCCTCGACCATCGATAGCCCCAGGCCGAACACCAGCAAAGGTACAGCGAGAATGCCACCGCCTGCGCCGGTCAGTGCCAGCACCGCGCCGATGATTGCGCCCAGGCCCGCTCCTAACAGTTGATGCTCGATCACTGCCCACCCTCGGCTACCAGTTGCGGGCGTGCCAACCACTCGCGCCCCTTGAGCATGCCTTGCCAGTACAACGGTGGTAGCGCCTGTGCTTTGAGCAGCCAGGCCAAGCGTGTTGGCTTGCGGCCATCCAGCAACCAATTGGGGAAGCTCGGTGCCAGTTTGCCGCCATAGGTGAACTCGGCCAAGACGATCTTGCCGCGCTCAACGGTAAGTGGGCACGAGCCATAGCCGTCGTACTGGGCCAGGGTTGCCAGCCTGCCCAGTGCCACCAGCACATTGTTGGCGACCACCGGTGCCTGCTTGCGGGCCGCCGCGGCGGTCTTGGCGTTGCTGGTGTTAGCCACGTCACCCAGGGCATGAACGTTGGTGTATTTGCGATGGCGCAGGGTATGCGGATCGACGTCGACCCAGCCGGAGCTATCGGCCAAGGGGCTTTCGCGAATGAAGTCTGGCGCCACCTGTGGTGGTACCACGTGCAGCATGTCGAAGGCCTCGATCCGCGTTTCGCTGCTGCCATCGGGCAAGGTACGCAGGAATGTAGCGCGCTTGCCCGGGCCGTCTACGGCAACTAGCCGGTGGGAGAAGTTGAGGTCGACGGCGTATTTTTCGATGTACTTCATCAGCGCGGGCACGTAGTCGGCGACACCGAACAGTACGGCACCCGCATTGTAGAAGCTGGCTTTCACCGCCCCCAAATGACCATGGCGCAGCCAGTGGTCGCAAGACAGATACAGCGCCTTCTGTGGTGCACCGGCGCACTTGATCGGCATGGGCGGCTGGCTGAACACCGCGCGTCCTTGCTTGAGCTTCTGCACCAGTTCCCAGGTATAGGGCGCCAGGTCGTAGCGATAGTTGGAGGTGACACCGTTGCGGCCCAGGGTCTCGCTAAGCCCATCGATGGCTGCCCAGTCCAGCTTGAGGCCGGGGCAGACGATCAGCTGTTCATAGCTGATGGTGCGACCATCATCGAGGATGACCAGTTGACCCAACGGGTCGAATCTCTGTACCCGCGCCTTGATCCAGCGAACACCGCGAGGAATGGTCGACGCCATGGTGCGGGCAGTGCTTGGGGCCTTGAACACACCGGCGCCGACCATGGTCCAGCCGGGTTGGTAGTAGTGCACTTCGGCAGGGTCGATCAAGGCGACGTCCAACGATGGGTCGCGGCTGATCAGACTGGAAGCAGTGGCGATACCGGCGGCACCGGCACCGACGATGACCACCTTGTGGTGGTCGGTATTGGCAGGGGACAACAAGGCAGGCATGGCGGCAAATCCTGGAAATCTGATTATGAGGGCAGGGCGGTTACAGCTTGTTCAGCGGGATCTTCAGATAGCTCACACCGTTCTCCTCCGGTGGGGGCAGTTGGCCGCTACGCATGTTCACCTGCACCGAAGGCAGGATGAGCACGGGCATTTCGAGCGTCTTGTCGCGGGCCTCGCGCATGGCTACGAAGCTGTCCTCATCGATACCCTGATGGATGTGAATATTGTGGGCACGTTGCTCGGCGACAGTAGTGACGTACTGCATGTCGCGGCCACCCGGCAGGTAGTCGTGGCACATGAACAACCGAGTCTGGTCGGGGAAGGCCAGCAGGCGACGGATTGAGCGGTACAAGGTGCGGGCATCGGCCCCGGGAAAGTCGCAGCGGGCGGTGCCATAGTCGGGCATGAACAAGGTGTCTCCAACGAATACCGCGATCTCGCCGGCATCCTCGATCATGAAACTCATGCACGCGGGTGTGTGCCCAGGTGTGTGCAGCGCCCGAGCCTGCAGGTTGCCAATCCGGAAGCCTTCCTCGTCTTCGAGCAGCACATCGAACTGGCTGCCATCTCGGGCGAAGCCGGGCTCTGCGTTGAACAAGGCGCCAAACACTTTCTGCACCTGGGTAATGTGCGCGCCGATAGCGGTATGGCCGCCCAGCTTTTCCTTCAGATAGGCAGCGGCTGAAAGATGGTCGGCGTGTACATGGGTTTCCAGCACCCACCGCACACTGGCATTCAGCTCGTTCACACGCTCGATCAGGCGATCAGCCGAAGCGCTGCAGGTGCGTCCGGACTTGGGGTCGTAATCCAGCACACTGTCGATCAATGCGCATTGTCGGGTTTCACGGTCCATGACCAGGTAGCTGATGGTCGAGGTCGCCTCGTCGTAAAAGGCGTCCACGTGAAGGTTGTTGCCGATGATCATCACGTTCTCCAATTTATCCGCCCCGCCTTGTACAGGCGTAGGCAGTGACAGGAGCTTTATCAAGATGCATGCCAGGCTTTTTGCCACTCACTGGCCAATAAAACCGGCCAGTTGCAGACAGCTGCCGATAAAACTGACAGCCCAGGTGGCAGTCGACTGACAGCCAATGGCAGTGTTTGGCAGTCCTTGTTACCCTGCATCGGTCATCCATACGGTGCCGTCATGCCTGAAGCCCATCCCCTCATCCTAGCTCTGGTTTCCTACCTTGAGCACGATGCCCTCCCGACCATCGTGTTGGACACCGACTACAACATCCTCGCCGCCAATGCGGCCTATCGCCGTCAGTTTGGCCGGCATGATCAGGCCCCACTGGGCGAGAAGTGCCACAGGGTTTCGCATCACTACGCTGTGCCGTGCGACCAGGCTGGCGAACATTGCCCGATGCGCAAAGCGTGGGACAGCAAGGTACCGGAGCGGGTATTGCACATTCATCACACACCACGCGGCCCTGAGCATGTGGATGTCGAATTGCGGCCGATCCTGGATGAACAGGGCAAGGTAGTGGCCTTTGTCGAACGCCTCACCACCATCACCCTCGCCTCGGCGCAGCCTCAGGAGCAAGGGTTGGTCGGCCGCGCGCCAACCTTCAAGGCCGCGCTGGCCAGCCTGCAGCGTGCGGCACCGGCGCAGATCCCGGTGTTGTTGCAGGGGGAGTCGGGGACCGGTAAGGAGCTGTTCGCCCGTGCAGTGCACATGGGCAGCCCCAGGGCCAACGGCCCGCTGGTAGTGGTCGACTGCACCGGCCTGACCGAGTCGTTGTTCGAGAGTGAATTATTCGGCTATGAGAAGGGCGCGTTCACCGGAGCGAATCAGCGCAAGATAGGCTTGGCCGAGGCGGCCCATGGCGGCACCCTGTTCCTCGACGAAATCGGTGAAGTGCCGCTGGCGATGCAGGTGAAGCTGCTGCGCCTGATCGAGTCCGGCAGTTTCCGTCCCGTGGGCAGCCTGCGCACTGTGCATTCGGATTTCCGCCTGATATCGGCCACCCACAAACCGCTCAAGAAAATGGTCGCGGATGGCTCTTTCCGTGAAGACCTTTACTACCGCATCAGCGGCTTCCCGATTCGTCTGCCTGCGTTACGTGAACGGGTGGAAGATCTACCGCTACTCGCCCAGAGCCTGCTGCAGCGCATGGCCGGCCAGCCGACGCCCAGGCTGAGTGAAGACGCCTTGCAGCAACTTGCGTTGCATCCGTTTCCGGGCAATATCCGCGAGCTGCGCAACATTCTGGAACGCGCGCGTTTGTTTGCCGATGACGGTGTGATCAGACCGGAGCATTTGCCGGAAGACACCGGACTGGCTGGCGCAGCTAAAGGAAGCGGCCGTCGCAATGACCTGGGTGAATTGGCGCAGGCGCTGGAGCAGTTCAAGGGGTCGCGTAGCGAACTGGCCAGCCACCTAGGCATGAGTGAACGCACGCTGTATCGCCGCTTGAAAGCGCTCGGGCTGCACTGAAAGAAAGGCAGACTTTACCGGACCTTTACCTGCGTCCTGACATTACAAGGGAAAAATCGTGGTCTGATCAGTTAACCGAATCTGGCAATCAATACGTGCCAGGCGATAACACGCAGAGGACCGCATCAAATGAAGAAAACCCTAACCGTGATCTGCGCCGCGCTCATACTCAGCGTACCGCTGGCCAGCTTCGCGCAGCCTGGCCCACCTGATCGACATGATGGCAGCCGATCGCACCAAGGCAAACCGCCACATGCTCAGCCGCACCAGCAGGGCCGCCATGACAACGGCCGCGGTCCTGCTTACCGAGATCCAAACTTCCGTCCACAGCACGGCATGCCGATACCTCATAAGCAGTGGCACCGTGGTCATGCCGTTGATCCACATTACCGTGGTGACCGTTACTGGGTAACCGACTGGAAAGCGCGCCACCTGTATGCGCCACCTCGTAATCATCGCTGGCTGTATGTGAATGGCGACTATGTGCTGGTGGCTATTGCCAGCGGTGTGATCGTGAACATTCTCACCGGCTACTGATTTTTTGCAGACACTAAAAAGCCCGCATCAGCGGGCTTCTTAGTGTCTGGCGACTTACACCTGATCAGAAGTCCAGGTTCGAGACCGACAGCGCGTTACTTTCGATGAAGTCACGACGCGGCTCGACCGCATCACCCATCAGGGTGTTGAAGATCTGGTCAGCAGCAATGGCATCTTCGATCGTGACCTTGAGCATGCGGCGAACGGTCGGGTCCATGGTGGTTTCCCACAGCTGGTCCGGGTTCATCTCACCCAGCCCTTTGTATCGCTGAATCGTATGGCGCTTGGTGGTCTCGTTCATCAGCCAATCCAGGCCCTCTTTGAACTCGACGATTGCCTTGCGACGTTCACCGCGCTGTACGTACGCACCTTCACCCAACAGGCTCGACAGCTTGGCACCAATGTTGACTACGGTACGGTAGTCATTGCTGCCGAAGAAGTCGCGGTTGAACGTGATGTAGCTGGCTAAGCCATGGGAGGTGATCTCCACTTCAGGCAGCCATACGTTGCGCTCTTTGTCTTCACGCAGGCTGGCGTTGTAAGCCAAGCCAGACTTCTGATTGGAGTTCAGACGCGCCTGGAACTGGGCCAGCCAGGCCTGCATCACAGCGTGGTCGCCCAACTGCTCCAGAGTCACCTCCGGCAGGTAGACGAAGTGCTCAGTCAGCTCTTCCGGGTACAAGCGCGACAGGCGCTTGAGGGTCTTCATGACACTACGGAACTCATTCACCAGCGCTTCCAGCTGCACACCAGAAACTGCTGGCGCGGATTCGTCCAGGTGCAGGCTGGCATCTTCCAGAGCCGACTGGGTCATGTACTCTTCCATGGCCTCATCGTCCTTGATGTACTGCTCCTGCTTGCCTCTCTTCACCTTGTACAGCGGTGGCTGGGCAATATAGATGTAGCCACGCTCGACCAGCTCCGGCAGCTGACGGAAGAAGAAGGTCAGCAGCAGCGTACGGATGTGCGAACCGTCAACGTCAGCATCGGTCATGATGATGATGTTGTGATAACGCAGTTTATCGATGTTGTACTCTTCGCGGCCGATACCACAGCCCAGCGCGGTGATCAGCGTGCCCACTTCCTGGGAAGAAATCATCTTGTCGAAGCGCGCTTTCTCGACGTTGAGGATTTTACCCTTCAGCGGCAAGATCGCCTGGGTACGACGGTTGCGGCCTTGCTTGGCCGAGCCACCCGCAGAGTCACCCTCCACCAGGTACAGTTCGGAGAGGGCAGGATCCTTCTCTTGGCAGTCCGCCAGTTTGCCCGGCAGGCCAGCGATATCCAGCGCACCTTTACGACGGGTCATCTCACGAGCTTTACGTGCAGCTTCACGGGCGCGAGCAGCGTCGATCATCTTGCCAACGACGGCCTTGGCCTCGTTCGGGTTTTCCAACAGGAAATCGGCGAAGAACTTGTTCATCTCCTGTTCCACGGCGGTTTTCACCTCCGAGGAGACCAGCTTGTCTTTGGTCTGCGAGCTGAACTTCGGATCCGGTACCTTTACCGAGATGATCGCGGTCAGGCCTTCACGGGCGTCGTCGCCAGTGGTTGCCACCTTGTTCTTCTTGGCCAGGCCTTCCTGCTCGATGTAGTTGTTAAGGCTACGGGTCAGCGAGGAACGGAAACCCACCAGGTGGGTACCGCCATCACGTTGCGGAATGTTGTTGGTGAAGCACAGCAGGTTTTCGTTGAAGCTGTCGTTCCATTGCAGGGCGACTTCAACACCCACGCCATCGTCACGCTGAACGTTGAAGTGGAAAACCTGAGAGTTGACCGGCGTCTTGTTGGTGTTCAAGTACTCGACGAACGCACGCAGGCCGCCTTCGTACTTGAAGAACTCTTCCTTACCGCTGCGCTCATCCTTCAGCAGAATGCCGACGCCCGAGTTGAGGAACGACAGTTCGCGGATACGCTTGGCCAGGATGTCCCAGCTGAAGTGAATGTTCTTGAAGGTTTCAGCCGATGGCTTGAAGTGGATGTGGGTACCCGTGGTTTCACTGTCACCAACAACCGCCATAGGTGCTTGTGGAACACCGTGAACGTAAGTCTGTTCCCAGATCTTGCCGCTACGGCGAACGGTCAGAACCAGCTTTTCGGACAGGGCGTTCACAACCGACACACCTACACCGTGCAGACCGCCGGATACTTTGTAGGAGTTGTCGTCGAACTTACCGCCGGCGTGCAGCACAGTCATGATGACCTCGGCTGCGGAAACGCCTTCTTCCTTATGCACATCGACCGGAATGCCGCGCCCGTTGTCGCGCACACTGATAGATTCGTCCGGGTGGATGATGACAGTGATGTCATCGCAGTGACCGGCGAGGGCTTCGTCGATCGAGTTGTCGACCACCTCGAAGACCATGTGGTGCAGGCCACTACCATCATCGGTGTCGCCAATGTACATGCCGGGACGCTTGCGTACGGCATCCAAACCTTTCAGCACCTTGATGCTGGAGGAGTCGTACGTTTGATTTTCGCTCATGCCTTCACTCCCGATGGTCGTGGGTCTGGGTGATACGGCCTTGTTCCACGTGGAACAAAGCAACTGGCGTTTCCGTCTGCCAGCCTTCCCTCAGTAATTCGTGATCTACACAGGTGATGAACACCTGGCAGCGTAATTCTTCAAGCAAGCGGCACAGTGCGCGGCGATGCTGGTCATCCAGTTCGGACGGCAAGTCATCCACGAGATAAATACAGTGACCGCGGCGAGCCTGACTAACGAGATGGCCTTGGGCAATGCGCAATGCGCACACCACCAACTTTTGCTGACCACGCGAAAGGATGTCGGCTGCGTTGTTGCCAGCCAACCGCAAACGCAGATCAGCACGCTGCGGACCGGCTTGGGTATGGCCCATCTGCTGATCGCGAAGGAGAGAGGAGGCGAGTACTTCTTGCAGTTCGCGGTCCTTGTCCCAGCCTCGGTAGTAGCTTAGGGTCAACCCGTCCAGCTCGACCAGTTCGCTCAGGGTTCGCTCGAAGACGGGCTTCAAGGCCTTGATGTAGTTGCGACGGTATTCATCTATTTCCGCGCTAGCCAGGCACAATTCCCGGTCCCAGGCGGCTTGCGAAGCTGGGTCAAGTGTACCATGACGCAACCATGAGTTCCGCTGCCGCAGCGCCTTCTGAAGGCGTTGCCAGGCTGGCAGAAAACGAGGTTCCACGTGGAACACCCCCCAATCCAGAAACTGGCGGCGTATTTTGGGGGCACCTTCAAGCAGCCGGAAGCTGTCTGGGTTGATGAGCTGCAGCGGCAGTAACTCAGCCAATTGCGCGGCGCTGCGCGCATTCTGCCCATCGATGCGGATAGTGAACTCCCCTTGTCGCTCACGGGACACTCCTAGGTTGCTCGTGCCACCCTCCGTCAGCTGCACCTCGCCGAACACCGTACAGGCAGCTTGTTCGTACTGAATAACCGGATTCAGGCGGGTGCTGCGAAATGAACGGGCCAGGCCGAGCAAATGCACGGCTTCGAGCACGCTGGTCTTGCCGCTACCGTTGGAGCCGTAAAGGATGTTGATGCGGGGGGAGGGTAAGAGTGTCACCGGGTGCAAGTTGCGCACCGCGGTGACCATGATACGTCGAAGGGACATTTCGCCTGCTACAGGTTACAGGCGCATCGGCATGACAACGTAGGAAGAATCGTCATTGCCAGCTTCCTGCAGCAGCGCACTGCTGTTTGAGTCGGACAGGATCAGACGAACTTGCTCAGTAGTCATCACGCCCAGCACGTCCAGCAAGTAGCTGACGTTGAAACCAATTTCCAGCGAGCTACCTTCGTAGTCCACGCTGATTTCTTCTTCAGCTTCTTCCTGCTCGGGGTTATTAGCCTGGATCTTCAGTTGTCCGGCAGCCAGTTGCAGGCGAATACCACGGTACTTCTCGTTGGAGAGAATCGCAGTACGGCTGAAGGCTTCACGCAGCGCCTGGCGGTCTCCGACAACCAGCTTGTCACCGCCTTTGGGCAGTACGCGCTCGTAGTCCGGGAATTTGCCGTCCACCAGCTTGGAGGTAAAGGTGAACTCGCCAGTAGTGGCGCGAATGTGATGCTGACCCAGCACGATGCTGACCATGCCTTCTGGGTCTGTCAGCAGGCGCGCCAACTCCAGGATACCTTTACGCGGCACGATGACCTGGTGTCGATCCTCCTGCTCGATCGGCGCGCTCATCGAGCAAAGCGCCAAGCGGTGACCGTCAGTGGATACGGCGCGCAACGTGTTGCGGGAAACCTCAAGCAGCATGCCGTTAAGGTAGTAGCGCACATCCTGCTGGGCCATGGCGAAGCTGGTTCGCTCGATCAGGCGGCGCAGCTTGCTCTGCTCCAGGTTACAGGTCAGCGAACCCGGGCCTTCTTCCACAGTCGGGAAGTCGTTGGCAGGCAGGGTCGACAGGGTGAAGCGGCTGCGGCCGGCCTTTACCAACAGTTTCTGCTCATCGACCTTGATATCGATCAGGGCGTCGTTAGGCAGGCTTTTGCAGATGTCCATCAGCTTGCGCGCCGGAACAGTGATTTCGCCAGGCTCGGCCGGCTCATCCAGTTGCACGCGGCCTACGAGTTCGACTTCCAGGTCGGTACCGGTCAACGACAGTTGCTGGCCTTGTACGACCAGCAATACGTTGGACAGGACCGGCAAGGTCTGACGGCGCTCGACGACACCGGCGACCAGTTGCAGGGGTTTCAACAGGGCTTCGCGTTGAATGGTGAAATGCATGGTCTAGTCCCTTGCCTTCAATTAGCTGCGCAGACGGCCATCAGGTCGTCAGCGTCCGCAGCAGGTTCTTGTAGTCCTCGCGGATGTCCGCGTCGGATTCCTTCAGTTCATTGATTTTGCGGCAGGCGTGCAGCACGGTCGTATGGTCGCGACCACCGAACATGTCGCCGATTTCCGGCAGACTGTGGTTGGTCAACTCCTTGGACAGGGCCATGGCTACCTGACGCGGGCGCGCGACAGAACGCGAACGACGCTTGGACAACAGATCGGAGATCTTGATCTTGTAGTACTCAGCGACGGTACGCTGAATGTTATCCACACTGACCAGTTTGTCTTGCAGCGCCAACAGATCCTTGAGCGATTCACGAATCAGCTCGATGGTGATGTCACGCCCCATGAAGTGCGAGTGAGCGATAACCCGCTTCAGTGCACCTTCCAGCTCACGGACGTTGGATCGGATGCGCTGAGCGATGAAAAAGGCTGCGTCATGCGGGAGCTCGACTTTGGCCTGGTCGGCCTTTTTCATGAGGATTGCTACGCGGGTCTCCAGCTCTGGCGGCTCGACAGCCACCGTCAGCCCCCAACCAAAGCGCGACTTCAGACGCTCTTCCAGGCCTTCGATTTCCTTGGGATAGCGGTCAGAGGTAAGAATTACCTGCTGGCCACCCTCAAGCAAGGCGTTGAAGGTGTGGAAAAACTCTTCCTGCGAGCGCTCTTTGCGAGCGAAAAACTGGATATCGTCGATCAACAACGCGTCCACCGAGCGGTAGAAGCGCTTGAATTCGTTGATGGCATTGAGCTGCAACGCTTTGACCATGTCCGCGACGAAACGCTCCGAATGCAGGTACACCACCTTGGCGTTCGGGTTCTTCTTCAGCAGATGGTTACCCACAGCATGCATAAGGTGGGTTTTACCCAAACCCACGCCGCCGTAAAGGAACAGTGGGTTGTAGCCATGCTTGGGATTGTCCGCAACCTGCCAGGCAGCCGCGCGGGCGAGCTGGTTCGACTTGCCTTCGACGAAAGTGTCAAAGGTAAAGGTCCGGTTCAGGTAACTGGTGTGCTTGAGCGCACCTTCAACCTGCACGGTGCGCTGTTCAGCCCGACCACCACTGGGCGGCGCCGCAGCGGGCTCTGCCATGGCATCAAAGCTGTCACGCGAAGACGTCTCGACCAGTACAGGCTCGGCCGCGGCCACGGCAACGGGTTCAACCGCTGCTGCCGGGGCCGCCTTGTGTGCCTGGGTCTGCGCCAGCGAAGCCGCAACGGCAGCGCTGACCGGCGCGTTGGGCGCAGCCCTTGGGGCCGAGCTGCGGCGGCTACCTATTAATAAGGAAAGGGCAGGTGCAATGCCGCTACCGTTCTCCCCCAACAGCTCGAGCAAGCGACCCAGGTACTTTTCATTGACCCAATCGAGAACGAAACGGTTAGGCGCATAGACGCGCAACTCGTCGCCTTCGGCTTCGACCTGTAGCGGACGGATCCAGGTGTTGAATTGCTGGGCAGGCAGTTCATCGCGCAGAAGCTCCACGCACTGCTGCCAAAGTTCCACTGACACGGATATCCCCTGAGTTTGAAAGCCGGATGAGGCAAAAACAAACCGCCATTGTACCGGTCGAGCGTTCAGTTATCCACATGTGGACACGTTAGGAACCATGACAAAACAGCCATTTATCGACCAAAACGGCTTTCTGCCTCTGTGAATAAGACCTGTGGATAACGGACCATGAGGTCTATGCACAACCCTGGGCACCAGCCTGTTGATAACTTCGCTGTGGATAAACTGCATTTTCATCCACAGCTTTCGCCCACGATGGGAACAGTCGCAGCACCGGTTCAGAACAAAGTTGTAAAACTCTGTACATCACGTAAATCATGGCCTAGCGATGGTTATCCACAGAAGGTTATCCACCTAAGATTTATAAGTTCTTCAGAAAAGCTTTTTATATGTCTCTTCTTTTTTTTCATGTTGTCCCCGATTCGTGTGTCCGATCAAGCACCCTTTGGCACGAACCAAGAGGCACCGTCCATCACAGCTCTATATGGAATGACTGGTTGGAAATTGACCTATGGGCTTGCTTTCTCTAGAATCGCCGGTCTCTTAAAAAGGGGGCCATCCCGGCCCGTCGTCGACAAACCAGGTAACACGCCATGAAACGTACTTTCCAACCAAGCACCATCAAGCGCGCCCGCACCCACGGTTTCCGTGCCCGTATGGCTACCAAGAACGGCCGTGCTGTTCTGTCGCGTCGTCGTGCCAAAGGCCGTAAGCGTCTGGCCATTTGATTTTTCGGCACAGGTGGTGAGTCAGGACTTCAGTCGGGAAAAGCGACTGCTTACACCCCGACACTTCAAAGCGGTCTTCGACTCCCCAACCGGCAAGGTTCCAGGGAAAAACCTGCTGATCCTTGCTCGCGAGAACGGCCTCGATCACCCACGCCTTGGCTTGGTAATCGGCAAGAAGAGTGTCAAGCTCGCCGTTCAACGCAACCGCCTCAAGCGCTTGATGCGCGATTCCTTTCGTCTGAACCAGCAATTGCTTGCTGGCCTGGACATCGTGATCGTCGCGCGCAAGGGATTGGGTGAGATAGAAAACCCGGAATTGCACCAACACTTTGGCAAGCTCTGGAAACGCCTGGCACGCAGCCGGCCGACACCAGCAGTCACCGCCAATTCCGCAGGGGTAGACAGCCAAGATGCGTAAACTGGCACTCGTTCCGATCCAGTTTTACCGTTACGCCATTAGTCCTCTGATGGCCAATCACTGTCGGTTTTTCCCCAGTTGCTCCTGTTACGCGTATGAAGCCATCGAAAACCATGGCATCTGGCGTGGTGGGTGGCTGGCCGTTCGTCGCCTGGGGCGTTGTCATCCGTGGAATGACGGCGGTTTCGACCCCGTTCCACCCGCTCCTTCCTCCCGAACTTCTTCGATAGCCGAGTAATCATGGATATTAAACGCACGATCCTGATCGCCGCGCTGGCAGTCGTGTCCTACGTCATGGTCCTGAAGTGGAACGATGACTACGGCCAGGCTGCCCTGCCGACTCAGAATACTGCTGCCAGCACTGTTGCTCCGGGCTTGCCCGATGGCGTGCCGGCCGGTAACAACGGTGCCAGCGCCGATGTACCGAGCGCCAACGCCGAATCGAGCCCTGCCGAACTGGCACCGGTCGCACTCAGCAAGGACCTGATCCGAGTCAAGACCGACGTTCTGGAACTGGCTATCGATCCGGTCGGTGGTGACATCGTCCAGCTGAACCTGCCGAAGTACCCACGCCGTCAAGACCACCCGAACATTCCATTCCAGTTGTTCGACAACGGTGGTGAGCGTGTTTACCTGGCACAAAGCGGTCTGACCGGCACCGACGGTCCGGATGCCCGCGCCAGCGGCCGTCCCCTGTATGCTGCCGAACAGAAGAGCTACCAGCTGGCCGACGGCCAGGAACAACTGGTGGTAGATCTGAAGTTCAGTGACAACGGCGTCAACTACATCAAGCGTTTCAGCTTCAAGCGCGGTGAGTACGACCTGAATGTCAGCTATCTGATCGACAACCAGAGCAGCCAGGCGTGGAGCGGCAACATGTTTGCCCAGCTCAAGCGTGATGCCAGCGGCGATCCGTCCTCCAGTACTGCCACCGGTACCGCTACCTACCTGGGTGCCGCCCTGTGGACAGCTTCCGAGCCTTACAAAAAGGTCTCGATGAAGGACATCGACAAAGGTAGTTTGAAAGAAAATGTGTCCGGCGGCTGGGTTGCCTGGCTGCAGCACTACTTCGTGACCGCCTGGATTCCAGCCAAGTCGGACAACAACGTTGTCCAGACCCGCAAGGATAGCCAAGGCAACTACATCATCGGCTACACCGGCCCAGTTATCAGCGTACCGGCTGGCGGCAAGGTCGAAACCAGCGCCATGCTGTACGCCGGCCCGAAGATCCAGTCCAAGCTGAAAGAGTTGTCCCCAGGCCTGGAATTGACCGTCGACTACGGCTTCCTGTGGTTTATCGCCCAGCCGATCTTCTGGCTGCTGCAACATATCCACAGCCTGCTGGGTAACTGGGGCTGGTCGATCATCGTGCTGACCATGTTGATCAAAGGCCTGTTCTTCCCGCTGTCGGCTGCCAGCTACCGCTCGATGGCCCGTATGCGTGCCGTTGCACCTAAGCTCGCCGCACTCAAGGAACGCTTCGGTGACGATCGCCAGAAGATGTCCCAGGCGATGATGGAGCTTTACAAGAAAGAGAAGATCAACCCGCTGGGCGGCTGCCTGCCGATCCTGGTGCAAATGCCGGTATTCCTGGCCCTGTACTGGGTATTGCTGGAAAGCGTGGAAATGCGCCAGGCCCCATGGATACTGTGGATTACCGACCTGTCGATCAAGGATCCGTTCTTCATCCTGCCGATCATCATGGGCGCCACCATGTTCATCCAGCAGCGCCTGAACCCGACACCGCCGGATCCGATGCAGGCCAAGGTGATGAAAATGATGCCAATCATCTTCACCTTCTTCTTCCTGTGGTTCCCTGCCGGTCTGGTGCTGTACTGGGTTGTGAACAACTGCCTGTCGATTTCGCAGCAGTGGTACATCACTCGCCGTATCGAAGCAGCTACCAAAAAAGCTGCTGCTTGACGGGCTAATACGCTAGCCTGTGAATAAAAAACGCCCCCTAGTGGGGCGTTTTTGCTATCTGTCGTTTTGTCGTAGAGGCTTTCGAGCATGAACACTGTGCGTGAAACCATCGCCGCCATCGCCACGGCCCAGGGCCGTGGTGGTGTGGGTATTGTCAGGTTGTCCGGCCCTCTGGCTGCCAAGGCCGGCCTGTTGATCACCGGCCGCACCCTGACCCCGCGGCATGCCCATTACGGCCCATTCCGCGACGATGACGGGCTGGTGCTGGACGAAGGGATTGCGTTGTTCTTTCCTGGGCCTAATTCGTTCACTGGCGAGGACGTGCTTGAACTGCAGGGTCACGGCGGTCCTGTGGTGCTGGACATGCTGCTGCAGCGCTGTGTACAAGTCGGCTGTCGTCTGGCCCGCCCGGGCGAATTCAGCGAGCGCGCCTTCCTCAACGACAAGCTCGACCTGGCTCAGGCCGAAGCCATCGCCGACCTGATCGAGGCGAGTTCCAGCCAGGCAGCGCGCAACGCCCTGCGCTCGCTGCAAGGGGAATTCTCCAGGCGTGTGCACAGCCTCACCGAGGCGTTGATTGCCCTGCGTATTTACGTCGAGGCGGCGATCGACTTTCCTGAGGAAGAGATCGACTTCCTTGCCGATGGCCACGTGCTGTCGATGCTTGATGCCGTGCGCAGCGAGTTATCCACTGTGCAGCGCGAGGCCGGGCAAGGCGCCTTGCTGCGCGACGGCATGACGGTAGTCATTGCCGGCCGGCCGAATGCCGGTAAATCAAGCTTGCTGAACCAGCTGGCCGGACGGGAAGCAGCCATTGTCACGGACATCGCCGGTACCACGCGGGATATCCTGCGCGAACATATCCACATCGACGGCATGCCGCTGCACGTTGTCGATACTGCCGGCTTGCGCGATACCGATGACCATGTGGAAAAGATCGGTGTGGAACGTGCCCTGAAGGCAATTGGCGAGGCAGACCGCGTTCTGCTCGTGGTCGACTCCACTGCGCCCGAGGCCAGCGATCCGTTCGCTCTCTGGCCTGAGTTTCTCGCTCAGCGGCCGGATCCGGCCAAAGTCACGCTGATTCGCAACAAGGCCGACCTGAGTGGTGAGCGGGTAGCGCTGGAACAGTGCGATGACGGCCATGTGACCATTACCCTCAGCGCCAAGGGCGACGACACAGGGCTGCAACTGCTCCGTGAGCATCTGAAGGGCTGTATGGGTTACGAACAGACTGCAGAGAGTGGATTCAGCGCCCGCCGGCGCCATCTGGATGCCTTGCGCCAGGCCAGCGAGCACCTGGAGCACGGCCGTGCACAATTGACCTTGGCGGGCGCAGGAGAGCTTCTGGCTGAGGACTTACGCCAGGCACAGCATGCGCTGGGGGAAATCACAGGAGCATTCAGCTCGGATGACCTGCTTGGGCGGATTTTCTCCAGCTTCTGCATCGGCAAGTAATCCACAGCCTGGCAAGGTCAAGCGCCGCTCCTTAGGGAGCGGCTTTTTTCTGCCTGAAATTCGTTGCAGAAGCTGAATGCAGGCCGATGACCCAAGCACCCATGTGAGCGGGCGGGCCCGCGAAGAAGCCCTTACAAGCACCAGATCTCTGCGGATGTACCCATCCTTTCGCGGGCTCGACCGCTTCAACCTGATCATGTCTGCCCGCCAGCGCGATGAATTTTTCATGCCCGGCTTGAAAACTGTGCTCAGGAGCCCTGTGGAAAAGTCGCCTTCAGCTCAGTTGATAAGCGGGCTTTTTTTCTGAGGAAAAAACCGCCTGTGGGTAAACAGCCATTTAATCCACAGGCTAAATGGCGTTATCCATAGCCCTCATGCCACTCCAGACACAGGGTTTAATTTCTCTCTACATAGCGTCATTCGTGGGATAGGAGACTTTATCCACAGATATCGTTGTGCATAAGAATAAACATAAAAACAAAGCTTTTTAAATTTCTTCTCTCTGATTTCTGTTGTTTGCCACTCATCCACAGACTGGTCAAAATTTGCTCAGACGGTTTCTTTACTGGGGGTGAAGTCCCTATACTTGTCCGCTTACCTTCTCTATTCGCAAAAACAGGCACGAGGTGCGTGGTGGATTTCCCTTCCCGTTTTGACGTGATCGTCATCGGCGGCGGCCATGCCGGTACCGAGGCTGCGCTTGCGTCTGCACGCATGGGTGTGAAAACCCTGCTGCTGACCCATAACGTGGAAACCCTCGGTCACATGAGCTGCAACCCCGCCATCGGCGGTATTGGCAAAAGCCATCTGGTCAAAGAGATCGATGCGCTCGGCGGCGCCATGGCGCTGGCCACCGACAAGAGCGGCATCCAGTTCCGCGTTCTGAACAACCGCAAGGGCCCGGCCGTACGTGCCACCCGTGCACAAGCCGACCGCGCCATCTACAAGGCAGTGGTGCGTGAAATCCTGGAAAACCAGCCAAACCTGTGGATATTCCAGCAGTCCTGCGACGACCTGATCGTCGAGCAGGACCAGGTCAAAGGCGTGGTGACCCAGATGGGCCTGCGTTTCTTTGCCGAATCGGTGGTACTGACTACCGGTACCTTCCTCGGCGGCCTTATCCACATTGGTCTGCAAAACCATTCCGGTGGTCGCGCCGGTGATCCACCTTCGATTGCCCTGGCCCACCGCATGCGTGAACTGCCGCTGCGCGTCGGCCGTCTGAAAACCGGTACCCCGCCACGCATTGACGGCCGCTCTGTGGATTTCTCGGTAATGACCGAACAGCCGGGCGATACGCCGATCCCGGTGATGTCGTTCATGGGCAATGCTGAAATGCACCCGCGTCAGGTGAGCTGCTGGATTACCCACACCAATGCGCGCACCCACGAGATCATTGCCTCGAACCTCGACCGTTCACCGATGTACTCGGGCGTGATCGAAGGTGTCGGCCCGCGTTACTGTCCGTCGATCGAAGACAAGATCCACCGCTTCGCCGACAAGGAAAGCCACCAGGTGTTCATTGAGCCGGAAGGCTTGAACACCCATGAGCTGTATCCCAACGGTATTTCCACTTCGCTGCCGTTCGACGTGCAACTGGAGCTGGTCCGTTCGATCCGCGGCATGGAAAACGCCCACATCGTGCGCCCCGGGTATGCCATCGAGTACGACTACTTCGATCCCCGTGACCTCAAGTACAGCCTCGAGACCAAAGTCATCGGCGGTCTGTTCTTCGCCGGGCAGATCAACGGCACCACCGGATACGAAGAAGCCGGTGCCCAAGGCCTGCTGGCCGGGACCAACGCTGCACTGCGTGCGCAAGGTCGCGACAGCTGGTGCCCGCGCCGCGATGAAGCCTACATCGGTGTGCTGGTCGACGACTTGATTACCCTGGGTACTCAGGAGCCGTACCGCATGTTCACTTCGCGCGCCGAGTACCGCCTGATCCTGCGCGAAGACAACGCCGACCTGCGCCTGACCGAAAAGGGCCGTGAACTGGGCCTGATCGATGACCAGCGCTGGGCCGCGTTCTGTGCCAAGCGCGACGGTATCGAGCGTGAGGAACAGCGCCTGAAATCGACCTGGGTGCGCCCGAACACTGAGCAAGGCCAAGCGATTGTGGATAAGTTTGGTACACCGCTTAGCCACGAATACAGCCTGCTCAACCTGCTGGCGCGGCCGGAAATCGATTACGCCGGCCTGATTGAGGCGACCGGTGGTGAAGCGATCGACCAGCAGGTCGCCGAGCAGGTCGAGATCCGCACCAAATACGCGGGTTACATCGACCGCCAGCAGGATGAAATCGCCCGACTGCGTGCCAGCGAAGACACCCGCCTGCCTGTGGATATCGACTACTCGACGATCTCCGGCCTGTCCAAGGAGATCCAGGGCAAGCTGGGCCAGACCCGTCCGGAAACCTTGGGGCAGGCTTCGCGCATCCCTGGCGTGACCCCGGCGGCGATTTCCCTGTTGTTGATACACTTGAAAAAACGCGGCGCTGGCCGCGAATTGGAGCAAAGCGCTTGAGTTCCCTGGTCACCCCGCAACACGCTGAAGAGTTGTCCACAGGTGCGCGCAAACTCGGAGTCGAGCTGAGCGCCGAGCATCACGAAAAGCTGCTCGGCTACCTGGCCCTGCTGATCAAATGGAACAAAGCGTACAACCTGACTGCCGTGCGCGACCCGGACGAGATGGTTTCACGCCATCTCCTGGATAGCCTCAGTGTCATGTCGTTTATCCACAGCGAACGTGACAGTTGGCTGGACGTCGGCAGCGGTGGAGGCATGCCGGGGATCCCGTTGGCAATTTTGCATCCGCACAAGCGGGTGACCGTGCTGGACGCCAATGGCAAGAAGACCCGTTTCCTGACACAGGTGAAAATGGAACTCAAGCTGGACAACCTCACGGTTATCCACAGCCGGGTCGAGGCCTTCCAGCCGCCACAACCGTTCGACGGAATCATCTCCCGCGCCTTCAGCAGCATGGAGAACTTCACCAATTGGACCCGCCACTTGGGCGACACCGGGACGCAATGGCTTGCAATGAAGGGGCTGCATCCTGCCGATGAACTGGTAGCATTGCCCGCAGACTTCACAGTGGAAAGCGAACAGGCCCTGACCGTTCCGGGTTGCCAGGGCCAGCGCCATCTGCTGATACTGCGCCGCAAGGCATGACTGGGAACACTCGCAACAATGGCTAAGGTATTCGCAATCGCGAACCAGAAAGGTGGTGTGGGCAAGACAACCACCTGTATCAATCTCGCCGCCTCGCTGGCTGCGACCAAGCGTCGTGTCCTGCTGATCGACCTCGATCCGCAGGGCAACGCCACCATGGGCAGCGGTGTGGACAAGCACGAGCTCGAGCACTCGGTCTACGACCTGCTGATCGGGGAGTGCGACTTGGCCCAGGCTATGCACTACTCCGAGCACGGAGGCTTCCAGTTGCTGCCGGCCAACCGTGACCTGACCGCCGCTGAGGTGGTGCTGCTGGAAATGCAGGTCAAGGAGAGCCGTCTGCGCAACGCGCTGGCGCCCATCCGCGATAACTACGACTACATCCTCATCGACTGCCCACCGTCGCTGTCGATGCTCACGCTCAATGCGCTGGTCGCTTCCGATGGCGTAATTATCCCCATGCAGTGTGAGTACTACGCGCTGGAAGGTCTCAGCGACCTTGTGGATAACATCAAGCGCATCGCCGCCCGGTTGAACCCGGAGTTGAAGATCGAGGGCCTGCTGCGGACCATGTACGATCCGCGTCTGAGCCTGAACAACGATGTTTCGGCGCAGTTGAAGGAGCACTTTGGCCCTCAGCTGTACGACACGGTCATTCCGCGCAACATTCGCTTGGCCGAGGCCCCCAGCTTCGGCATGCCAGCCCTTGCTTACGACAAGCAATCGCGGGGCGCGCTGGCTTACCTGGCCCTGGCAGGGGAACTGGTACGCCGTCAACGCCGTCCATCACGCACTGCACAAACAACTTAAGGAATCCGTATGGCCGTCAAGAAACGGGGTCTCGGACGTGGGTTGGATGCACTGCTCAGTGGTCCTTCCGTCAGCGCGCTCGAAGAGCAGGCTGTGAAGATCGACCAGAAAGAACTGCAACACCTGCCGGTCGAGCTGGTCCAGCGTGGCAAGTATCAGCCTCGCCGGGATATGGACCCGGAGGCGCTGGAAGAGCTTGCGCACTCGATTCGCAACCATGGTGTGATGCAACCGATCGTGGTGCGCCCGATTGGCGACAACCGATACGAGATCATCGCCGGTGAGCGCCGTTGGCGCGCTACCCAGCAGGCCGGCCTGGACACGATCCCGGCCATGGTCCGCGAAGTGCCCGACGAAGCCGCCATCGCCATGGCATTGATCGAGAACATCCAGCGCGAAGACCTCAACCCATTGGAAGAGGCCATGGCCCTGCAGCGCCTGCAACAGGAATTCGAGCTTACCCAGCAGCAGGTGGCTGACGCTGTGGGCAAGTCGCGGGTGACCGTGGCCAACCTGCTGCGCCTCATTACCTTGCCCGATGCGATCAAGACCATGCTCGCCCACGGTGACCTGGAGATGGGGCATGCCCGTGCATTGCTCGGCCTGGATGAAAATCGTCAGGAGGAGGGGGCGCGTCATGTTGTCGCACGTGGCCTCACCGTGCGCCAAACCGAAGCACTGGTCCGTCAGTGGCTCAGCGACAAGCCTGATCCGGTCGAACCGAGCAAACCTGATCCGGATATCGCACGCCTTGAACAGCGGCTCGCAGAGCGCCTGGGCTCGGCCGTGCAGATCCGTCATGGCAACAAGGGCAAAGGCCAGTTGGTTATTCGCTACAACTCGCTTGACGAGTTGCAAGGCGTGCTCGCTCACATCCGCTGAAACAATTCCTGTTGTAGCGTGAAGTCGGAAATCACTACCGAAGAGTTGAATAGGGGTTAATCCACCCCTATACTCTGCGCGCATTTTGTCGGCACAAATTATGCCAAGTCATAGCTGACTTGTTGGTCGACTTCCGAGGAGCAGTTGTGATGGAAATACGCACGCCAAACCGCCTGCCTTTCCATCGCTGGGCGGTTTTTCCGGTACTGCTGGCTCAATTTGTCGTACTGCTGCTGGCAACCTTGGTGTTGTGGCAGTGGAAAGGGTCGGTCAGTGGATATTCAGGCCTTTGCGGAGGTTTGATTGCCTGGCTGCCCAATGTGTATTTCGCCTGGAAGGCTTTTCGCTTCAGCGGGGCTCGGGCGGCACAAGCTATCGTCAAGTCGTTTTACGCTGGCGAGGCAGGCAAGATGATTTTGACGGCAGTGCTTTTTGCACTGACCTTTGCAGGAGTGAAGCCACTGGCGCCGCTAGCAGTATTCGGCGTCTTCGTGTTGACCCTTTTGGTCAGCTGGTTCGCGCCCCTGCTGATGAATAAAAGACTTTCGAGACCTTAGGGCGTTTGAGGCAACCATGGCAGCAGAAACCGCTTCGGGCTATATCCAGCACCACTTGCAGAACCTGACCTACGGTCAACTACCAGACGGCAGCTGGGGCTTCGCCCATTCGGCTGCAGAAGCCAAGGCAATGGGCTTCTGGGCGTTCCACCTGGACACCCTGGGTTGGTCCGTCGCGCTGGGTCTGATCTTCCTGTTGATCTTCCGCATGGCGGCCAAGAAGGCGACTTCCGGCCAACCTGGCGGTCTGCAGAACTTCGTTGAAGTGATGGTCGACTTCGTCAACGGCAGCGTGAAGGACTCCTTCCACGGCCGTAGCCCGGTAATCGCGCCGCTGGCGCTGACCATTTTCGTCTGGGTATTCCTGATGAACGCCGTCGACCTGATACCGGTCGACTGGATTCCTCAGCTGGCCATCCTGATTTCCGGTGACCCGCACATTCCGTTCCGCGCCGTGTCGACCACCGACCCGAACGCGACCCTGGCCATGGCCTTCTGCGTCTTCGCCCTGATCATCTTCTACAGCATCAAGGTCAAGGGCCTGGGCGGCTTCATCGGTGAGCTGACCCTGCACCCGTTTGGCAGCAAGAATATCTTCGTGCAGATCCTGCTGATTCCGGTCAACTTCCTGCTGGAATTCGTCACCCTGATCGCCAAGCCGATCTCGCTGGCACTGCGTCTGTTCGGCAACATGTATGCTGGCGAGCTGGTGTTCATCCTGATCGCTGTAATGTTCGGCTCCGGCCTGCTGTGGCTCAGCGGCCTGGGTGTGGTGCTGCAATGGGCGTGGGCTGTGTTCCACATCCTGATCATCACCCTGCAAGCTTTCATCTTCATGATGCTGACCATCGTCTACCTGTCGATGGCTCACGAAGATAACCATTAAGACCGCCTGGCGTGTCTGATAGCCTTCCCTGCCTGTACGGGGGGAGGGCTTAAAAAGTCCGCAAGGGCATGCTGTACCAAACGATTTGTTTTACCGCTTCAAACTAAAAACCTAACCAATACGACGTAAAAGTCGGGAGGAAAGATGGAAACTGTAGTTGGTCTGACCGCTATCGCTGTTGCTCTGCTGATCGGCCTGGGTGCTCTGGGTACCGCCATTGGTTTCGGCCTGCTGGGTGGCAAATTCCTGGAAGGCGCTGCTCGTCAACCAGAAATGGTTCCGATGCTGCAGGTCAAAATGTTCATCGTTGCCGGTCTGCTCGACGCCGTAACCATGATCGGTGTTGGTATCGCTCTGTTCTTCACCTTCGCGAATCCGTTCGTTGGTCAGATCGCCGGCTAATCACTCGTCACCACGAGTTGATGGCTGTATGAATTAAGACCGAGCGAGGTGTTGGCGTGAACATTAATGCAACCCTGATTGGCCAATCCGTTGCTTTCCTGATTTTTGTACTCTTCTGCATGAAGTATGTATGGCCTCCGGTCATCACTGCCCTGCAAGAGCGCCAAAAGAAGATTGCCGACGGCTTGGACGCTGCCAACCGCGCAGCTCGCGACCTGGAGCTGGCCCAAGAGAAAGCGGGTCAGCAACTGCGTGAAGCTAAAGCACAGGCAGCCGAAATCATCGAGCAAAGCAAGAAACGCGCTGCTCAGCTTGTCGACGAAGCCCGTGAACAGGCTCGCGTCGAAGCTGACCGTGTGAAGGCTCAGGCTCTGGCCGAGATCGAACAGGAACTGAACAGCGCTAAAGACGCCCTGCGTGCCCAAGTGGGTGCTCTGGCCGTTGGTGGTGCTGAAAAGATCCTTGGCGCCACAATCGATCAAAACGCGCATGCGGAGCTGGTTAACAAACTGGCCGCTGAAATTTAAGCGAGGGCGATCATGGCAGAACTGACCACGTTGGCCCGACCTTACGCTAAGGCTGCCTTTGAGCATGCCCAGGCCCATCAGCAACTGGCCAATTGGTCAGCCATGCTCGGCCTGGCTGCTGCGGTGTCGCAAGACGACACCATGCAGCGCCTGCTCAAGGCCCCGCGACTGACGAGCGCAGAAAAGGCCGCCACGTTCATTGACGTGTGCGGTGACAAGTTCAATGCACAGGCACAGAATTTCATTCATGTTGCCGCGGAAAACGACCGTCTCCTGCTTCTGCCGGAGATTGCCGCCCTGTTCGACCTGTACAAGGCCGAGCAAGAGAAATCCGTGGACGTGGAAGTCACCAGTGCCTTCGCGTTGAACCAAGAACAGCAAGACAAACTCGCCAAGGTTCTCAGTGCACGGTTAGGCCAGGAAGTGCGCCTGCACGCGTCGGAGGATGCCAGCCTGATTGGCGGCGTCGTCATCCGCGCCGGTGACCTGGTAATCGATGGCTCTGTTCGCGGCAAAATCGCGAAACTGGCCGAAGCATTGAAATCTTGAGTTTGAAGGGGCAGCAGAGCAATGCAGCAACTCAATCCTTCCGAAATTAGTGAAATCATCAAGGGCCGCATCGATAACCTCGATGTGAGCTCCCAAGCCCGTAACGAAGGTACCGTTGTTTCGGTATCCGACGGTATCGTGCGGATCCACGGTCTGGCCGACGTCATGTACGGCGAAATGATCGAGTTCCCTGGCGGCGTCTACGGCATGGCCCTGAACCTGGAGCAAGACTCCGTAGGTGCAGTGATCCTGGGTGCATACGACACCCTCGCCGAAGGCATGAGCGCCAAGTGCACCGGCCGCATCCTGGAAGTTCCGGTTGGTAAGGTACTGCTGGGTCGCGTCGTCGACGCACTGGGCAACCCTATCGATGGCAAAGGTCCTCTGGGCAACACCGAGACCGACGCAGTCGAGAAAGTTGCTCCAGGCGTGATCTGGCGTAAGTCGGTAGACCAGCCTGTACAGACTGGTTACAAATCCGTCGACGCCATGATCCCTGTCGGCCGTGGCCAGCGTGAGCTGATCATTGGCGACCGTCAGATCGGCAAGACCGCCATGGCCATCGACGCCATCATCAACCAGAAAGACTCCGGTATTTTCTGTGTTTATGTTGCTGTCGGCCAGAAGCGTTCCACCGTTGCCAACATCGTTCGCAAGCTGGAAGAAAACGGCGCCCTGGCCAACACCATCGTGGTTGTTGCCAGTGCTTCGGAATCCGCCGCACTGCAATTCCTGGCGCCATACGCCGGTTGCACCATGGGCGAGTTCTTCCGCGACCGCGGTGAAGACGCACTGATCGTTTACGATGACCTGTCCAAGCAGGCCGTTGCCTACCGTCAGATCTCCCTGCTGCTGCGCCGTCCACCAGGACGCGAAGCATACCCAGGCGACGTGTTCTATCTCCACTCCCGTCTGCTGGAGCGTGCATCGCGCGTTTCGGAAGAGTACGTCGAGAAGTTCACCAACGGTGCTGTCACTGGCAAAACCGGTTCCCTGACCGCTCTGCCGATCATCGAAACCCAGGCTGGCGACGTTTCTGCGTTCGTTCCGACCAACGTGATTTCCATCACCGACGGTCAGATCTTCCTGGAATCGGCCATGTTCAACTCGGGCATCCGCCCTGCAGTGAACGCCGGTGTTTCGGTATCCCGCGTGGGTGGTGCCGCTCAAACCAAGATCATCAAGAAGCTGTCCGGTGGTATTCGTACCGCTCTGGCTCAGTACCGTGAACTGGCTGCATTCGCCCAGTTCGCGTCCGATCTGGACGAAGCGACCCGCAAGCAGCTGGAGCATGGTCAGCGCGTTACCGAGCTGATGAAGCAGAAGCAGTACGCGCCAATGTCCATCGCGGACATGGCCCTGTCGCTGTACGCCGCTGAGCGTGGCTTCCTGACCGACGTAGAAGTCTCCAAGATCGGCAGCTTCGAGCAAGCACTGATCGCCTTCTTCAACCGTGATCACGCTGAACTGATGGCGAAGATCAACGTGAAGGGTGACTTCAACGACGAAATCGACGCAGGCCTGAAAGCCGGTATCGAGAAGTTCAAGGCCACCCAGACCTGGTAAGCCGCAGCGGGGGCCCTGGCCCCCGCTTGCTAACCTGATAGGTGATACATGGCAGGCGCAAAAGAGATTCGCAGTAAGATTGCGAGCATCAAAAGCACGCAAAAAATTACCAGCGCCATGGAGAAAGTGGCGGTCAGCAAAATGCGCAGGGCACAAATGCGCATGGCTGCTAGCCGTCCTTACGCGGAGCGTATCCGCCAGGTGATCGGTCATCTGGCCAACGCCAACCCGGAATACCGCCACCCGTTCATGATCGAGCGCCCTGTAAAGCGCGCCGGTTATATCGTGGTGAGCAGTGACCGTGGTCTGTGCGGTGGCTTGAACACCAACCTGTTCAAGGCCCTGGTCAAGGACATGAGCGCAAACCGCGAACAGGGCGTTGAAATCGACCTGTGCGTGATCGGCAGCAAGGGTGCGACTTTCTTCCGCATCTTTGGCGGCAACGTCGTAGCAGCGATCAGCCATTTGGGCGAAGAGCCATCGATCAACGATCTGATCGGCTCCGTCAAAGTGATGCTGGACGCCTACCTGGACGGCCGTATCGATCGCCTCTCGGTGGTTTCGAACAAGTTCATCAATACCATGACCCAGAAGCCGACGGTCGAGCAATTGGTACCGTTGGTGGCAACCCCGGATCAGGATCTCAAGCATCACTGGGACTACCTGTACGAACCCGACGCAAAAGAGCTGCTGGACGGCTTGATGGTGCGCTACGTGGAGTCGCAGGTATACCAGGCGGTGGTCGAGAACAACGCTGCTGAACAAGCGGCCCGGATGATCGCCATGAAGAACGCCACAGACAACGCCGGTGATTTGATCAAAGAGCTTCAGTTGATCTACAACAAGGCGCGTCAGGCTGCGATCACCCAGGAGATCTCGGAAATCGTCGGCGGCGCTGCCGCGGTTTAACGGTTCACATATTCAGAGGATCCAGCTATGAGTAGCGGACGTATCGTTCAAATCATCGGCGCCGTCATCGACGTGGAATTCCCACGTGACGTCGTGCCGAGTGTATACAACGCGCTTAAAGTACAAGGCGCGGAAACCACCCTGGAAGTTCAGCAGCAGCTGGGCGACGGCGTGGTTCGTACCATTGCGATGGGCTCGACCGAAGGCCTGAAGCGCGGTCTGGATGTCGTCGACACCGGCGCTGCCATTTCCGTTCCAGTTGGTAAGGCCACCTTGGGCCGTATCATGGACGTACTGGGCAACCCGATCGACGAAGCCGGCCCGATCGGCGAAGAAGAGCGTCGCGGTATCCACCAGCCAGCGCCTTCGTTCGCTGACCAGGCGGGCGGCAACGACCTGCTGGAAACCGGCATCAAGGTTATCGACCTGGTTTGCCCGTTCGCCAAGGGTGGTAAGGTTGGTCTGTTCGGTGGTGCCGGTGTCGGCAAGACCGTAAACATGATGGAACTGATCCGTAACATCGCCATGGAACACAGCGGTTACTCCGTGTTCGCTGGTGTGGGTGAGCGTACTCGTGAGGGTAACGACTTCTACCACGAGATGAAGGACTCCAACGTTCTCGACAAGGTAGCGCTGGTCTACGGTCAGATGAACGAGCCACCAGGAAACCGTCTGCGTGTAGCGCTGACCGGCCTGACCATGGCCGAGAAGTTCCGTGACGAAGGTAACGACGTTCTGCTGTTCGTCGACAACATCTATCGTTACACCCTGGCCGGTACCGAAGTATCCGCACTGCTGGGCCGTATGCCTTCGGCAGTAGGTTACCAGCCGACCCTGGCTGAAGAGATGGGCGTTCTGCAAGAGCGCATCACCTCCACCAAGGAAGGTTCGATCACCTCCGTACAGGCCGTATATGTACCTGCGGACGACTTGACCGACCCGTCGCCAGCGACCACCTTCGCCCACTTGGACGCCACCGTCGTTCTGTCCCGTGACATCGCCTCCCTGGGTATCTACCCAGCGGTCGACCCACTGGACTCGACTTCGCGCCAGCTGGACCCGAACGTGATCGGCAACGAGCACTACGAGACCGCTCGTGGCGTTCAGTATGTTCTGCAGCGCTACAAAGAGCTGAAGGACATCATTGCGATCCTGGGTATGGACGAACTGTCCGAAGCCGACAAGCAACTGGTAGCCCGCGCTCGTAAGATCCAGCGCTTCCTGTCGCAGCCGTTCTTCGTGGCAGAAGTCTTCACCGGTTCGCCAGGCAAGTACGTTTCCCTGAAAGACACCATCGCTGGCTTCAGCGGCATCCTCAAAGGTGACTACGACCACCTGCCAGAACAAGCGTTCTACATGGTCGGCAGCATCGACGAAGCGATCGAGAAAGCCAAGAAACTGTAATTCCTGCGCCCCGCAAGGGGCGCTATCAGGTTGAGGCAAGCAGATGGCTATGACAGTCCATTGCGATATCGTCAGCGCGGAAGGAGAGATCTTCTCCGGCCTGGTCGAGATGGTGGTTGCGCACGGTAACCTGGGTGATCTTGGTATCGCTCCAGGCCATGCGCCACTGATCACCAATCTCAAGCCTGGTCCGATCACGCTGACCAAGCAGGGTGGCGCACAAGAGGTGTTCTACATCTCTGGTGGTTTCCTCGAGGTTCAGCCGAACATGGTCAAGGTGCTTGCCGATACCGTGCAACGTGCTGCAGACCTGGATGAAGCTCAGGCTCAGGAGGCCCTCAAGGCTGCCGAGAACGCCCTGAATCTGAAAGGCGCGGACTTCGACTACGGCGCCGCCGCCGCACGTCTGGCCGAGGCCGCAGCTCAGCTGCGTACCGTCCAGCAAATGCGCAGAGGCAAGTAATCGGCTACGGCTGATAACTTCTGTTGCGATTGAGTAAAAGGGTAGCCTCGGCTACCCTTTTTCTTTTTCTGTTTTCTCCCCCCACGGTCTTTCACTGACCGCCCAGGATTGGTAGCCAGTAATGTCACTCGATATCGTTATTCTCGCCGCCGGCCAAGGCACCCGCATGCGCTCGGCGCTGCCCAAAGTGTTGCACCCGGTAGCTGGCAATTCCATGCTCGGCCATGTTATCCACAGCGCGCGCCAACTTCAGCCGCAAGGTATTCATGTGGTCATTGGCCATGGTGCCGAACTGGTTCGCGAGCGCCTGGCCGCTGACGACCTGAATTTCGTCATGCAGGATAAACAGCTGGGTACCGGTCACGCTGTTGCCCAGGCACTGCCGGCGCTGACCGCTGACACTGTGCTGGTGTTATACGGCGACGTGCCGTTGATCGAAGTGGAGACCCTGCAGCGTCTGTTGGCAAAGGCCAACGATCAGCAGCTGGGACTGCTTACAGTCACCCTCGACGATCCGACCGGCTATGGCCGAATCGTGCGTGACGAGCAGGGCAAGGTAACTGCCATCGTTGAGCACAAGGACGCCAACGACGCGCAAAAAGCGATCAAGGAAGGCAACACTGGAATTCTGGCCCTGCCAGCCGCGCGTCTTGCCGACTGGATGGGCCGGCTGTCGAACAACAACGCCCAGGGCGAGTATTACCTGACTGACGTAATCGCCATGGCAGTGGCCGATGGCTTGGTGGTGGCAACTGAACAGCCACACGATGCTATGGAAGTGCAGGGCGCCAACGACCGCCGCCAGCTGTCCGAGCTTGAGCGTCACTACCAGTTGCGTGAAGGCCGCCGTCTGATGGCTCAGGGAGTTACCCTGCGCGACCCGGCACGCTTCGATGTTCGTGGTGAAGTGAGCGTAGGTCGTGACGTGCTGATCGACATCAACGTGATTCTCGAAGGCAAGGTGGTCATCGAAGACGATGTGCAGATCGGCCCTAACTGCGTGATCAAGAACACGACCCTGCGCAAAGGCGCGGTGGTCAAGGCCAACAGCCACCTTGAAGGCGCGGTGATGGGAGAAGGCAGCGATGCTGGCCCGTTCGCCCGCCTGCGCCCGGGCAGCGTACTGGAAGCCAAGGCCCATGTGGGTAACTTCGTCGAACTGAAAAACGCCCACCTGGGTGAAGGGGCCAAGGCTGGACACCTGGCTTACCTGGGTGATGCCGAAATCGGTGCGCGGACCAATATCGGCGCCGGCACCATCACCTGCAACTACGATGGTGCCAACAAGTTCAAGACCGTGATGGGTGAAGACGTGTTCATCGGTTCGAACAACTCGCTGGTGGCACCTGTGGAAATCAAGGCCGGCGCGACCACCGCAGCCGGTTCGACTATCACCCAGGCCGTAGAAGCGGGTGACCTGGCTGTAGCCCGTGCGCGCCAGCGCAACATATCGGGCTGGAAGCGCCCGGAGAAGATCAAGAAGAGCTGAGTTATTCACAGCCATTTCGATCGAAAGCCGACTTATGTGAATAAGTCGGCTTTTTTATTGGCCCTGTCCCGCGTCTACAGGACCGCGCCAAAGCAGAGGAAACAATCCACAGGTCAGCGACAGCTTGACGAATCGCTCGTCTTAGGTTTTGATTGCAACCACTAACTTTCGAATCGAAACTTAAAGGCACATGTCGAAACGAAACACACCACAACGGCGACACAATATTCTGGCTTTGCTCAGCGAGCAGGGTGAGGTAAGTGTGGACGCGTTGGCCAAGCGTTTCGCCACCTCGGAAGTGACCATTCGCAAAGACCTCGCTGCCTTGGAAACCAACGGCTTGTTGTTGCGCCGCTACGGTGGTGCGGTGCCGGTGCCGCAAGAGTTGCTCGGTGAACCGGCACAACCCGTCTCTTCCTATAAAAAGGCCATTGCGCGTGCCGCCGTCGGACGTATCCGCGAACATGCGCGCATTATCATCGACAGCGGCAGCACCACGGCGGCAATGATCCCCGAACTGGGGCGCCAGCCAGGTCTGGTGGTGATGACCAATTCACTCAATGTGGCCCGCGCAATCTGCGACCTCGAACACGAGCCGGTGCTGCTGATGACCGGTGGCACCTGGGACCCGCATTCCGAATCGTTCCAGGGCCAGGTCGCGGAGCAGGTATTGCGCTCCTACGATTTCGACCAATTATTCATCGGTGCCGACGGCATCGACCTCGGCCGGGGTACCACTACCTTCAACGAACTTCTTGGGCTGAGCCGGGTCATGGCGGAAGTTGCCCGTGAAGTGATCGTGATGGTCGAGTCGGACAAGGTGGGGCGCAAGATCCCTAACCTCGAGCTGCCCTGGGGCAGCGTGCACACCCTTATTACAGATGAACGCCTGCCAGCAGCAGCGCGCGAACAAATTCAAGCCCGCGGCATCAACCTGATCTGCGCCGCGATCAGCCAGGAGCAATAAAACATGTGTGGAATCGTTGGTGCTGTCGCCGAGCGTAATATCACAGCCATCCTGATCGAAGGCCTCAAGCGTCTTGAATACCGCGGTTACGACAGCGCCGGTTTGGCTGTACTCACCCAGAACGGTGAACTGCAGCGCCGCCGCCGCATCGGCAAGGTCAGCGAGCTGGAGGTTGCTGTTGCTGATGACCCATTGGCAGGCCAGCTGGGTATTGCCCACACCCGCTGGGCTACCCACGGCGCGCCAACTGAAGGCAACGCCCACCCGCACTTCTCGGGCAATGACGTGGCCGTGGTGCACAACGGCATCATCGAGAACCACGAGGAACTGCGCGAAGAGCTGAAAGGGCTGGGCTATGTCTTCACTTCGCAGACCGATACCGAAGTCATCGTCCACCTGATCCACCACACCCTGAAGAGCATTCCAGACCTGACCGACGCCCTGAAGGCGGCGGTGAGGCGCCTGCATGGTGCTTACGGCCTGGCGCTGATCAGTGCCAAGCAGCCGGACCGCCTGGTCGCCGCACGCAGTGGCAGCCCGCTGGTAATCGGCCTGGGCCTTGGCGAGAACTTCCTGGCGTCCGATCAACTGGCGCTGCGCCAGGTTACTGACCGCTTCATGTACCTGGAAGAAGGCGATATCGCTGAAATTCGCCGTGATCAGGTCTCCATCTGGGACCAGCAGGGCAACAAGGTCCAGCGCGAAACCGTGCAGTATCATGAAGGTGCCGAGGCTGCCGACAAGGGCGCTTACCGTCACTTCATGCTCAAGGAAATTCACGAGCAGCCAAGCGTTGTTCAGCGCACGCTTGAAGGCCGCCTGGGCAAGGACAACGTGCTGGTCCAGGCCTTTGGCCCGCAAGCTGCCGACCTGTTTGCCAAGGTGCGCAACGTGCAGATCGTTGCCTGTGGCACCAGCTACCACGCCGGTATGGTTGCGCGTTACTGGCTGGAAAGCCTGGCCGGCATCCCTTGCCAGGTGGAAGTGGCCAGCGAGTTCCGTTACCGCAAGGTGGTGGTGCAGCCGGACACGCTGTTCGTCTCCATCTCGCAGTCCGGCGAAACCGCCGATACCTTGGCCGCACTGCGCAACGCCAAGGAGTTGGGTTTCCTTGGCAGCCTGGCGATCTGCAACGTGGGTATCAGCTCGTTGGTACGCGAGTCGGACTTGACCCTGCTGACCTTGGCCGGCCCTGAAATCGGCGTGGCTTCGACCAAAGCGTTCACCACCCAGCTGGTTTCGCTGATGCTGCTGACCCTGGCCCTGGGTCAGGTGCGCGGTACGCTGGAAGCCGGTGTCGAAGCTGAGCTGGTTGAAGAGCTGCGTCGACTGCCAACCCGCCTGGGCGAAGCCCTGGCCATGGATGCCACCGTCGAGAAAATTGCCGAGCTGTTCGCCGACAAGCACCATACCCTGTTCCTCGGCCGCGGCGCGCAGTACCCGGTGGCGATGGAAGGTGCTCTCAAGCTTAAAGAGATCTCCTACATCCACGCCGAAGCTTACCCAGCAGGCGAGTTGAAGCACGGCCCGCTGGCTCTGGTGGACAACGACATGCCGGTGGTTACCGTTGCACCGAACAACGAACTGCTGGAGAAGCTGAAGTCCAACCTGCAGGAAGTGCGTGCCCGTGGTGGCGAGCTGGTAGTGTTCGCCGACGAGCACGCTGGCATGACCAATGGCGAAGGCACCCACGTGATCAAGGTGCCGCACATTGCCGATGCCCTGGCGCCAATCCTGTACACCATCCCGCTGCAGTTGCTGTCTTATTATGTGGCCGTGCTAAAGGGGACCGACGTTGACCAGCCGCGTAATTTGGCCAAGTCGGTGACTGTCGAGTAAGGGGTCTGCTCGTGATAAAGCTGTAGATTTAGAGAATTAAACCTGTCGCAGGAGGCGGTGAGTCGACCCCGCCGCCTGCAATGCTCCTGCTCCTTAAAGTTGCCTCACTCGTTCGACGCTGGCTTTTGGGCAATGACGTTAAAGCGATGCCAATGCTTCGTGCCTCGCATGCTGGGCCCATCATATTCATGGATTTTGAACGCCTTCAAGCTAAGGTCTTGGAATAGCACACGGGCTTCTGACTCAGAGTGAAAGGTCCTCTCCGGGTCGGATGCCCAATCATCCTTGTCACCGAAGAGTTGGCCCACGAACACTCCTCCAGGGAGAAGTGCAGACGTCACAACTGACCAGAATTTTTCAAAGTGATCTGGATGACAAAATGGTAAGGCCATGCCTGCATGGATCAATGACGAGGGTGGCAAAGCCTCGATGCTTTCAAACCATTGGGTAGCTGTTTCTAGCTTTGCAGCAGGGTGATCCAGACCTATGGCGTGTACCATTTCGATTGCGGCCGGCTCTCGGTCGATAGCTAGAACATCCCAGCCCGCTTGAAGTAAAGCGCGAGTCTCATTGCCAGAGCCACAGCCCAGATCCACAGCTTTTCTAGAGTTTGTCTGAGTGCTCGCAAGTCCGATTGCTGTGTGAAGAAGCGATGATGCTGGACGGTCTCTGTGGTGCTCGTAATACGTTGTCCACTTGAAAGACCCGCACGCGTCTTTGCATTGCATTTTTGTATCCTTCCCTGAGGTCGTAATCTTGTAAGCGTACGCCCAACTCACTTTGCGTAAGTCAGGCCGATACCCGCTGATGCGGCAGTTGCCCAATCTCACTGGCCCGCTGTGTCGGCAGCCGCGTCAGCACATCTTTGAGACAGGCATACGGATCATGCCCATTCATGCGCGCTGACTGGATCAGACTCATGATTGCAGCAGCTCGTTTGCCACTGCGCAGTGATCCGGCAAACAAGCCGTTCGAGCGACCGAGTATCCATGGCCGTAGCTGCTTCTCGACCTGTTGTTGCCGATGGGTACAGCCCCATCGTCCAGGTAGCGCGTCAGCGCTACCCGGCGTTTCACGCTTTATTCGAGGGTTTTGGTCGTGGCTGATCCGTTGGGTGCCAAGTCGCGTTGGGCCAACATCCAGTCGTGCAGTGTTTTGCTGATCGGTACCGCCATTTCCTGACGTATTCGCCAACGGTCTTCGATGGTCATGTCCCGAGCCTGGCGCTCAACCTCGTACAAACCGCCAATCGAGTGCAGCGCCTGTTCGGCCAACTGGCTTTTGTTCGCGACATGCAGGTCAAAGAACTTGCGGCGAGCATGAGCCCTGCGGCCGATTTCAGTGATGCCTTGCTCAAAACCGGCTTTGTAGCCGGCGAAGTCATCTCAGACCAACTTGCCGTTCCAGTCGCCCAGAAAGTTGCGTGCGTGTTCGCCGGTACGGCTTGGTCTGAAGTCATAGATTACTGCCTTGAGCGCTGAAAACGGCGTCGTGGTGTAAGCCCAGACGTAGGTCCGGTGGGTTTTCTTCTCGCCTGGTGCGAGCATTTGCACGGGTGTTTCATCGGTGTGAATCACACCCTGGTTCAGCACCGCTTCATGCAGTGCATCGACCAGCGGCTGGAGCCGTACACCGGTTTGCCGGACCCACTGGGCCAAGGTCGAGCGAGCAATGGTCAGCCCGGCACAGCCACCTTTTCATGCACTTGCCGATTTGCTCTCGCCAGCCGTAATCAGCCAGTGGGATTGAGCAACTGCCACACTTGAATGAGCCCGACCAGGTGCACAAGGCCATACAACAAGCATATTGCCGAGCTGACCACGATGAAACGGCCACTGCGCCCGGTACCCGCCAGAGCAAAAGGGCCAAGTACGCCGCGTAACAGGTAGACCACGGTGATGGCGATCAGCGCAGGTCGTAACAAGGGCAATGGATCGACCACTCCGGCTCCTGACAAGGCATACAGGCCCCAGGTAGCGAGAACCAGGGCGATGCCCGCCGTTACTACCGCTGGATACCAACGCCCAGCCTGGGCCGCACGCACAAAACGCTCGCCAGCGCCGAACAGGCGATACCACGATGGCCCCACCAGGATTACCCCCACGTGCATGATCGACGCCAGTAGGCTAAGCCCCGCGGCCAGCAGCAAAGCGGTGTTGTAGTCATTCGACATATCATCTCTCCATGATGAATTGCACAGTGCCAGCTGCCTCATGCACGACAGGCCTTACCCCCCGGCGTTGCGTTGACTCAAGCGCTTACCTGGGCCTCAGCACGCGTGCCGACATCCATGATCTGGTAGCGTAGCTTGCGGCCGTCGACAGCGGCAGCGGCTTCGACACCACCCGTCATAGCACCAAATATCCCGTGCCCGGTGCGGGTGGATGCGCCACACAAGAACAGGTTTCGTATTTCGGTTTTGGTACCCGGGCGATTATGCAGGAAGTACTCAGGCGTGAATGCCAGGCCATAAGATGTTCCACCGGCTGAACCGATGAAACGGGTCACCGAGAACGGGGTGGAGACTTCCTGATACACGATATGCTGCGACATACCCGGTATCACGCGTTCAGCCAGTGCAATCAGTTGCCGCGCATACCATTCCTTCTTGGCCAGGTACGTTGGGTTGTTCCGGTAGCTGCCATCCGCTACCTCGGCCTGCGTAACACCCCAGCTTTCCGGGTTCGAAGGAACTGCCGACATAAATTGCAGGTTGTAGATGCCTGGCGGGGCAATGGCCGGATTGTCCGGGTCCTTCATGGTGGCATTACCGATGAACAGATGGGGCTCATCCGGGAACTGTCCGGCGAACACCTCACGGTAGGCACGTTCGTAGTCGCAACCGGGATAGATGCGATAATTGGTGTTCTTCAGCCCCATCGCCTTCAGGTCCATATCGACACCCAGGTAAACCACACCCATAGCCGGCGACATTTCGAAACACTCTGCCTTGGTGACGGTTTTAGCCGTGAGG
Source organism: Pseudomonas sp. VEM90 (assembly GCF_054611535.1). Classification (NCBI taxonomy): domain Bacteria; kingdom Pseudomonadati; phylum Pseudomonadota; class Gammaproteobacteria; order Pseudomonadales; family Pseudomonadaceae; genus Pseudomonas; species Pseudomonas sp. VEM90. Next base: position 226,348 of record NZ_JBTRAR010000002.1, on the reverse strand, counting down.
TGGTCCCGTCCGATCAAGTCCAGCAAGGTGTGTTTGATGTCGGCGTTGCAGATCACCGCGTCTGCCTTGACCGTACGTTTGCCCAGATGCTTGTTACTGAATTCGACACCTACCGCGCGGCCCTTCTCGACCAGGATACGCTCGACCTTGGAACGCAGCAGGATCTTGCCTCCGTTGCGTTCGACAACCGCGCCGAGTTTGTCAGAGAACATCTGCCCCCCTCCCGACGGGTAATATGACCCTTGCAGGAAGTGGTTCACCACCGCAGCGTGGCCAGCCATGGTCGCCCTGCTGGGCGGTTGATGGTAAACGCCAAGCTGCCCGGTCAGGATGGCGCGCAGGCGCTGATCCTGTGTGCAGGTGTCGAGAAACTGGGCGACCGTCGATTTCGAATGACGCATCAGCATCCAGGAACGTGGCAGCACCCATAGCGCCGAGAGCGGCCGGGAGTGAATGCCCATGAAATCCCAGACTTGCTGTAGCATCTTGAAATAACGGTTGATGCCTGATTTTTCCTTGGGGAACGCATCGATGAGCCTTTCCCGGAAGCGCTCATATCCGCGCGGCACGGCAAACTGAAAATCGGGGAAACAGAGCGTTTCGAAACCTTCTGGATCCTGCTCGATAAAGTTGATTTCACCATCGTCGATGCCGGCGCCGCGTAAAATACGCGGGATCAACCCTTCCTTGCCACAGTCGCCGATGTAATGAAGACCTACGTCGAACTCGTAATCCTTGCCCTTACGATGAAAGACCGTGGCGCAGCCCCCCATTTCATAGTGCATGTCCAGCACCAATACCTGCTTGCCACGATTGGCGAGGGTAGCGGCTGCGGTCAGTCCACCAATGCCGGCACCCACGACAATCACGTCGAAGGTATCGTTCTCCAGCGTCTTGAATCGGTCATAGCTTTGCATGGGCATTCGTCCGGGTGCACTTCAAGCGTGCTGCAGATGGTGGTCGCGGGTCGGATCGACCGCTTCGGCTTCGCGCACAAGGTGTGCAAGTTTGTTCGGCTGATGACTCCACTTCTGGTAATCGTCCAGCGGTGGGATGCTCTGGAGAATGACGGGCCAATGTTGTGCAAGCTCGGCATTCAACGCCAGGAAGTACCGATTACCGTCATCCAGGCGGTTCTCCGGCAAAATCGCCTCTTCAGGGCATTCCGGCAGGCAGAGACCACAATCGACGCATGCCTCCGGGTTGATCACGATGAAGTTCGGCCCCAGGTGGAACGCGTCTGCAGGGCATATATCCACACAGTTGGTGTGTCGGCACTGGATGCAGTTGTCCGTCACTACATAAGTCATGGTTAGTCTCTCGAGGTCGTATTTACGGGCACATCACTGGCTAGAAGTAGCGGTCAACCAACAAGCGGGCAGACAACATCGTTCCGATGAAGCCAGCACCAGGGAACGTCCACGCGCCCACCTGGTAAAGCCCCTTTACCGGATACTTCTGCGGGAAACGGTTAAACAGTCCGGACTGCTGAGGCGTTTGTTCGAACCCATAGATCGCACCCTGTGGGTTCTGTGTGAACTTGGTCATCGTGCGCGGTGACCCTGCTTCACAGACTTCGATGTGGTCGCGCAGGCCTGGAATGACGCGCTCGGCATTAGCGATCAACAACTCGGTCAGCGCGGCTTTCTTGCGGCGGTAAGCGAGTTTTTCCAGCGAGTGCCAAACGTCGGGGCCGGTGAGGGTGAACAGGCCAAGGCTGGATTTTCCAGGCGGCACCATGGACGGATCGACATTGGAGAAATAGTTGATCGACCAACTGGTGTTGTCCTGATGCAGTTCGCCGGCCTGGATATGTTCGAATTGCGCGCGTTGCGTTTTCCCGGGTGAAAAGAAGTGGATGTATTCCTCAGGGTCGACACCCAGTTCACTCAGCGGGCAATCCAGGCCCAGATACACCTGGAAGCCGGATACCGAAAACTTCAGCTGGTTCAACCGAGCGAGGTATTTGCTGGAGAAGTGCTCTTTTCCTGCCAAACCCACCACGGCATGCGGCGAAACATTGGCCACGACGTTGCGGGCCTTCACCGGCCCCGATCTGCGCGTGACGACGCCGGTGACCCTGCCTCGGTCGACCATTATCTGCTGGACTCCCGACTCCAGTTCGACACGGCCGCCGTGCGCCTCGATAACTTCGACCAATGCCGAGGAAAGCGCCTGCGAGCCGCCCTTGATCGAGTAGCCGCCGTTTTCCAGATAGTCGATGAAGGGGTACGAGAAATAGCCGAATGCCAAGTCTTTCGCCGGCAGCCCGTAGTAGCTCCACTGTGCCGACAGTACTTCCTTCAGGCGTTCGTTGCGGGTGAACCTGGAAAAGTACTTATCCACCGTTTCATGGCCATAGCGCAGAACCCGGGGATAGGCGAAGGGGGTCGCGACAAATCGCATCCAGAACGGTTTGGGTGAATAAAGGAAGCCGCAAAGGTCCTTATAGTTGCGCTTGGACTCGGCGAACAACCGATTGATGTTGTCGATTTCCTCGGGGAAGCAGCGATACAGGGTCTGTTTGTAACCTTCCAGGTCGCGATGCCCTACGGTGATGTCGATATCGGGTGAACGGTAGCGATAGAGCGTCGGGTGATGGAGAAACTCGATCTTGTCCGCGACACCGCAAGCCTCGATCACCTTGAATGAATGCGCACCGCGGACGACACCATCGAACGAATGCAGGGACACATCGAAGGTGAAGTCTTTACGGCGAAAATTGCTCGCGTAACCACCCGGAATATTGTGCTTTTCCACCACCAGGACTTTTTGACCCCGTTGGGCCATCAGGCTGGCGCTGGCGAGCGCGCCCAGCCCTGCTCCTACAAAAACAGTATCGTATGATTGACTCATGAATGCTCCAGGCATCACCACGCAGCAGATTGCGCAAGGCGAATCAGGCTGTCAGGCCACCGTCGATCAGGAAGGTCTGGCCAGTGATGTAGTCGGCTTGCGGTGACAACAGGAAGCTGGCCAATGCAGCAACTTCCTGTACTTCACCGAAGCGCTTGAGCGGGATGTTGTCGGTGATCGACTTGCGCACATGATCGGGGATCTGATCGATCATGTCCGTGGCGATGTAGCCGGGCGCGATGGCATTGACATTGATCTTGAAGCGCGCCAGTTCCAACGCCATGGTCTTGGTGATACCAATCATCGCGGCCTTGGTCGCGGAATAACCCAATTGGCCCTTGTTCCCCTTTACGCCACTGACGGAGGACATGTGCAAAATCTTGCCTCGCCGTTCACCAGCCATGGCCGGGACCAACGACTTGCTGAAATAAACCGCCGAGTCGAGGTTGGTCGCAACCACGTCGCGATAGCGCTCGACATCGAGGTTGAACAACAGCTGGTCGCCAGTCACGCCCATGTTGTTGATCAAGCCATAGGGGCCGCCAAGATCGTTGACCAACTGTTCGCACAATGAACTGACCGACTGGAAGTCCCGACCGTCACAGGCATGCCCGTGCGCCCGGCCACCGTTGGCGGCTACCTCCTGCTCGAGCTGGCGGGCCGCGTCAGCAGAGGATTGATAGGTGAACGCGACCTCATAACCCTCACGCGCCAGGTGTTGTACAAGTGCGCGCCCTATACCGCGGGTACCGCCGCTGATGAGTATCCACTTGCCTTTGCCCAGCTGTTGGACATCCATGTTCTGTTTCCTTAATTCAAAGAGCCCAGAGTCAGGCCGTTACAACGGGTTTATGAGATTCTGCACGGGCGAAGAACGCGAAGATCTCCTGGAAGTACCGATCCCGGTGCTTCTTATGGTTTTCCAGGTGGCGACACGCTTCGAAGCCGACCACATGCAGGGATGTGCAATCCAGGCTCAGCCTTGCCACACTCGCCTCGGGGATATAGCGGTCACTCAACCCGTAGAAGTAAGCGATTGGCAGGTGGTGAACGCTCTTGAGGGAATGGTCGATCGCACAAGTACCGGTAGGCACTGCCAGACGGCTTCCGCTGATCCAGCGCATGGCAAGGCGTAACGGACCACGCGTGAAATAGCTGCGAACCGAGACAGGCACGCTGTCCAGAACTGCCGAGGTGAAGGGCGAGGCGTCCCGTGCCAAGGCATGTGACAGGTGGTAGCCACCAAATGAGCAGCCCACAAGATGAATCGGCAGGCCTGGGTATTCCCGGGCGATCTTTCGCGCAATGGACAAGACGTCATCGGCGAATGCATGACCACCGATGGTGCTGCGCCCAAAGCCTTTGAAGTTGAAGGCAATGACGTGGTAGCCCTGTTCCAGGAATACCTGATCGATGCCGTTCTCAAAAAAGTAGTGCATGCCATATTTCAAGAACGGATGGCAAAGCAGCACAACACCCTTGGCTTTGGCTGGGTTGGCCAGCAACACCGCACCTTCCAGCTTGCTGCCGTCGCTGGCCGTCTCAACGAAGCCCTCGGCCCGGCTGGGTACGTCGCGCTCCCACCCTTGTACCTGCCTGAACATCACGCGAATGAAAAGTTTGGAAATGGCTATCCCAAACCGGGTGGGGGACTGTTCAACCGCTCTCATGCGCGTCTCCATTGCCTGGCTTTCATCTCGGCATAGCCAAAGGCGGCCTCGTAACTTGGGCCAGCTACCCAAGCGCTGAGAAATTGCACGCCCTGCACCGGGAAGCCGTGATGGAAGACATGCCCTTTGAGGTCGGTACCCACCATCGCCCCGTAGCCAGAGCCATCAGTGTTATTGGTGAAGCGCACATAGGTATGCGGGGTTGCCACTTCCGTATGCAGAATGTGACCACGCAGTTCAGGAATCTGAGCCAGCAGCCGCTCTACCAGCACCTCACACGCGCGTTGCTTTTTCGCGCGATATTGCGCCGTACGCCTTGCAGGCCAATGTGCGATGGAATCAAGCACATTGATACACACGACCTTGCCGCCAGCGGGTGCCAGGGCGTGATAGTTGGTGACCTCGATCGGGGACATGGCCCAGAAGGCTTGTTCACAGAGCTCTGGCTGAAAACCACTGCGCTCGGCGTTGATGCGTAGCTCGGCTGCCAACGCGGGGTCCGCAGCAAACAGCATCGACTCGCTATGCCGCAGCCCCAGCTGTTCGGGTGCTTGATCCGTGGTCAGGTACACCGTGGTGGTCGAGCGTGCCGGCTTCAACGCGGCCAGCTTCTCTCGGGTGCTCGTCAGGTCCACATCCGCCTGGAACAAATGCTCCACAGCATAATGGGGTGAGGTATTGATGAAGACCTGTGGCGCATGAAACTCACCAGCACGGGTGCGTACCCCCGTGACATTGCCTTGGTTGTCGGTGGTCACCTCTTCTACAGGCGTGCTGAGCATGATCTTGCCCCCGGCCTGTTCGATCTGCTGCGCCAGCAAGTCGGACAAGCGTTGGGAAGAGCCTGCGACATAGGCGTTGCCGCGATTGAGCGTGGCATACACCACATGCAGGTAGTACAGGTAGCCCAGATCCTCCGAGTAGCCGCCAACATAAATGCCAGGGGCTGCCAGAATTTCAATCAGGTAGGGGTCATCGAACAACTCATGCAACGCTTCACGCACGGTCTTGTGCTTGAGGTTACGATGGGCCCAGCGCAACTGCGCCATGTCAGGTTCGAAACTGCCATCGAGCATCTGGAACTGGTAGTACCCGTTGCGCCCATAGGTGCGTACCTGAGTGAAAAAGGTAACCAAGGGCTCTGCCTGATGAGGGAACCGTTCGATCAGTTGCCGTTCGACCTGGTCGGCATCGTTAGCCAACGGCAGCGCCGTGCCGTTCTGGTAGGCGCAGAAATAGTCGTTGGGGTAGACCAGGTTCAGTTCATCCTCAAGGCCCAGATCCCGCAGGATGCGGATGAGGTTGCCCCCTTCCGACATGCCGCTGAGCTTGTGCAGGCTGCAATCGAAAATCGCCGATTGCTTGGGCCGGCTGAACGTCGAGGCATAGCCCCCAACCACAATATGCTTGTCGAGCATCAGGACGCGTGCACCGCGATCACGCTTGACCAGCATGGCCGCGCAGGCCAGGCTCGTGATCCCGGTACCCACGAAGACCGCGTCCCAGGTCGAAGAACTCATTGCCGCAGCCCCAACTTGTCGATCCAGGCGTAAATTTCGGCGAAGCGAGCGTCGTTCAGTCGAGCATTGTTCGGTGAGCGCCAAACCTCTTCGATTTTCGCCTTGTCATCCACTGCAATCGGAAACGCGAAGGAAGTGTGCAACGCGATCTCGGGGTTGTAGGTGAACATGTCGATCAGCGCCGGAATGATTTTCCGGCTCATCGCTTTAACCTGGGCGATCGATTCAGCGCTGGCAGTTTCGAAGTAGGACTCGCTGATCCAGCGGCCAAAGGCGATGTGCCGTGCCTCGTCATAGTGATGCTCACGGAACAGGGTACGGGTCATGGGTTCGACCGCAGCGCCTTGGGAGGTGTGCATGGCCCCCATTTCGGCAACCCATTCGATCAACAGCGTGAACAGCACGCCAACCGCCGGCTCCATTTTTGGCAGTGTCTGGGTCAGCAACTCATAGAGCCCGACCGGTGGGTTCCAGATCTGCAGGCCAGCCTTGGCCATGAAGCGCTTGAAGGTGAGGGTATGAACGATCTCTTCCTTGGAAAAGATCATCAGGTATTCCTGCAGGTCCGGCGAAATACGGTCATGGAACTGCGTGATGTAGCCCATGTATAACGGCGGAATGGTCTGCTCGAGCCAGATGAACATGGAAATGTCACGGCCCGTCTCGAGCCAGGCCAGTTCCAGTTTCTGGGCCTCGGTCAAGCCTTCGCAATAGCGTGTTCCATTGATCCACAGATGCTCGGGATCCTTGGGGTAAAGGCTTCGATTGATGTCCTGGTCCCATGGTAGTACGGTCGCGTGGTCCATCGTCTTGTGATGCGACACTTCGCTTAACTTGCGAACCTTCGACTCCCTCGCCGGGGAAATAGCGAGCACACTGTTGGTCAGCGTAGACATTTCCTGCTCCTCCATGAATTGGGCCCAGCGGCTCAGGCCTCGACGGCAGTCGATTCCTTGAGCTCAACAATGAATTCACAGAGCTGGCGCAAAGTGGCGATCTTGCGGGTGACGAACGAATCCGGGTTGATCGCCACGCCGATCTTTTTCTGCACGACCACCTGCATCTCGACGAAGTCCAGGCTGTCGAACTCCATTGCTTCAATGGTGGTATCGAGGGTCACTTCGTTGTCGTCGACATCCTTGAGGTCCAGGATCAGATCACGAACGATGGTGAATACTTGGTCAACGGTGGTCATTGTTTCGCTCCTGTGGGGGTGAGAACGGTTTTAATCATCAAGCCTAGGGTTATGGTCATCACATGGCTGCCGCTAACGACGACACCCAGGTCGAGGGTGCCGACGGCCTTGCCTGGTGTTTCAATCAACAGAATGTTGTCGATCTCGCAGCGGATATCGGATTGCAAACTGCCCAATGAACGCAGTTGCGTGCAGAACGTGATCTGGTGACTGGTCTGGACGACCAGGTGATTGGTGATGTCCTCGATACGCTCGGGAACCTGGTGTTGGGCAAATTGCCCGGACAGGCGCTCGAAGATCACCCCCAGATGGTTGCGGATGAAGTGGGAAAATATCAGCGCATCCAGTGCCACCCAATCATCTAGCCCCTTGCCCAACCCGTCACGAAACTGGGTAAGCCAAGCCTCTACATATTCCCGGTCAAGCGCGAAGCCTGGGGATTTCGATGTCCACGTTGGCGGCGGAACTTGAGACACATGGCCGAGCACATGCTCGCCTTCACTTTTTTCTGAACGCAGCGTAAATGCAGTGCTTGCACTGCGGGGGCGGGTAGCAAGCGCGACAGGGCAGTTGCGCAGGACCGGCGCCTTCAGTAGCGCCTTGAACTGTACCCAGTCCTCATCGCGGCCCTCGGCAACACGCCCCATTTGATGTTTGATTGGCAGCAGCGCCAGCATGCCGTGCACCACGACATCCGCGGCGTCCATGCGCCGCGCTGCTTCCAGGTCAAAATGGATAGGGTTGCGGTCGCCGGAAAGATCAGCCCACGCTTCGATCTGTTCAGGGCCAAATTGCCACTGCATGATCATTGCACCTTACGCAGCATGATGCCGGCATTGGCGCCACCGAACCCGAAGCTGAGGTTCAGCACGTTTTCCAGGTGCTGTCCGTGCAAGTGCTCGTTAGGGACGAAGTTCAGGTCGCACTCAGGATCGGCCTCATCCAGATGGATGGTGGCCGGGATCGTTCCGCGGGCAATGGCTTTGAGGCAGAAGATTGCTTCCATCGAACCTGCTGCACCAATCAGGTGGCCGGTGTACGACTTGGTGCTGGACATCGGAATGCCATGGGCAGCGTCACCCAGCGCCAGTTTGATGGAGCGGGCTTCGTTGACGTCGTTCAGCGGGGTGGAGGTGCCATGCAGGTTGATGTAATCAATGTGCGGTGCATCGACACTGGCTTGCCTGCACACTTCCTGAATCACCCGCACTCGAGCCAGCATGTCCTCGGCCGGGGCCGTCATGTCGAAGGCGTCCGAGTAGTTGGCGTAGCCGGTGATTTCGCCAAGGATCTTGGCGCCGCGGGCCTTGGCCAGCTCATAATCCTCAAGACACAGTACCGCTGCGCCTTCGGACAGGATGAAACCGCTTCGCCCTTTGCTGAACGGACAGCATGCCAGGCGCGGGTTTTCCTGCTCCTTGCTCAACGCCTGGATGACGTCGATCGACCAGACGTTGAACTGCTCTTTCAACGACTCGCTGCCACCGGCGATCATCATTTTCGCTCGACCGGCACGAATCGCTTCATAGGCCTCGCCAATGGCGATGGTGCCAGTTGCGCAGGCTGCCACCGGGCTGTTTTGAACGCCGCGCATGTTCCAGTTCATGGTGATGGCAGCCGTCGCGGCATTGCACATCGACATGACCGTGGCGAACGAGGTGGAAATGCCTTGTTGGCAGTATTCGTTGTTGTTGAAGTTCGCCGTGTCCAACCCGCCCCAACCGGTGCCGAGAACGACACCACGGTCGAACGGTGCGACCACGTCATCCAGTGGTGTGTCGCCATAAGCCATGTGCAATGCTTCATGGGCCGCCACCAAGCTGTACTTGGCGAACAGAGGCAACATCTTGGAAATCTTCTTCGAGAACGGTCGCATGGCCTCGCGGCCAAAGTCATCGATAAAACCGAAGAAGCGCGCATGGATCGTCGGATCATCAAAACGGTGCAGACGATAGCCGATCTGGTAATCCATCATCGCGTCCCAGATAGCATCGGCGTTCTGGCCGAGCGAGCAGATCGCACCGTAACCAGTAACGACGACGCGGCGAGGTGCTGGAGAGGCTGGCTTTTCCATTGTCTTCCCTGATTGATGTGCTGACGTGACAACCCTTGTATGAACAAGGGCGGCATTGAGTGCAGGCGATAACTGCCAGGGCCGAAGGTACGATGGTTTTCGATACCCACCGCAACCGTGCGCCTGGCAAATAGCGTCTTGTAAGTTGTGAAAACTGGCGTCCTACACAACGCCCCGAGAAGTGTGCCCAATTTTGCGATGACGACAACTGTATCTAGGTGCAGGTGTTTGGTATTTGGAGAAATACCGACGGCCTGCATGCACTTAAGTACAGGTTGCTCAGCGCCGTCAGTTGATAGAATCAGCAGGTTGTTATACCAACGCCCACGCGAACGCCATACCTGAGGCAAGGGAACAGCCCAACATGATAACTATCGACTTTCACAAGATTGAATACCGTCGTGACCCGCATCCCTGGGTTGCCGAGTTATACGGCTTACGCAAGCATGTCTTCTGTGATCGCCTTAATTGGAAGGTCGCTGTGAGAAATGGCATTGAATTGGATGAATATGACAATTGGAACACGACTTATCTGGTTGGCACTTGCCAAGGCATACCGTTGGCAGGCCTTCGCCTGATCAATACACTGCACCCTTATATGGTTGAAGGTCCCTTTCGCGATTTCTTCAGTTGCATACCGCCCAAGCGGGCATTGATGGCTGAATCCAGCCGCTTCTTCGTCGACAAGACCCGTTCACGCAAGTTGGGCCTGGCGCACTTGCCATTGACCGAAATGTTGCTTTTCAGCATGCATGACCACGGCGAACTGACCGGCTTGAAATCGATCGTCACCGTGGTCAGCGATGCCATGGCGCGCATCGTTCGACAGGCAGGCTGGCACTACCAGATTCTGGACAGCGGCGAGGCGTCGCCGGGTGAGACGGTGCATTTGCTGGATATGCCGATCAGCTCGTCCAACCGCCTGCGACTGCTTGAAAGCATTGCGCGTAAGCAACCGCTGTCATCCCTGCAGACCCAGCAGTGGCCGTTGAGCCTGCAGTTGCACGATGTATCCGACAACCACATCGCCTGATCAGATGATGCCCTGTCGCTTTGCCTCGTAGACGGCTTGCTTGGCGTTGCCGACCTGCAATTTGCCAGAAATGTTCGACATGTGGAATTTCACTGTGCGCTCTGAAATTCCACAGTCCGTGGCAATTTCGCGGTAGGTTTTGCCGCGCATGACCAGTTGCAGCACGCCCAGTTCGCGGGTGGAAAGCGGCCCATCGGCCGCACTGGAAAACAGCTGATCCGTTGTGCGCGAGGTCATCAGCCAACTATGAAATTCGATCAGTAGCAGTTGCAGCTGGCTTTGCTGCTTGGCCAGACGCCGATCAAAATCTACCTGCGAACCCGCATCGCACACACTCAAGGCACAGAATGTCCCGGAAGCATCGCGCAGGGTGAATGTGGTACCCGAGCAGATTTGATAACGGGTGGCGCGCCTGAAGAAGTCCACGCCTTCGGGACCGCTGTTGGCAAGGGCATCGTGCCAGGAGAAGGGGGTGATCTCCTTGAGCCCATGTTTGATGATCGGGTCAATCAGATAGCTCTTGTTATCTTTATAGCTTTTGACCCAACTCGGTGGGTAATTTGAAATGATAATCGGTTCTACGTTGCGATTGTGCGTAGCCGCGTAGTAAGCGTATTTCAAATCCTTCAAACCACACAATTGACGCTGCAACTCGTCGTGCAGGTGTGTGATGGGGTGGTTTTTATCGCATGTCGTGGCTGCGTCCCGGTTTCGACTTTCCATGTCGTCTTCCCTGCCGTTTTTACGGCGCCAATAAACTGGCAGAGCCATTGCGCCGTGCAAACCCTTTTAGAGTTGTTGTTCGAAGAGATCGTGATTCTCGGATTACCGCGCAAGCGTGATGGTCGGAGATATTAAAAAGTAAGTCAATGAGAATGCTGGATCTCTGGTTACCCGTTTTTCGTGGCTATCGAGATTACGTCCAAAGTACGTATCGCATGTTACATATAGATTGCGACTTTCGGATAAGTTCAACGATGGTTCTATTTGCTGGCCGAGGCCATCAGAACCCCAAAACAAAAGAAGGTAATACCGGAGAGCTTGCCGACGATTCGCGCACCACGGTTGGTCGACAACCAACCCCTGGCACCACTGGCCATCAGTGCGTAGCCGGTGTGTACCAGCACGACCAGCAACGCGTAGGAAGAGACCAGCAGGAAGAACTGCCTGTAGTAGTTGGCCTGCGGGCTGATGAACTGTGGGAACACCGCCAGAAAGAAGAATCCAGCCTTGGGATTCAGCAGCTGGATCGACAACGCTTCGACGAAGCGCCGCCAAGGTTGCGTGGCGGTCACGGTGAGCTCCGGGATGAAACGCTGGGTACGCCACATCTTCACCCCCAAGTACAACAGGTACAACGCGCCGACGTACTTGAGTACGGTGAACGCCGTTGCCGAGGTCGCCAGAACCAACCCCACGCTACTGGCCGAGAGCCCAGCGACGATGAAAGCGCCCAGGGCGATACCGAAGATCCCCGTCAGAGCACCGCTCCAACCGTGGCGCAGGGCATTGGAGAGAGTCAGCACCACCCCGGGGCCGGGGCTCAATACGGTAAGGGTCGCGAGGATGAGAAACAGTCCATAACTGGCCATGCAAGGTGCCTCCTGGCAATAAATTCAACAGCTACCGGGTGTCCGCAGCCTGGACTGCTCCAAGTAGCCCCGGTTAACAACGCGCCTGTACCGACCACGTGCAGCGTGGCCCATTGGATCTGCCCCTTCAGCCTGTGACAACCTTTATTATCGAGACACATGAAAAGCCCTCCATCCGGAGGTCTTTTCATTTCTGATATTCAGAAAACGGCCACTCACTCATACGATCCAGATCATGATCATGATCATGGCCTGACGCAGCGAGTGGGGCTCATCAGATTTGCATGGCCATGCCATCCACATTCATCGCCGCCTGGCGCAGGGCCTCGGAGCGCGTCGGGTGTGGGTGGCAGGTGAGGGCGATATCTTCTGCCGAGGCCGAGAACTCCATAGCCACGCAGAACTCACCAATCATCTCGCTGACGCTTGGGCCCACCAGGTGCACACCCAGTACTTCATCGGTTTCGGCATCGGCGATGACCTTGGCGAAGCCTTCGGTCTCGTGGTTGATCTTGGCACGGCTGTTGGCGGTGAAGGGGAACTTGCCAACCTTGTAGACACGTCCTTCGGCCTTGAGCTGCTCTTCAGTCTTGCCCACGGTGGCCATCTCCGGGCGGGTATAGATCACGCCAGGGATGAGGTTGTAGTTGACCTCGTGGGGCTTGCCGGCGATGCGTTCGATACAGGCCACCGCTTCGTCTTCGGCCTTGTGCGCTAGCATCGGGCCCGAAGTGACGTCGCCAATCACCCAGACACCCGGCACTGAGGTACGGTGGTGCTCGTTGCCGAGCATGCCGCGCTTGTCGGTTTCCAGGCCCACGCTTTCCAGGTTCAGCCCTTTGGTATAAGGACGGCGGCCGATAGCCACCAACACGTAGTCGGCTTGCAGCGATTCTGCGGTACCACCGGCGGCAGGCTCCAGCGTCAGGCTGACGCCATCGGCACCTGCGGTAGCCTGAGTCACTTTACTGCCCAGCTTGAACATCATGCCTTGCTTGGCGAGAGCCTTCTGCAGGGCCTTGGCGGTTTCCGTGTCAGTGCCTGGGCAGATGCGGTCCAGGTATTCGATGACAGTGACCTGACTACCCAGGCGGCGCCAGACCGAACCCAGCTCAAGACCGATCACGCCAGCACCGATGACGACCAGGTGCTTGGGCACTTGCGGCAGCGACAGCGCGCCGGTCGAGTCAATGATGCGCTGGTTGTCGACGGTCACACCTGGCAGAGGGGTAGGCTCAGAACCGGTGGCAATGACGATGTCCTTGGCCTGCAATGCAGTTTCGCTTCCGTCTTCGGCCTTGACCACGACCTTGCCGATGCCATCCAGGCGGCCCCAGCCTTTGATCCACTCGACCTTGTTCTTGCGAAACAGGTATTCGATGCCCTTGGTCAGGCCTGTCACGCTCTCATCCTTCTGTCTCATCATCTGGGCGAGGTTGAGGGTGGGCTTTACTTCGATACCGAGGTGGGCGAACTCGTCACCGCTGGCCGCTTCGTAAAGCTCCGAAGCATGCAGCAGTGCCTTGGATGGCATGCAGCCGACGTTCAGGCAGGTACCGCCCAAGGTCGAGCGGCCTTCCACGCAGGCAACGCTCAGGCCCAACTGGCCAGCACGGATGGCTGCGTTGTAGCCGCCAGGGCCACCGCCGATGATCACCACGTCATAGGATTTCATGGGTTCAACTCCAGGATGTAGAAGTGCGAGAGGGCACAAGGTTAAGCTGAGACGCACGGATTGTATACAATCTGCTGTGTGGATAAGATCAGTTGGTTCTAGACCATGGTCTTGCTTAGAGGAAACATCCTACAGATGAACTACTCTGATCCGGTGACGTTCGAAATATTAGGCGTCGTGGCCAATTACGGACAGGAGGGGTGTTTCATGCTTGCTCAACTTCCACCTGCATTGCAGAGCTTGCATCTGCCGCTGAGGCTGAAGCTGTGGGACGGCAACCATTTTGATCTTGGGCCTAGTCCTCAGGTCACGATTTTGGTCAAGGAACCACAGCTGATCAGCCAGTTGACCCACCCAAGCATGGACCAGCTAGGCACCGCATTCGTCGAAGGCAAGCTGGAGCTGGAAGGCGATATCGGTGAGGCCATCCGCGTGTGCGACGAGCTGAGCGAAGCGCTGCTGGCGGATGAGGATGAAACGCCGCCGCAACGGTTGTCTCATGACAAGAGCACCGACGCCAAAGCGATCTCCTACCACTATGACGTGTCCAACGCCTTCTACCAGCTTTGGCTGGACCAGGACATGGCCTATTCTTGCGCCTACTTCCGTGAGCCGGACAATACGCTCGACCAGGCGCAGCAGGACAAGTTCGACCACCTGTGCCGCAAGCTGCGCCTGGATGCCGGTGACTACCTGCTCGATGTTGGCTGTGGCTGGGGCGGGCTGGCGCGGTTCGCTGCCCGTGAATATGGCGCCAAGGTGTTCGGCATTACCCTGAGCAAGGAGCAATTGAAGCTCGGCCGCAAGCGTGTGCAAGCGGAAGGGCTTGCCGACAAGGTCGACCTGCAGATTCTCGATTATCGCGATCTGCCCCAGGATGGTCGCTTCGACAAGGTTGTCAGCGTGGGTATGTTCGAGCATGTCGGGCATGCCAACCTGGCGCTTTACTGCCAGAAGCTGTTTGGGGCGGTGAGGGAAGGGGGGCTGGTGATGAACCACGGCATCACTGCCAAGCACGTCGATGGCCGACCGGTCGGGCGCGGGGCGGGTGAGTTCATCGATCGCTATGTATTCCCCCACGGCGAGCTGCCGCACCTGTCGATGATCAGCGCCAGTATCTGTGAAGCCGGGCTGGAGGTAGTGGACGTGGAGAGCCTGCGCCTGCACTACGCTAAAACCTTGCATCACTGGAGCGAGAACCTGGAGAACCAGTTGCACAAGGCGGCAGCGCTGGTGCCTGAGAAGACCCTGCGGATCTGGCGTTTGTACTTGGCCGGGTGTGCCTACGCCTTTCAAAAGGGGTGGATCAACCTGCACCAGATATTGGCAGTGAAGCCATACGCCGACGGGCATCATGACCTGCCCTGGACGCGGGAAGACTTGTACCGCTGAAATCGTAAGTGTCTCAGCCCTGATTTGGCTTTGCAGGAGCGGCCTTTAGCGCGAAAAGGCCGCTTTCAACGGGAGTGCTCACCCTAAAGAATCGGCGATATCAGCCGCGCAATTCGCATCCCCAATTGCTGCAGTCGATGGGTATCTTGGGTGTCTTCTGCAGTAATTTCCCGCGCTTGTTCGAAGTCTTCCTGGAGCATGTGCTCGACCTGGTCCGCGAAGCCGCGATCGACGGTCAGCAGGGTAATCTCGAAGTTCAGGCGGAACGATCGGTTGTCCAGGTTGGCACTCCCAATGGCGCTGACGTCATCATCCACCAGCACTACCTTCTGATGCAGAAACCCGGGTTGGTAACGGAACATACGTACCCCCGCGCGCACTGCTTCGAAGGCGAACAGGCTGGAGGCGGCGTAGACGATGCGGTGGTCAGGGCGTGACGGGATCAGCACCCGCACATCGACTCCTCGTAGTACCGCCAGCCTCAAGGCGGCGAACACGGCCTCGTCAGGGATGAAGTAGGGGCTTGTGATCCACACCCTGCGGGTGGCCGAATGAATCGCTTCAAGGAAGAACAGCGAGCAGGTTTCCTGTGAGTCTGCCGGGCCGCTGGCCAAGGCCTGACACAGCACGCCGTTGTCCGGGTACGTATCGGGCAGGATCAGCGGCGGTAGCTGGCGCGTGGCCCAGTACCAGTCTTCGGCGAATGACTCTTGCAGGCAGGCCAGTACCGGACCGCTGATCTGTACGTGGGTGTCACGCCAGGGTGAAAGCTGTGGATGTTCACCCAGGTACTCGTCTCCCACGTTGTGACCGCCGAGGAAGCCGAGCAACCCATCCACTACCACAATCTTGCGATGGTTGCGGAAGTTCACCTGGAAGCGGTTGAACCAGCCGCGACGGGTGGCGAATGCATGGATCTGCACACCGCCGTCACGTAGCAACTGGCTGTAGCTGGCCGGCAAGGCGTGGCTGCCGACACGGTCGTACAGCACGAACACCTGCACGCCTTCGGCGGCTTTACGTAGCAAGAGTTGCTGCAGTGCCTTGCCGAGGGTGTCGTCATGAATGATGAAGAACTGCACCAGTACCACATCGCGTGCTTTCTCGATGGCTGCGAAGATCGCATCGAAGGTGGCCTTGCCGTTGATCAACAATTTCACCTGGTTATTTGCCAGGCATGGCATGCGACCTAGCTTGGGCATGGCGCGCAAAGCTGTATAGCTTTCCGACTCGCGGGCGGCAAGGGCTTCTTCAACCCAAGGCCGCCAGTTGAGATTGGCCATGGCCACGTGCATTTCCTGGTTGGCCTGGCGCCGAGCCTTGATGTAGGCATAGAACGAGCGGGCGCCGAAGATCAGGTAGGGGATCAAGGTGAGGTAGGGGATGAAGAGCAAGGGCATCGCCCAAGCAATGGCGCCCTGGGCTGTCCGTACGGTGAATAGCGCATGCAGTGCGGCGACAATACCCAGCAGATGGATCAGGCCGAGTAGGTAACCAAAGAAGTAGGGGCTGTGGTAATCCATATGCATCCTGCTTGCCGAGTACACTTGAGGTAACAGAACACGTTCCCGGTCCGCCTGCAACCCGCAGGCGGATTTGGCGTCTAAGGCTCAGTCCGGCCCGTTTGACCGGATTTTTTCCAGGAGCGTTCGTCCATGAAGAATCGTCTGCCACTGTTGGCGTTGGCCCTAGGCATGAGCAGTCCGCTGGTGCAAGCCCAGATGCTGCAACCGGGTTTGTGGGAGCTGACCACCAGCAACATGCAGGTCGATGGCAAGCCGCTACCCGACATGGAATTCATGCTCGGCCAGTTGAAGAACCTGCCGCCAGAGCAGCGCGCGATGATGGAAGGAGTGTTGGCCAAGCAAGGGGTAAGTATAGGTGGCAAGGGTGTGCGTTCGTGCCTGACGCCAGAACAGGTGGCAACGAATGACATTCCGCTGCAGGACCCGAAATCGGGCTGCACGCAGAAAATTACTGACCGTACCGGTAACGTGTGGAAATTCCAGTTCAGCTGCCCAAAGGCACAGGGTAGTGGCCAGGCTACATTCCTCAGTGATCGGGAATTCACCACCCAGGTCAGTGGCACGTTCAACGCTTCGGGTGTGCAGCAGCAAGGCAGCATGAACACGCGTGCGGTGTGGTTAGGCAATGATTGCGGGGCGGTCAAACCGCGCAGCTGAAATCCCCACTGGTGAGTGGCAACCGCGTCGTGGGCATGCAGGCTCGGATAGTTCCACGTGGAACATTTCATTTCGATCCTTGCCTCGATGCGGTTACGGCTTAGCTTTTCGGTCTGACAAAGGGCTGGTCAAGGCTGGCGTTTTCAGCACGAGCTCGACGCTGACTTACAAAAGAGGCGGCAGAGAAAAAGCGTTCTAAATAAAAGCAGGGGTCAACGGCACTCCTCGATCAAGCTGCAATGCAGCTTGAAGCGCTCCCCGCTGGAACTGGATACGCGGTTCCAAGTGGTCCAGCCTACGCGGCGGCTGTAACCCACCCAGGCCTCGCCATCGCTGGCCAGGCCGGTAAAAAAAGTCAATGTGCCATAGCGGCTGTTGGTTTGTGCCCACAGCCGACGGCTGCTGAAGTCGTAGCCGCGAAGGTAGAAGGTGCTGCCTTCAGTACGCACACTGTAGTAACTGCCTTTGCCGTCCTGGCAAGCGAGCAGCGTCGCACTTCGCGTACAAAGGGCCAGTGTTTGGTTTTGTGGCATGGCCAACAGGGAAGCAGGCATGGCGAGTAACAGCAATGCCATGACGCGTGGCAGATTCATTTTTCATCCTCTGTGAGCACTCGTCCGTCGAGAACCACTTGGCGAAAGTGTATTGTTACTTTATAACATTATGCAATGCATCGTTTCGAATGCGTCTGCCTGAAGAGGTTCGCCATGTCCAATCGTCTCCCCGTCACCGTGCTGTCCGGCTTTCTCGGCGCCGGCAAGAGCACGCTGCTCAACCATGTGCTGCGCAACCGCGACAACCTTCGGGTCGCGGTTATCGTCAACGATATGAGTGAAATCAACATCGATGCCAGCGAGGTGCAGCGCAATGTCAGTCTCAACCGCGCTGAAGAGAAACTGGTCGAGATGAGCAACGGCTGCATTTGCTGCACGTTGCGCGAAGACCTGCTTGAGGAGGTTGCGCGGCTGGCCGAAGAGGGGCGTTTCGATTATTTGCTGATCGAGTCCACCGGTATCTCTGAGCCACTGCCAGTGGCTGAGACTTTCACTTTCCGCGACGAGCAGGGTCGCAGTCTGTCCGATATGGCGCGATTGGACACCATGGTCACCGTGGTCGATGGCTTGAACTTCCTGCGCGACTATCAAGCAGCAGACAGCCTGGCCAGCCGCGGCGAAACGTTGGGCGAAGAAGACGAGCGGTCGATCAGTGATTTGCTGATCGAGCAGGTCGAGTTCGCAGATGTGCTGCTGCTGAGCAAGATCGACCTGATCAGCCAACATGAGCGCGAAGAACTCATCGCCATTCTGCGCAGCCTCAATGCCCGGGCGCAGATTGTACCCATGGTCATGGGCCAAGTGCCGCTGGCACGTATCCTCGACACCGGGCTGTTCGACTTCGATCAGGCGGCCCAGGCACCAGGCTGGTTGCAGGAACTGCGCGGTGAGCATGTGCCAGAAACCGAAGAGTACGGTATCGCGGCCATGACCTGGCAGGCTCGACGCCCGCTTCATCCACAGCGCTTTTACGACTTTATCCACAAGGACTGGAGTAACGGAAGGCTGCTGCGTTCCAAAGGCTTTTTCTGGTTGGCCAGCAAATATCAGGAAGCAGGCAGTTGGTCGCAAGCGGGTGGCATGATGCGCCATGGTCTGGCTGGCCGCTGGTGGCGCTTCGTGCCACGCGAGCAGTGGCCACAGGATGTGGATAACACCAGCGAGATCTTGAAACACTGGACCGCTGAGACCGGTGACTGCCGCCAGGAGTTGGTGTTTATCGGGCAGAATATCGACTTCGAAAAATTATCCACAGCCCTCGATGCATGCCTGTTGACGGATCAAGAAATGGACTTGGGTCACATGGGTTGGTTGCGTCTACCTGATCCATTTGGCCCATGGCATGAGGAGGCGGCAGCATGAACCTGGCGCACCGACCTGTGGATATCTTTCAGGTGTTTGGCGAGACGCCCCAGGTGCTGGCCGAAGTGCTGCAGGATGGCGTAAACCTGACCGTATGGCGGCGGCGCTTGCCGGCACAACTGGAGGACTTTGCCGCACTGGTGATCAGCCTTGGCCAGCCCTTGGCTGATCAGCGGGTAATTGATGTGGACGAGGAACAGAAGCCGGTATTGCCAGATCTGCTGCGTGAAGCGGCGGATTTGCATGGATATGAAGCTTTCGTTGCTGATGTGACCTGGTTGGTGGCGGCTTATACCTGCCTGGTTGGCGCACGTCGGGTCGGTTTGCGCTTGCGCGTTCTGGACGGTCCCATGTGTCCACGCTTCCATGTGGATAACGTACCTTTGCGCCTGCTCACCACCTACGTCGGCCCAGGTAGCGAATGGTTGCAAGAACGGGATAGCGGTCGTGGTGAGTTACACACAGCTGAACCATCTGTGGATAACATCCAGAAACTGCAAGCCGGTGAGGTGGCGATACTCAAAGGTGAAAAATGGCAGGGTAATGAAGGGGTAGGCCTGGTTCATCGGTCGCCTTCGGCACAGCAGGGGCGTTTGCTGCTCAGCCTTGACTGGCTGGCCTGACAGCGCATAGTGAGGCATCACCGCCGCCTGAAGCCACGCCATGTTGCAGAACATTCCCACCCATGTAATTGCTGGCCCGCTGGGTGCTGGCAAGACCACTTTGATCCGTCAATTGCTGGCTCAGCGCCCAGCCAACGAGCACTGGGCGGTATTGATCAACGAGTTCGGCCTGGTCGGCCTGGATGCAGCCTTACTCAGCCGTGACGAAGACGGCATTGCCATCGGCGAGGTCGCAGGTGGCTGCCTGTGCTGCGTCAACGGCATGCCGTTCCAGGTGGGCCTGGGCCGATTGCTACGCAAATCGCGGCCTGACCGGCTGTTTATCGAACCTTCCGGCCTGAGCCATCCGTTGCAGCTGCTGGCTCAGTTGCAACAAGCGCCTTGGGTTGGAGTGCTGACAATTCAGCCACTCTTGATGGTTGTGGATGCCCAGGCCATGGCTCGAAACGAGCCGCTTCCAGAGGCTCAACAGCAGGCTTTCAATGCCTCTGAACACGTGGTTTTCAATAAATCAGAGGCTGTGGATGAACAACATAAGTTGTTGATAACTAATAAATTTAAAGAAAAGAGCATCATGTGGACCTTGCAAGGGCAACTGCCGCTGTCCGGCCTCCCGACGGCATCTCCACAGATTGTTGACAGCTCATTACTGAAAAACCAGATTGTCGACAATCCTGGAATCGCTCCCGCATTACTGTGGACAGACCCCCGTCAGCCGATCTGCCTTGCCCAGCAAGGGGAGGGCGGTTGGAGTATTGGCTGGCGGTGGCACCCTGGCCAAGAGTTTTATCCACAGCGGCTGAAGGCTTTCTTGTGTGCTTTGCCATGGCGACGGGCCAAAGGAGTTATCCACAGCATGGAGGGGTGGTGGTCATTCAATGGGCTGAATGGGGATATGCCCGCTTGGCAGCCCAGCGACTGGCGCAGGGATAGCCGTATCGAGCTGATTTTCGATCAGCCGCAACCGCAACCCGCGTTGCAAGCCGGGTTGAATGAATGTCGCGTCAGTTGATCAGTTGCGCCAGCGGTTGTGCTCCTGGCGCCATTGCTGCATCTCTATGACGTTGTCGGCGCGTGGTGGGGTCTTGATTTCGAACGGGTAGGGCGCCAGTTCGATCTGCACGCTGTGGGCGCCGAACTGGGTCGCGGTGCCGGGGTGACGTTGCTCACCCGTGACGGTGAATTCGAAGGCATAGACGCGTGCCAGGCGCTTGCGGCCATTGGCATCCCGGACAAAGGCGATGCGCTTGAGCGCTACGGCATCATCAAGCAACTCCAGGTCGAGTTTGGCGCAATGCTGTTTGACCCGTTCCAAGGCCTTTTCACGCAACCCATGGTTGTGCCACAACCAAGCGCCTGCCGTGGCTACCAGCATCAGGACGAAGAGGTTCTCCAGGGTCAACATTTGCATATGCTCCAAACAGATAGATCCAGCTTAACTGCGTTCCTGGCCTGTCGTACAGGTAGCAATCGAGTTCATACTGCGCTGCGCACAATCCTTGAAACAGCTTTGGAAAACTCCCGCATGAAACGTACCCCGCACCTGCTCGCCATTCAGTCCCACGTGGTGTTCGGCCACGCCGGCAACAGCGCCGCGGTATTCCCCATGCAGCGTATCGGGGTCAATGCCTGGCCGCTCAATACCGTGCAGTTCTCCAATCACACACAGTATGGCCAGTGGGCGGGTGAAGTGCTTGCCCCAGCGCAAATTCCTGCGTTGGTGGAAGGTATTTCCAATATCGGCGAACTCGGCCACTGCGATGCAGTGCTTTCCGGCTATTTGGGCAGCGCCGAACAAGGGCGAGCGATCCTGGCCGGCGTCGAACGGATCAAGGCGGTAAA
The DNA here is from genome assembly GCF_054611535.1 of Pseudomonas sp. VEM90. Taxonomy (NCBI): domain Bacteria; kingdom Pseudomonadati; phylum Pseudomonadota; class Gammaproteobacteria; order Pseudomonadales; family Pseudomonadaceae; genus Pseudomonas; species Pseudomonas sp. VEM90. The sequence goes on along the minus strand of NZ_JBTRAR010000002.1, from coordinate 204,777 downwards.
CCCAAAAGCGTTGTACCTGTGCGACCCGGTCATGGGGCACCCGGAAAAAGGCTGCATCGTGCCGCCGGAAGTCAGTGAGTTCCTGCTTGACGAGGCGGCAGCCACGGCGGACATCCTGTGCCCCAACCAGCTGGAGCTGGACAGCTTCTGTGGGCGCCGCGCCCAGTCGCTGGAGGATTGCGTGAACATGGCGCGCAGCCTGCTGCAGCGTGGGCCGCAGGTTGTACTGGTCAAGCACCTGGCGTACCCCGGGCGGGCCGAAGAGCATTTCGAAATGCTGCTGGTGACCGCCGAGCACAGCTGGCACTTGCGCCGCCCACTGCTGGCGTTTCCGCGTCAGCCGGTGGGGGTGGGTGACCTGACCTCAGGCCTGTTCCTGGCGCGTGTGCTGCTTGGCGACAGCTGGGTGCAGGCATTCGAATTCACGGCTGCGGCAGTGCATGAAGTGCTGCTGGAAACCCAGGCCTGCGCCAGCTACGAATTGCAGCTGGTACGGGCCCAGGACCGCATTGCGCACCCACGGGTGCGCTTCGAGGCGCAGTTGCTGGCGCTTTAAATGGCGTCGGTTTTCAGGTCCTGGTAGCGCTTTTCCAGTTCCTGGCGGATCTGCCGACGCTGCTGGCCCTGCAGGAAGCGGCGCTTTTCTTCGCTGCTGTGCGGCTGGCGTGGTGGCACCGGCACCGGGCGGCGGTTGTCGTCGACCGCGACCATGGTGAAGAAGCAGCTGTTGGAATGGCGCACCGAGCGCTCGCGAATGTTCTCGGTCACGACTTTGATGCCAACCTCCATCGAAGTGTTGCCGGTGTAGTTGACTGATGCCAGGAAGGTCACCAGTTCACCCACATGTACGGGTTCACGGAAGATCACCTGGTCGACCGACAGGGTCACCACATAACTGCCGGCATAACGACTGGCGCATGCATAAGCCACTTCGTCGAGGTACTTGAGCAGGGTGCCGCCATGTACGTTGCCAGAAAAGTTGGCCATGTCCGGGGTCATCAGGACGGTCATGCTCAGCTGGGCGTTTCCAGGTTCCATAGTGTGCTCACGGTGAGGTTGCGCTGAATCGGGCGAATGGAGGGCGTTATCTGCTGACACTGTTGTTCCCCTCTCTGAATTTGCCTTGCTGATACGGGACGTTGGCTGGCGCGCTGTCGTCACGCTGATCATGCCATCGCGAGCGCTTTTCCAGCCGATCTGTTTCTGCATATTGCACCGACTTTTAGCGGCGGGGTGCGATGTTAACCTGAGTACGCCCATGCAACATGGGCGTCTCTGCATTCAATACAGTATGTACTTGCTGCTCGCTCGGTTTTGCCTCGACAGGGGGTCTGCCCAGGCATTCATAAGAAGACGAGATAAGGAGTATCACGCCATGCATGCCATCAGCTTCATCCAGGACCTGGCAGTCATCATGCTGATCGCTGGCGTCGTCACAATTCTTTTTCACCGCCTCAAGCAGCCGGTGGTGCTGGGCTACATTGTCGCCGGCTTCATCATTGGCCCGCACACCCCGCCGTTCGGCCTGATTCATGATGAGGAAACCATCAAGATCCTCGCTGAACTGGGTGTGATATTCCTCATGTTCTGTCTGGGGCTCGAGTTCAGCCTACGCAAGCTGTTCAAGGTCGGCGCCACGGCATTCATCGCAGCGTTCCTGGAAATCGTGCTGATGATCTGGATCGGCTTCGAGATTGGCCGTTGGTTTGGCTGGAGCACCATGGATTCACTGTTCCTGGGTGCCATCCTGGCCATTTCCTCCACAACCATCATCGTCAAGGCGCTCAACGACTTGAAGATGAAGAACGAGCGCTTTGCCCAGCTGATTTTTGGCGTGCTGATCGTCGAGGACATACTAGGCATCGGTATCATTGCCCTGCTGTCAGGCATCGCGGTCAGCGGCACGGTCAGCTCGGGCGAGGTGTTCTCCACTGTCGGCAAGCTGTCGCTGTTCATGATCGTCGCTCTGGTCATCGGTATTTTGCTGGTGCCGCGGTTATTGGCCTATGTCGCCAGGTTCGAAAGCAACGAAATGTTGCTGATCACCGTTCTGGGCCTGTGTTTCGGCTTCTGCCTGCTGGTTGTGAAGCTGGAATACAGCATGGTACTGGGCGCTTTCCTGATTGGCGCGATCATGGCCGAATCACGCCAGTTATTGAAGATTGAACGGCTGATCGAGCCCGTACGTGACCTGTTCAGTGCCATCTTCTTCGTCGCCATCGGTCTGCTGATTGACCCTCAGGTGCTCCTCGACTATGCCTGGCCGATCGTGGTCATCACCTTGGCGGTGGTACTGGGCAAGATGCTGTCTTGTGGTATGGGGGCGTTCATTGCCGGTAATGACGGGCGCACGTCACTGCGTGTGGGCATGGGTCTTTCGCAGATCGGCGAGTTCTCCTTCATCATTGCCGCGCTGGGTATGACCTTGCAGGTGACCAGCGATTTCCTGTACCCGGTGGCGGTGGCGGTATCGGCAATCACCACGCTGTTGACACCGTACCTGATCCGCGCGGCCGACCCGTTGTCGCAAAAGTTGGGCAATATGGTGCCTGCTCGCCTGGCACGGGTGCTTTCGTTGTATGGCGAGTGGTTGCGCAACATCCAGCCGCAGGGCGAGAGTGCCATGCTGGTTGCGATGATCCGGCGCATCCTGCTGCAGGTGGGGGTGAACCTGGCGCTGGTGATCGCCATCTTTTTCAGCGGGGGCTACTTTGCAGCGCGTATCGGCAACTGGCTCAGCGAGTGGGTAAGCGATGTTAGTCTGCAGAAGGCGTTGATCTGGGGCGCAGCGTTGTTGCTGTCGCTGCCATTCCTGATCGCCGCCTACCGCAAGCTCAAGGCCCTGTCGATGCTGCTTGCAGAAATGGGCGTCAAGCCAGAAATGGCCGGGCGGCATACTCAGCGTGTGCGTCGCGTGATCGCTGAGGTGATCCCGCTATTGTCGCTGCTGGTAATTTTCCTGCTGCTGTCGGCATTGTCGGCGAGTATTTTGCCGACTAGCGAGTTACTGCTGGTGATTGCTGTGGTAGCTGCAGTGGTGGTGGCGTTGTTGTGGCGCTGGTTCATCCGCGTGCATACGCGTATGCAGATTGCCTTGCTAGAGACGCTGGAGAACAGTCGCGAGAACTCGCAATGAGGGGAACACGCCCTGTGCAGTATTTCACCGTCGCCCAAGGGAATGGGGGCGATATCCCTGTCGCCAGGCGCAGAAAGCCTGGCGACTTTAACTACATTGATGGCCTCAGCCGTCTTTTTTCCAGCCTGGAATCGCGTGGATTTCTCTACAGGCGCTAGAAATCAGCTCTCCAGCCAAACATCTCGCGCCCAATGCCATACCGATTCCCAACTGTCTTCGCCGACACCTTCCTCTTCGGCATCCCATAGCACCACGGTGCCGTCTTCTTCCACGCAATAGTAATTGTCGCCGTCCTGGCACAGTGGAATCAGGTCGCGCGGTACGCCGGCATCCCAGGCGTTGGAGGCCACATCTGGCAGGTAGGTGTGCGACTGCGGATCAGTGACGGTAACAGGCTCAAGGGAGCCGTAAACCACATCACTTACGGTCAGCAGAAACTCTTTGAACACGAATGGAATATTGATGAACAGCTGCTCTTCGATCTCTACCAGCTGGTCTTCGTCGGGAAGCTCCAAGGGCACCGGTACCGGCTCATTCGCTTCACGGAGTTGTTCGATCACTTCTTCCACGGTTCACTTCCTCTGACCTAGATGACAACGCTGCGCCTTATACCCTAGTAGCCCACTTTGGCAAAAGCAAAAAACCCCGGGCAAGCCCGGGGTTCTCTGTTTAGCGCGCAGCGATTAGCCGTTTTGACGGATACCGGCTACCAGCCAAGGCTGGTTCTCGCCTTGGGCGCGAACCATGTGCCAGCTTTCGCTGAACACTTCGCCCTGGTCGAAGCGCGAATTCTTCGATACGCCACGGAAGGTCAGGGTAGCGTCGGTGCGGTCGGCGCGGTCATCGACACCGTCCAGTTGCACTTCCAGGTTATCGATGTAGGTAGATTGGAAGCCATCGCCCAGTTCAGCACGCTCACGCTTGAGGAACTCGAGCATTTGCGGGGTAACGAACTCGCTGATCTTGTCCATTTCGTTGGCGTCCCAGTGCTGCTGCAGCGACTGGAAATGGCTACGGGCTGCTGCCAGGAAGCTCTGCTCGTTGAACCAGGCCGGCGCGTTGATCACCGGGGCGGCTGCGGCAGCGGGTGCGGCTGAACCACCGAAAATCGACGGCTGCGAAGGCTGAGCGTGAGCCTCACGCTGCATCGGCGCATGGCCCGGCATGGCCATTTGTGGCTGCTGCTGGCGGCGACGCGCGGCGATGAAGCGGAACACGAGGAAGGCGATAAGCGCCACGATCAGGAAGTCCATGATCTGGAAGCCTTCGAAACCGTCGCCCATGAACATGGAAGCCAGCAGGCCACCGGCGGCGAGGCCAGCCAGTGGGCCCAACCAGCGCGAAGCACCGCTGGCGGCAGCCGGTGCACGGCCAGGTGCGGTCGGCGCGGCAGCAGGCGTGGTTGGCGTAGCCTGGCGGGTCTGGTGGATAGGCGCGGAGCCCGAGCTCTTGCCGCCGCCGAAACGCTTGGCGCTGGCGTCCAGGCTCAGCGTCAGGCCGACGCAGAGCGCCAGTGCGATGCTAAGAAAACGTTGCATAAGTGGGATATCCCCTGTTGTGGATTGCACGCGCGTCATGGTGCACAGGTTCCCGGGCACATGACCAGCGACATAATGTTTCGAGCTTTTGCCTGAATGTTACAAAGCTGGGGGCCCGACCCTTGTGGGCTTTAGATAGCCTCGAGCTTGGCATACCCCAGCATCAGCCATTTACTACCTTCGGCAAAATTCACCTGCACCCGCGCCTGAGCGCCAGAACCTTCGAAATTGAGGATTACGCCTTCGCCGAATACCGCATGCTGCACACGCTGGCCAAGGTTGAACGCGGTCTGCGGAATGCTGGCATTGGCGAACAGGTTGCTGTTGGTGGCCGTCTTGGCCCCGCCGAACGGGCGGCTGACGCTGTTGGACAGGCGTACTTCCTGAACCAGGCCTGCCGGAATTTCACGCACGAAACGCGACACCTTGTTGTAAGTCTCGCTGCCATAAAGGCGGCGTGTTTCAGCGTAGGTCATGACCAGCTGGCGCATGGCGCGGGTGATGCCTACATAGGCCAGGCGTCGTTCCTCTTCCAGGCGGCCGGGTTCTTCCAGGCTCATCTTGTGCGGGAACAAGCCTTCTTCCATGCCCACCAGGAACACATAGGGGAATTCCAGGCCTTTGGCGCTGTGCAGGGTCATCAATTGTATGCTGTCTTCATGCTCGTCGGCCTGAGTATCGCCAGCTTCGAGTGAGGCGTGGCCAAGGAAGGCCGAGAGCGGGGAAAGGTCGGCGTCTTCGTCGGTGGACTCGAAGTTGCGTGCCGCACTGACCAGTTCCTCAAGGTTTTCTACCCGTGCCTGGCCCTTTTCACCTTTTTCTTCCTGGTGATAGGTGATCAGGCCGGACTGTTCGATAGTGGTCTGGGTCATGGTATGCAGCGGCATGTCCACAACCTTGGCGGCCAGCCCCTCGATCAGCTCGATAAAGGCCCCCAGGGCACTGGCAGCGCGGCCTTTCAGGGCCTTGGCGGCGAGCAGCTGGCACATGGCCTCCCACATGGACAGCTGGCTGTGGCGGGCGTGCTCGCGGATGGCTTCGACGGTTTTTTCGCCAATACCGCGCGGCGGCACGTTGATCACCCGCTCCAGAGCGGCATCGTTGCCACGCCCTTCGATCAGGCGCAGGTAAGCCATGGCATTCTTGATTTCGGCGCGCTCGAAGAAGCGCTGGCCGCCATAGATGCGGTAGGGGATGCGCTCGCGCAGCAGGGCTTCTTCCAGCACTCGCGACTGGGCGTTGGAGCGGTACAGGATGGCGATCTCGTTGCGCGCATTACCCTGCTTGACCAGGCTCTCGATGGTTTCCACGACATAGCGCGCTTCATCGTGCTCGTTGTAGGCCGCGTACAGGGTCAGTGGTTCGCCTTCGCCCATGTCGGTCCACAGTTCCTTGCCCAGGCGCCCGCTGTTGTTGGCGATCAGCGCGTTGGCCGCCTTGAGGATGCCGCCGGTGGAGCGGTAGTTCTGCTCCAGGCGGATCATTTCGGCGTCGGGGAAGTCGGCGGTGTACTGGTGAATGTTTTCGATCTTGGCACCGCGCCAGCCGTAGATCGACTGGTCGTCATCGCCTACCGCCATCAGGCTGTCGCCGCCGCGTGCCAGCAGGCGCAACCAGGCGTACTGCACGGCGTTGGTATCCTGGAACTCGTCCACCAGCACGTGGCGGAAGCGTCGCTGATAGTGTTCCAGCAGGCCCGGGTGGTCACGCCACAGGTCCAGGGCGCGAAGCAGCAGCTCGGAGAAATCGATGACACCGGCGCGCTCGCACGCCTGCTCGTAGGCCGTATAGACCTCGCGCATGGTCGCCAGGAACAGGTCGCCCCCCGCCTGGATATGCTGCGGGCGCAGGCCTTCGTCTTTCTGCCCGTTGATGAACCACTGGGCCTGGCGTGCCGGCCACTTCTGCTCGTCCAGGCCCAACTCGCGCATCACCCGCTTGATCAGGCGCTGCTGGTCGTCGCTGTCGAGGATCTGGAAGTTCTGCACCAGCCGCGCTTCCTGCCAGTGGGCCCGCAACAGGCGATGGGCCAGGCCGTGGAAGGTACCGACCCACATGCCTGCCGGGTTGATGCCCAGCAGTTGCTCGATCCGCTGGCGCATTTCTGCCGCGGCCTTGTTGGTGAACGTCACCGACAGGATCGAGTGCGGCGACGCCTGCTCGACCTGGATCAGCCAGGCGATGCGGTGTACCAGCACGCGGGTTTTACCGGAACCGGCGCCGGCAAGCACCAGTTGACGCCCGAGCGTGGCCGCTACGGCCTGGCGTTGGGCATCGTTGAGGGAATTCAGCAGGAGAGAGAGGTCGTCTGTGCGCATCGGGCCATTCTAGGGCGATGCCGGGTAAGGGGCAAATATCTACTGTATGAATATTCACCTGGCTGCATCCCGCTCATCGGCCCGAGGCCAGGTCACGGCCTGCGCAAGCTGGCGGAGGCATGGTCAGTCGATGGCCTTCACGTTATGGATTTCGCACCTTCGAACTTCATCTGCTGCTGTTTCAGATTAAAGGTCGCGCCATCGCGCAGGTCATTCAGCCATGCCAGCGCCTGCCATGCCTGGCGAGCAGGCTGTTGGCTTGCTCGGGCCCGAAACTGCCAGCCGGGTAGGGGCGGGGTGCCTGGAAGTGTTCTTCACAGCCCTTGATGATTGGATCTACCCAGGCCCAGGCTGCTTCCACTTCATCGCGGCGCATGAACAGTGTCGAATCACCTTCGAGCACATCCAGCAGCAGACGCTCGTAGGCTTCCCAGCGGCGAGTCTGGCTGAACACCTGGGCCAGATTAAGGTCCAGCTCCACGGGTTCCAGGCGCATGCCCTTGCCTGGGCTCTTGGTCATCATGCGCAGGCTGATGCGTTCGTCCGGTTGCAGCTGTATCAGTAGCTGGTTGACCTGGCCGCCGCTGAACAGTTCGTGAGGCACTGGCTTGAACTGGATGACGATCTGCGAAGCGCGCCGCGCCATGCGTTTGCCGGTGCGCAGATAGAAAGGCACGCCCGCCCAGCGCCAGTTGTCGATGTGCGCCTCGATGGCCACGAAAGTCTCGGTATCGCTGTCGTTGTCGACATCCTTTTCAAAGTAGTAGGCCGGCACTTCCTGGCCGCCGATACGTCCGGCGCCATATTGGCCGCGTACTGTCTTGTCCTGTACATCCTGGCCAGTGATCGGCTTGAGGGCGCGCAGGATTTTCACCTTTTCGTCGCGTACCGCTTCGGCCTCGAACTGCGCGGGTGGCTCCATGGCCACCAGGCACAGCAGTTGCAGCAGGTGGTTCTGCAGCATGTCGCGAATAGCCCCGGCGCGGTCGTAGTAGGCACCGCGGTTTTCTACGCCCAGCGTCTCGCAAACGCTGATCTGGACATGGTCGACCTGGTTGTTGCGCCACACTGGCTCCAGCAGGGCATTGGCAAAACGCAGGGCCATCAGGTTCTGCACGGTTTCCTTGCCCAGATAGTGGTCGATGCGAAACACCTGGCTTTCCTCGAACACCGTGCCAATCGCTTCATTGATGGCAGTGGCTGATTCCAGCGAATGGCCGATCGGCTTTTCCAGCACGATGCGCGCTTCGGTGTCGGCCAGTCCGGCAATGCGCAGGTGGTTGGCAATCGGTACGAACAGGTTGGGGGCGGTGGCCAGGTAGAAGATGCGGCTCAGCCCACCGGGTTCGCCCAGGTAGCGTGCCAGGCGGCCAAAATCGGCGCTCTGTGAAGCATCCATCGGGAAGTAGTCGACACGTGCGGAAAACCGCTGCCACACCTCTTCGTCGAAGTCACTGCGGGCAATCTGCGCCCGACAATGGCGTTCGGCGAGCTTCAGATAGTCGATGCGTGGCAGGTTGCGCCTGGCCAGTGCGATGACCCGCACGGCAGGGTTCAGACGGGCCTCGCGAAACAGGTGGTAGAGCGCCGGAAGCAATTTGTGCAGGGCCAGATCGCCGGTGCCGCCGAAGACCAGAATGTCGCAAGGAATAGTCAAACCACCACTCTCCACGTTCGTTTAACTGGGCGGGTTGGCGTCCATGTAGTATAACTACAAGAAAGCTACAACCCGGCAAGCCGATCATAACCGAGTCCAGCCTGTGAATCTGTTGCAACATATCGCCCAATCGCGCCACCTGCTGCGCAAATCGGAACTGAAAGTGGCCGACCACGTGCTGCTCGACCCGGCTGCCGTCATGCACAGCTCCATGGCCGACTTGGCGCACAGCGTGGGTATCAGTGAGCCGACCATCGTGCGTTTCTGCCGGGCCATCGGCTGCTCGGGCTTCCAGGACCTGAAGCTGAAGCTGGCGCAAAGCCTGGCTGCCGGGGCCAGCTTCGGTCAGTTCGCCATCCACGAAGATGACTCGGTCGCCGACTACAGTCTGAAGATCTTCGACACCACCCTGCACACCCTGATGGAAGTGCGCGAGCACCTTGATCCGCAGGCGCTGCAACAAGCAGTGAGCGCCATGGCCCAGGCGCAGCGGGTAGAGTTCTATGGCTTTGGCGCGTCCGGTGCGGTTGCAGCCGATGCCCAGCACAAGTTCTTCCGCCTGCTGCTCAGCGCGGCAGCGTATTCCGACCCGCACATGCAAGCGATGTCGGCGGTTACCCTGAAACCGGGTGATGTGGCGGTGTGTATTTCCCAGTCGGGCCGTTCCAAGGACCTGCTGATCACTGCCAACCTGGTGCGTGAGAGCGGCGCCAACCTGATTACCCTGTGCCCCAGCCAGACGCCGCTGGCCGAGCTGTCGACGGTCAACCTGGCGATCGACGTGCATGAGGACACCGAGATCTACACCCCTCTGACCTCGCGTATTGCCCATCTGGTGGTGATCGACGTGCTGGCCATGGGCGTTGCCATGGCGCGCGGGCCAAGCCTGGTCAACCACCTGAAGAGCGTGAAGCGCAGCTTGCGCAGCTTGCGTCTGTCGCCCAAATCGATCAAGGCTATAGACGACTGAATTCAACCTGTAATGACCTCTTCGCGGGCTTGCCCGCTCCCACAGGTACTGTGCACCTGTATAAATCGGTGCCATTCCTGTGGGAGCGGGCAAGCCCGCGAAGAGGCCGGTACAGGCAGTGAAAATTCACGATTCTGTCACCATTCCACCGCAAAACGGTAAACCATCAAGGCCAGTCTGAAACTCCCGCATCCTATCTGGGAGACAGGCAATGGCTCGTGACTTCGACGGTACGTACCAACCCAACGCCAAGGCTCGCAAGCAGCAGGAAAAGGATCAGCGCCGTATGGAATACCGCCGCGCGATCGAAAGCTATTGCGACCAACGTCAACTGCTCCGCGACCTGGCGGACTACCCTGAGCTGCAAGCACTCACGGTATGGCAGTCATCGGCGGCAACTTCCCCGAAAAACGTTCAACAAGCGCGCTGATCAGCGCACGTTCGCCGCGGATGAATGCCAGAAATGCCAAGGCCACCGGCGACTGTCGCTTGGCCTTGGCCTGCACCACGCACCAGCTACGGTACAGCGGCAGTTCCTCGACCGGCAATTCCTTCAGCACCCCGGTGGCCAGTTCCAGGTTGACTGCGTGGCGGGTCAGCAGGGCGATCCCCAAGCCGGCGATCACGCATTCGCGTTGGGCATCGGCCGAGGCTACTTCAAGCGTTTGGGCGAAATGCACGCGCTTGTCCTTGAAGTACTCTTCGCACGCCTTGCGTGTTCCCGAACCTTGCTCGCGGATTAACAGGGTATGAGGCTCCAGGTCCTGCATGCGCAAATGCTCCAGCTTGCACAGCGGGTGCTGCGGCGGGGCCACCGCAACGATCGGGTTGTTGAGGAACGGCAGAAACTCCAGGCCCATGTCTTGCGGCACCATCGACATGATGATCAGGTCGTCGCGGTTATCGGAAAGGCGGCGGATGGCTTGGGCGCGGTTGACTACCGTCAGGGTCAGGTTGACCTCCGGGTGACGCTGCTTGAAGGCGGCGAACAGGTGTGGCACGAAGTACTTGGCACTGGACTCGATCGCCAGTTTCAACTGGCCCTGCAATGAGCCCTGCATGTCCGACAGCTGCATGTCCAGGCTTTCCAGGCGCCCGAAGATATCGTGGCTGGCGCGCTGAAGGGCCTCGGCCGCCTCAGTCAGGTAGAGCTTCTTGCCCACGTACTCGAACAGCGGCTGGCCGATCAGCTCTTCAAGCTGGCGGATCTGTAGACTAACGGCGGGTTGCGTCAGCGCCATCTCCTCCGCAGCACGGCTGTACGAGCGCAAATCGCACACCTCATTGAAGATCTGAAGTTGACGCAATGTCATACGCATCAAGGACTTACGCATTTTAATCGGCTCCTCGGCAACACCCTGTTACCCAACTATAAGCTTTTACTAATACAGCCTCTAATAAATATTGATTTTTGTTTATCGACCTACAGCGCTAGGGTGATTACGCGACTGGCCAGCAACGTCTGGTCACGCGCCGACCGGTAGAACCGGCTCGACTGTTCCTACGGCTTTGGGAAGACTCCAGTGATAAAAAAAATCCTGATCGCCAACCGAGGTGAAATCGCAGTTCGGATCGTGCGTGCTTGCGCCGAGATGGGCATTCGCTCGGTAGCGATCTTTTCCGACGCCGACCGGCATGCCTTGCACGTCAAGCGCGCTGACGAAGCCCACAGCATCGGTGCCGAGCCGCTGGCCGGTTACCTGAACCCGCGCAAGCTGGTGAACCTGGCTGTGGAAACCGGCTGTGATGCCTTGCACCCGGGCTATGGTTTCCTTTCGGAAAACGCCGAACTGGCAGAGATTTGCGCCGAGCGCGGGATCAAGTTCATTGGCCCGGCCGCCGACGTGATCCGCCGTATGGGCGACAAGACCGAAGCGCGCCGCACCATGATCGCCGCCGGTGTGCCGGTAACCCCGGGCACCGAAGGCAACGTTGCCGATATTCATGAAGCCCTGAGCGAAGGTGACCGCATCGGTTATCCGGTGATGCTCAAGGCCACCTCCGGTGGTGGCGGTCGCGGTATTCGCCGTTGCAATAGCCGTGAAGAACTGGAACAGAATTTCCCGCGGGTTATTTCCGAGGCGACCAAGGCCTTTGGTTCGGCCGAAGTGTTCCTGGAGAAGTGCATCGTCAACCCGAAGCACATCGAGGCGCAAATTCTCGGTGACAGCTTCGGCAACGTAGTGCACCTGTTCGAGCGCGACTGCTCTATTCAGCGCCGTAACCAGAAGCTCATCGAAATTGCCCCCAGCCCACAGCTCACTCCCGAACAGCGTGCCTACATCGGTGACCTGGCGGTGCGTGCGGCCAAAGCGGTGAATTACGAGAACGCCGGTACCGTGGAGTTCCTGCTCGCCGATGGCGAAGTGTACTTCATGGAAATGAACACCCGGGTGCAGGTGGAACACACCATCACCGAGGAAATCACCGGGATCGACATCGTTCGCGAGCAGATCCGCATTGCCTCGGGGCTGCCCCTGTCGGTCAAGCAGGAAGATATTCAGCACCGTGGCTACGCCTTGCAGTTCCGTATCAATGCTGAAGACCCGAAAAACAACTTCCTGCCCAGCTTCGGCAAGATCACCCGTTACTACGCCCCCGGCGGCCCGGGCGTGCGTACCGACACGGCGATCTACACCGGCTATACCATTCCGCCGTTCTACGACTCCATGTGCCTGAAACTGGTGGTGTGGGCGTTGACCTGGGAAGAAGCCATGGACCGCGGCCTGCGGGCCCTGGACGACATGCGCGTGCAAGGGGTGAAGACCACCGCCGCGTACTACCAGGAAATCCTGCGCAATCCGGAATTCCGTAGCGGCCAGTTCAATACCAGCTTCGTTGAAAGCCACCCTGAATTGACCAACTACTCGATCAAGCGCAAACCCGAAGAGCTGGCCCTGGCCATCGCTGCCGCCATCGCCGCCCACGCAGGCCTGTGAGGAACCCCATAATGTCCAAGAAAATTCACGTAACCGACACGATCCTGCGCGACGCCCACCAGTCCCTGCTGGCCACCCGCATGCGTACCGAAGACATGCTGCCGATCTGTGACAAGCTCGACAAGGTCGGCTACTGGTCGCTGGAAGTCTGGGGTGGTGCCACCTTCGACGCCTGCGTGCGCTTCCTCAAGGAAGACCCGTGGGAGCGCCTGCGCAAGCTGCGCGCGGCGCTGCCCAACACCCGCCTGCAAATGCTGCTTCGCGGTCAGAACCTGCTGGGCTACCGCCACTACAGCGACGACGTGGTCAAGGCCTTCGTCGCCAAGGCTGCGGTCAACGGCATCGATGTGTTCCGCATTTTCGACGCCATGAACGACGTGCGTAACCTGCGCGTGGCCATCGAAGCGGTCAAGGCCGCCGGCAAGCACGCCCAGGGCACCATCGCTTACACCACCAGCCCGGTACACACCATCGAAGCCTTCGTGAAGCAGGCCAAGCAGATGGAAGCCATGGGTTGCGACTCGGTGGCGATCAAGGACATGGCTGGCCTGCTGACCCCGTTCGCCACTGGCGAACTGGTCAAGGCGCTGAAGGCTGAACAGTCGCTGCCGGTGTTCATCCACTCCCACGATACCGCCGGCCTGGCTGCCATGTGCCAGCTCAAGGCAGTGGAAAATGGCGCCGACCACATCGACACTGCCATCTCCAGCTTCGCCTGGGGCACCAGCCATCCAGGTACCGAGTCGATGGTTGCTGCACTCAAGGGCAGCGAGTTCGACACCGGCCTGGACCTGGAGCTTCTGCAGGAAATCGGCTTGTACTTCTACGCCGTGCGCAAGAAGTACCACCAGTTCGAAAGCGAGTTCACAACGGTGGACACCCGCGTGCAGGTCAACCAGGTACCGGGCGGCATGATTTCCAACCTGGCCAACCAGCTCAAGGAGCAGGGCGCCCTCAACCGCATGAACGAAGTGCTGGCCGAGATCCCGCGTGTGCGTGAAGACCTCGGCTTCCCACCGCTGGTCACCCCGACCTCGCAGATCGTCGGCACCCAGGCGTTCTTCAACGTGCTGGCTGGTGAGCGCTACAAGACCATCACCAACGAGGTGAAGTTGTACCTGCAAGGTGGTTATGGCAAGGCACCGGGTGTGGTCAACGAGCAACTGCGTCGCCAGGCTATCGGCAGCGAAGACGTGATCGATGTGCGCCCGGCTGATCTGCTGAAGCCGGAAATGGCCAAGCTGCGTAGCGACATCGGTACCTTGGCCCGTTGCGAAGAAGACGTGCTGACCTTCGCCATGTTCCCTGACATTGGCCGCAAGTTCCTCGAAGAACGCGAAGCTGGCACGCTGACGCCTGAAGTTCTGCTGCCGATTCCGGAAGCCGGTGCCGTGGCTGCGCCCGGTGGTGAAGGCGTGCCGACCGAGTTCGTCATCGACGTTCACGGCGAAACCTACCGCGTTGACATCACCGGTGTGGGCGTGAAAGCCGAAGGCAAGCGTCACTTCTACCTGTCGATCGACGGCATGCCGGAAGAAGTGGTCTTCGAGCCACTCAACGAGTTCGTCAGCGGTGGCGGCAGCAAGCGCAAGCAAGCGACTGACCCTGGCCACGTAAGCACCACCATGCCAGGGAACATCGTTGATGTGCTGGTCAAGGAAGGTGACATGGTCAAGGCCGGCCAGGCCGTCTTGATCACCGAAGCCATGAAGATGGAAACCGAAGTGCAGGCGGCCATCGCCGGTAAGGTCGTGGCCATCCATGTGGCCAAGGGTGATCGCGTGACGCCAGGTGAGATCCTGATCGAGATCGAGGGCTGATTTAAGCCCTCATCTACAAGTGGTTAACCTCTGGGGAGCGGATGCTCCCCTTTTTTGTGCTGGATTCACTAGCCTCTGATTCAGCACACCGTTCAACCTTTACGGCACACCTCAAGGCTTTCCACCTGGCCACCCGGTTGCTGGTTCTCTTCACTCAGCCACCGCTCAAACCCGGCAGCCACCGCCGGCCATTCATCATCGGTAATCGAGTACCAAGCCGTGTCGCGGTTATGGTCCTTGACCACCAAGTGCTTGCGGAACACCCCTTCGTAGACGAAGCCGAATCGTTCTGCTGCGCGTTTGGAACGGGCATTGGCGTTATTGCACTTCCACTCCAGCCGTCGATTACCCAGCTCGAAGCCCAGCTTGCCCAGCAGGTACACCGCCTCGGTACCCTTGGGCGTGCGCTGCATGGCGGCGCCGAAGGCGATGTGGCCGATCTCGATTCGGCCGTGGTCAGGCACGATCGACATCAGGCTGAGAATGCCTTGGGCCTGGCCACTGGCGCGGTCGATGACGGTGTAGAAAAGCGGGTCGCGGCCAGCTGCGTTGCCTTCCAGCCAGCGGTCAAAGGCGGCACGTTCGGCGAACGGACCGTAGGGCAGGTAGTCCCACAGTACCGGATCGGAGGCCGGCCCCTGCAGCACCTCCCAGAGGTCTTCGCCATGGCGCCCTGGATCGAG
Source organism: Pseudomonas sp. VEM90 (assembly GCF_054611535.1). Taxonomy (NCBI): domain Bacteria; kingdom Pseudomonadati; phylum Pseudomonadota; class Gammaproteobacteria; order Pseudomonadales; family Pseudomonadaceae; genus Pseudomonas; species Pseudomonas sp. VEM90. Next base: position 189,716 of record NZ_JBTRAR010000002.1, on the reverse strand, counting down.
CTTTTCCAGGCGAATAAAGCGGCCTTCAATGGGCTCAGCCTTGGGGGTTGCGGCGGGTTTCCAGTTCAATACGTCTGTCATGTTCGACCTACAAGCCTTTGCGGAATTGGATGAAACCCGAGCGCTCGGCAACCTGCTGGTACAGGCTGATGGCGGTGGCGTTGGTTTCGTGGGTCAGCCAGTGCACCTTGATGCAGTTGTCGGCCTTGGCGGTGGTGTAGACGTGCTCGATCAACTGTCGACCAATGCCCAGGCCACGTTGCGTGCTGTCCACATACAGGTCCTGCAGGTAGCAGGAATTTTCGATGCTCCAGTTGGAGCGATGGTAGATGAAGTTGACCATCCCCACCGCCTTGCCGTCGACCCAGGCCAGTGCCGAATGGGTTGGCTCGCTGGGGTCGAGCAGGCGTTGCCAGGTGCTCAGGCTGACGGCATCGGCCAGCTCGGTCTCGTAGAAGTGCAGGTAGGCCTGCCACAGGGCGTGCCAGGCTGCGTGATCTTGGGCCGTGACAGGGCGCAGGGTAAGGTTGGGCATGGGCTATTCCTTCAGAGTTGGCGCATGTGCGCCGCGAGTTGATTGTCCAGTTGATCGGGACTGGCGCTCAGGCCTTCGCGCACGCCTTCGATGTCGTGCCCGGAGCGGTTCTGGCTGAGCTTGCGCGCACCTTGCAGGCGCGCAATGGGTAGGCGAATGCCGACGATGGCGCGGAGCATGCCGTCGATGTAGTCGGCAGGGGCGTCGGTGACTTTCCAGGGTTCGCTGCGACCCTGTTCGTGACGGTCGGTCAGGCGGCTAACGATAGCCAGTAGCGGCTCGGCCTCATGGATGACTTCGGCCGAGCCGTAAGCGTGCACCGCCAGGTAGTTCCAGGTCGGCACCACCTTGGGGTTATCGGCCTTGCTTGGGTAATAGCTGGGGCTGACATAGGCATCGGCGCCGGGGAATACCAGCAGCGCTTCGCCGCCTTGCTGCAGGTCTTGCCATTGGCGGTTGGCCCGGGCCAGGTGAGCATACACAGTGCCGAAATCACCCTCGGCGGTATCGACCAGCACCGGCAGGTGTGTGGCCAGAAGGCCCTGTTCGCCCTGACTGACCAGAACGGCCAGGCGGGTGTCTAGCATGTGCTGGTGCAGGCGGGTGAGGTCGTGTTCCTGGTGAGGCTTACTGTTGTACATGGCGGGATCCTTGTCGAATGGCTCCATCCTAGGCAGGCTATTGGTTCTGGGTAAGAGCCATTACTGCCTGTTTTGATAGGTCCAATACCATGAGCGAGTCCCCCCTCATACTGCCTTTCGACCCTGCCGGGATCGCCCTCGATCGCCGCCGCGGGCTTAGCCAGCAGCTATATCAGGCGTTGCGAGCGCGGGTACTGGATGGACGCCTGAGCAGTGGTACGCGGCTGCCGGCCACGCGCGACCTGGCTGCCATGTTGGCGCTTTCACGCAACAGCGTGGTGCGCGCCTACGATCAACTGTATGCCGAGGGCTTCATCGAAAGCCGCGTCGGGGATGGCACTTACGTCAGCCGACTGCCAAAACTGTCCACACAAGTATCCACAGGGTTACCCCGGGGTTTATCAACAGGTTTATCCACATTTTGCGAAGAGAGTACTGAGGATTTATCCAGCGGAAGACTTCTTAGTGAGCCTCTGCAGCGCCTGAAAAGCAACCATTTGCCACCGCCCAGAAGCGGTGCGCCGCGTGCTTTTCGTGTTGGTATTCCGGCATTCGACCTGTTCCCGTTTGACGTCTGGGCCAAGCTACAGGCGGGTTTCTGGCGCAACCCGTGCCCTGCGCAACTGGGCTATGGTGATCCGGCAGGCGAGCCGGCTTTGCGCGATCTGATTGCGGCCTACCTACGACGCTCGCGGGGCCTGAACTGCACGGCTGAACAAATTGTGATCACTAGCGGTGCGCAGCAGGCCATCAGCCTTTGTGCACAGTTACTGCTGCAACCGGGCGACGGTGTGGCTGTGGAAAACCCAGGCTATCGGGCGGCCGCTCATGCCTTCACGCTCGCGGGTGGCCAGGTGGTTGGCGTGCCTGTGGATGAAGACGGACTGGACTGCAGCCGGCTGGAACAGTTGACGAATTGCCGACTGACCTATGTCACGCCTGCGCACCAATACCCGACCGGGGTGACCATGAGCCTTGCACGTCGCCTGGCATTGCTGGCCTGGGCTGAACGCACTGACGGCTGGATCATCGAGGACGACTATGACGGTGAGTACCGCTACAGCGGTGCGCCGCTGGCCCCGCTGGCAGCGCTCGACCGGCACGGGCGAGTGTTGTATGTCGGTACCTTCGGCAAGATAGCCTTCCCGGCCTTGCGTCTGGGCTACCTGGTGCTTCCGTCGAAGCTGGTGCAAGCGTTCAGCCAGGGCAGAGCGTTGGCAGTGCGGCATTCGGAAGTCAGCAGCCAGTGCGTGATGGCCGAGTTCATGGCGCGCGGGCATTTTCAGCGGCATATCCGCCGTATGCGCAAGGCGGCGTTGAAGCGGCGCGATGTGCTCAAGGCCGGTTGGCCTGTGGATATTCCGGGTTTGGGCGCAATGCCGGAAGTGGCCGCTGGGCTGCATGTGAAGGTGGGTGTGGATAACTTTACTCGGGAACAGGAGCTGGTGGCCAAGGCCGAGGCGGTGGGGGTGGAGGTGACGCCACTGAGCAGTTTCTGGTTGACGGACAGTGAGGCGTCTGTGGATAAACGGGCAGGACTGGTGCTGGGCTTTGCGGCGGTGCCAGAGGGCGAGATAGCCGAGGCCTTGATGAAACTACGCAAAGTCTGGAGAAAATGAAGGGGGCTGCAAAGCAGCCCCCGGTTCAACATCAGGTACCGGACTTTATCCGCGTCCAGGCGCGGGTCCTGGCCCGTTCGGCATTTCGCGTCAAGGGCTTGAGCGTATAGAGTTTGGCCATCGCCTCTGCCGTCGGATACAGGTTGGGGTTGTTGCGAATCGTCGGATTCACCTTGTCGGTCGCATCCTTGTTCGGGTTCGGATACCCGACGAAGTCGCTGATCGGCGCAATCACTTCTGGCCGCAGCAGGTAGTTGATGAACGTATGCGCATCCTCCGGGTTGGCTGCGCCCTTTGGAATCGCCAGCATGTCGAACCAGATCGGCGCGCCTTCCTTGGGCAGGCGCATGTCCACCACCACGCCGTTGTTCGCCTCACGGGCGCGGTTGGCAGCCTGCGAGAAGCTGCCGCTGTAGCCCACCGCCACGCAGATGTCGCCATTGGCGATGTCTGCCATGTACTTCGAGGAGTGGAAGTAGGTGATATGCGGACGAATCTTCAGCATCAGCGCCTCGGCCTTCTTGTAGTCGGCCGGCTTGTCGCTGTTCGGCGGCAAGCCCAGGTACTGCAGGGCCACCGGTAGAATCTCCGACGGCGAGTCGAGCAGGGCTACGCCGCACTGCTTGAGCTTGGCGATGTTCTCTTCCTTGAAAATCAGGTCCCAGCTGTCCACCGGCGCGTTGTCGCCGAGTGCAGCCTTGACCTTGGCCGGGTTGAAGCCGATCAGCACGGTGCCGTACATATACGGCACGGCAAACTTGTTGCCCGGGTCATTGGCTTCGATCAGCTTCATCAGCGCCGGGTCCAGGTGTTGCCAGTTCGGCAGCTTGCTGCGATCCAGCGGCTGGAACACCCCGGCTTCGATCTGCTTGGCGAGGAACACGTTGGACGGTACTACCACGTCATAACCGGAGTTGCCGGTTAGCAGCTTGGCCTCCAGCGCCTCGTTGGTGTCGAAGATGTCGTACACCAGCTTCACGCCGCTGTCCTTCTGGAAGGCAGTCAAGGTCTGCGGGGTGATGTAATCGAACCAGTTATATACACGCAGGGTACGCTGCTCAGCTTGCGCATGCAGGGCGCCCGCGAACAGGGTGGCAGCGATGAACGGGGCGAGCAGACGCTTGAGTCGGACCATTATCGGGCTCCTGGCTGGGCGCGCTGGAAACCTTCCAGCACATTGACCGCGTTGATGCCGATTTCTTCCACAGCGTAGCCGCCTTCCATCACGAACAGGGTCGGCTTGCCGAGTTGGCCGATGCGCTTGCCCATTTCCAGGTAGTCCGGGCTGTCCAGCTTGAACTGTGAGATGGGATCGTCCTTGAAGGTGTCCACACCCAGGGAGATGACCAGCACGTCGGCGTCATAGCTGGCGATGCGCTTGCAGGCATCCTCCAGGGCTGCGCTCCAGGCGGCCCAGTCGCTACCGGCGGGCAAGGGGTAGTTGATGTTGTAGCCCTGGCCTGCGCCTTCGCCGGTTTCATCGGCATAGCCGAGGAAGAACGGGAATTCGTCCTGCGGGTCGCCGTGGATCGAGGCGAAGAACACGTCATCGCGGTTGTAGAAGATGTCTTGCGTACCGTTGCCGTGGTGGTAGTCGACGTCAAGGATGGCGACCTTGCGCCGGCCTTGGTCGAGGAAGGCCTGGGCCGCGATGGCGGCGTTATTCAGATAGCAGTAGCCGCCCATCACTTCGCCGGCAGCGTGGTGCCCTGGCGGACGGCACAGGGCGAACGCGGCATGGGCGCCTTGCTGAATCGCTGCCTGGGCGGTCAGGGCAACTTGCGCAGCACTGTAGGCAGCCTGCCAGGTACCCGCGGTGATGGGCGCGCCAGCATCGAAGCTGTAGTAACCCAGTTCGCCATGCAGGCCGGTCGGCTTGACCTGGCGCAGTGTGCGGGCCGGCCAGGTGAAGGGCAGCAGGTCACCCTCGTGGCCCAGTGCAGCCCAGCGGGCCCAGGCGCCTTCGAAGAAATCCAGGTAATCGGCGCTGTGGACGCGCAGTAACGGCGCACGGCCGAAGTCGGTCGGGCCCTGGATGTCGCCGAGGTTGCGTTTTTTCACCTGGTCGAGCACATGGTCGGCGCGCGAAGGCATTTCGAAACAGGGCATCAGCTTGCCATCGATCAGCTCGCAGCGGCCGTGGTGCAGGCGGTGGTCATCGGAATAGATCGTCAGCATTGTTGTTCTCCGGTGGGACTGGCGTGGGTCCATTGTCATGGGCTGATCAGCAGGGGAGAACGACGCAAACGGCCAAAAGGGGATCGATATGGCCAAGGTCTATGGCCAGATGGGTGGTGACCTATCCCAGCCTCGTCGCGGGTAAGGCAGTGGCGGCAACGGTGAACGGCCTTTGGACATTAGCCGGCAGGCCCGGCCCTTTCGCGGGTGAACCCGCTCCTACAATGGGCACCAACGCGTCAGGGGTTGTGACACCCCTGTAGGAGCGGGTTTACCCGCGAAGAGGCCAGAACAGGTCAACCACGAAAATGGCTCGGCGCCACGCCGCTCCAGCGCTGGAAGGCATGCCGAAAACTGGCCGTCTCACTGAACCCCAAAGTCTCTGCAATCCGGTAGATCGGCATCTGTTCATCGGCCAGCAACTGCTTGGCCCGCTCGAACCTCAGCTCGTCCAGCAGCTGTTGATAACTGCAGCCCAGTGCCTGCAAATGCCGGCGCAGGGTGCGCGACGAGCAGTTCATTTGCCGCGCAAGCCCTTCCAGTCCAGGGGCTGCGTCCAGTTGCTGCGCCAGCAGCTGGCGAATCCGTCCCAGCCATGCCTGGCGACCAGTGAATTCAAGGTTCAGGCGCCGGCAGCGCTCGCTCATGGCTTTGTGAGTAATCGGGTCGGCCAGCGGCAGCGGCATATCCAGCCATCGCCGTTCGAAGGCAAAGGCATTGTCCTCGGCGGCGAAACCGATCGGGCATTGAAACGCTCCGGCATAGAGCGCGTGGTAGCCAGGGCGAGGGTGTTCGAAGCGGGCGCCAAGCAGCGGCAACGGTCGGCCAAGCAGGTCGTCGCAGATGACTTTCAGCGACACCAGGCAGAACTCGGCGTTGAAAGTGCTCAGCGCCGGGCTGTCCTGGTAATCGCTGGCGCTGAACCAGACACGTTGGCCGTCGTCGAGCAAGCGCAGCTTGAAGACTGTTCCCAGCAGTGCCGGATACTGCAGCGCCAGGCGTAAGGCGTCACCCAAAGTGGCACTGGAGAGCAGCGCGTAACCGAGCATGCCGTAGCACGACACATGCATGCGTCGGCCCAGCTCCAGGCCAATGTCCTCGCGCCTGGCCACGGCATTGGCGCAAACCTGCAGTTCCTGCTGGGTGGTGATGCGCGCATCGGCATGCCCCAGGTCTGCCGGGCCAATGCCGCTGCCGGCCAGCAGCGCCGATGCCTCGCAACCGTCTGCCTGGAAGACGTTGAGGATCAGCGAAACTGCGTTGAGGGTGGTCAGGTGGCTGTGCAGCATGCTGGGTAATCCCGTTGGGCTGGGACGCATTATGGAGCAAGTTGTGTGCCGATATCCGGGGCTGCAGGTAAACCACATACTCTGCAGGCGCGGTCTGGTGTCGCGAAGGCCCGCAAAGCGGCCCCCAAAACCTTCAGGCAAAAAAAAGGCCCGAAGCAAGCGCTCGGGCCTTGGAAAGGTTGAGAGGTGTCTAGTCCCTCGACCTGGTGAGACTGTTTACAGCGGCCTGATTACGCTTTCAGCGGAACCAGACGTGGAGCGATCATGTTTTCCGGACGCAGGATGTCGTCGAGCATCGCGTCGTCCAGCAGCTTCTCTTCGCGCACCAGTTCCAGTACGCCGCGGCCGCTTTCCAGGGCAACGCGGGCAATACGGGTGGCGTTTTCGTAGCCGATGTACGGGTTCAGTGCGGTAACCAGGCCGATCGAGTGCTCGACCAGTTCACGGCAGCGCTGTTCGTTGGCGGTGATGCCGACGATGCAGTGCTCGCGCAGCATGTCCATGGCACGTTGCAGCAGGCGGATCGAGTCGAAGATCTTGTAGGCGATCAGCGGTTCCATCACGTTCAACTGCAGCTGGCCACCTTCGGCGGCGACGGTCAGGGCCAGGTCGTTGCCCATGATGGCGAAGGCCACCTGGTTTACAGCTTCTGGAATAACCGGGTTGACCTTGCCTGGCATGATCGAGCTGCCTGGCTGACGCGCTGGCAGGTTGATCTCGTTGATGCCGGTGCGCGGGCCGCTGGACAGCAGGCGCAGGTCGTTACAGATCTTCGACAGCTTGACCGCAGTGCGTTTGAGCATGCCGGAGAACAGCACGAAGGCGCCCATGTCGGAGGTGGCCTCGATCAGGTCGGCAGCCGGTACCAGCGGATGGCCGCTGATGGTGGCCAGGCGCTGTACGGCCAAGGCCTGGTAGCCAGGGTCGGCGTTGATGCCAGTACCGATGGCGGTACCGCCCAGGTTGATTTCGGTCAGCAGTTCCGGAGCCAGCGAGCGCAGGCGCTGCAGGTCTTCGTTCATGGTGGTGGCGAAGGCGCGGAATTCCTGGCCCAGGGTCATCGGTACGGCGTCCTGCAGCTGGGTACGGCCCATCTTCAGTACGTGGTCGAATTCTTTACCCTTGGCAGCGAAGGCCTGGATCAGGCTATCAAGGCTGGCCAGCAGCGCGTCGTGACCCAGCAGCAGGCCCAGGCGAATTGCGGTCGGGTAGGCGTCGTTGGTCGACTGCGCCATGTTCACGTCGTTGTTCGGGTGCAGGTACTGGTACTCACCCTTCTGGTGGCCCATGGCCTCCAACGCAACGTTGGCAATGACTTCGTTGGCGTTCATGTTGGTAGAAGTACCAGCGCCGCCCTGGATCATGTCAACTACGAACTGGTCGTGGTAATCGCCTTTGATCAGGCGGGCGCAGGCTGCGGAAATGGCAGCGTGCTTGGCATCGCTCAGGTGACCCAGCTCACGGTTGGCGTCGGCAGCGGCCTGCTTGACCATGGCCAGGGCCACGACCAGCTTCGGGTAGTGCGACAGCGGAACACCGGAGAGGTGGAAGTTGTTGGCAGCGCGCAGGGTCTGGATGCCGTAGTAGGCATCTGCAGGAACTTCAAGGGTACCCAACAAGTCTTTTTCGACGCGGAACGATGCAGCAGAGGACATGATGTATATCATCTCGATTTTGACCCGGCACATGCCGGAATGGCGCCAATCCTAGGCCTGAAGGTGTTTTTGCGGCCAATGCTATTGCACGCTAACCTATGCACAAACGGCATAGTGTTTCATGTGACGCCAATTGATATTCGAGCGTGTTCCATTTTGGTGCACGCCGGGAGATGTGCTTTGTGAACCTTGAAAGCAAATGGCTGGAAGACTTCAGCGCTCTGGCCGCTACCCGCAGTTTTTCCCAGGCGGCAGAGCGGCGTTTCGTTACTCAACCGGCCTTCAGCCGGCGCATTCGCAGCCTTGAGGCGGCGTTGGGCTTGCAACTGGTTAACCGCTCTCGCACACCCATCGAGCTGACCGAGGCCGGGCAGCTATTTCTCGTCACGGCGCGTACTGTTGTCGACCAGTTGGGCGAAATTCTCCGCCATTTGCATCATCTTGAAGGCGGGCAGGGCGAAGTGGTGCAGGTAGCTGCGGCACACTCCTTGGCGTCGGGCTTCTTCCCCCGTTGGGTGGCCCAGTTGCGCAACGACGGTTTGAACATCGCCACCCGCCTGGTTGCGACTAACGTCGGAGATGCCGTACACGCACTGCGCGAAGGCGGTTGCGACCTGATGCTGGCTTTCTACGACCCGGACGCGGCCTTGCAGATGGATGCCGAAATCTTCCCGTCGCTGCACATGGGCACCACTGAAATGCTGCCGGTGTGCGCCGTGGATGCCGATGGCAAGCCATTGTTCGACCTGGAAGGCGAGGGCAGCGTGCCATTGCTAGCCTATACCGCCGGCGCGTTCCTCGGCCGCTCGGTCAATTTACTGCTGCGCCAGCGCAACCTGCGTTATACCACCGTCTATGAAACCGCCATGGCTGACAGCCTCAAGAGCATGGCCCTGGAAGGGATGGGCATCGCTTGGGTGCCGCGCCTGTCGATGCGTGGCGAGCTCGAACGCGGTGAGTTGGCGATCTGCGGCGGTAGCCAATGGCATGTGCCGCTGGAAATCCGCCTGTATCGCTGCGCTTTGGTGCGTAAGGCTAACGTCCGCTTGCTATGGCGCAAGCTGGAGTCGTCTGGAGCACAAGGTGAAGCGTCACGTTGAGTTGCCTTTCAGGTAATCAGTGATATTTGCACGATTCCTGTCGCTGTAGCGGTAGCAGTTGGATCGTGTCGGTACACGGGGGGCGTGTACGTTTCACACACCCAGCCATTGAACTCCAGTTCGGCGTCTTCATGCGTGGCGCCTGGCAGATGGCCAATTTCATGAGCTGGTGACGGTGAGCGAGCGGGCTGCGGAAGCGCTTGGCAATTGCATGCCGAGTACCAGGCCAAACGAAAGTACGAAGAAGCATGGAGCGTTCATGTAGACGTACCAAAATGCTCGAGTAACGATGCAGGCTTACAGCACTCGTCGACCCCGAGGCGGCGGGAAAAAGTTGTCCCACGAGACAGCTTGCCCTTTGATCCGACATGTGCTTGTAGGGGTGGGCGGCCAGCCTTTAAATACGTTACAATCCCGCGCCTTCGGCCGACCTGGTCGATTCAGAATCCGTATGACAAGCCACGCCGGCCCACCTGCGTGGCTTGTTGCTTTTAGCGCGCCAGAAGGCGCTTGCAGGAGAGGCTCGACGATGAGTGCACTGGTTGGCGTGATCATGGGCTCCAAGTCCGATTGGTCCACCCTTAGCCACACCGCCGAAATGCTGGAAAAACTCGGCATTCCCTACGAAGTGAAGGTGGTCTCCGCCCACCGCACCCCGGATCTGCTGTTCCAGTATGCCGAGGAGGCTGAGGGCCGTGGCATCGAGGTGATCATCGCCGGTGCCGGTGGCGCAGCCCACCTGCCAGGCATGTGCGCCGCCAAGACCCACCTGCCGGTGCTGGGCGTGCCGGTTCAGTCGTCGATGCTGTCGGGCGTCGATTCGCTGCTGTCGATCGTGCAGATGCCTGCCGGTGTGCCGGTTGCCACCCTGGCCATCGGCCGTGCCGGTGCAGTCAACGCTGCCCTGTTGTCGGCCAGCATTCTGGGCGCCAAGTACCCGCAGTACCACGCGGCGTTGAAGCAGTTCCGCACGGAACAGACCGACACCGTGCTGGACAACCCAGACCCGCGCCAGGCTTGAGGCTCAACCCATGAAGATCGGTGTAATCGGTGGCGGCCAGTTGGGCCGCATGCTGGCCTTGGCGGGTACCCCGCTGGGCATGAACTTCGCCTTCCTCGACCCGGCACCGGACGCCTGTGCTGCGCCCCTGGGCGAGCACCTGCGTGCCGACTACGGCGACCAGGACCACCTGCGTCAGCTGGCCGACGAAGTCGACCTGGTCACCTTCGAGTTCGAAAGCGTCCCGGCCGAGACCGTCGCCTTCCTCTCGCAGTTCGTGCCGGTGTACCCCAGCGCCGAATCGCTGCGCATCGCCCGTGACCGCCTGTTCGAAAAGAGCATGTTCCGCGACCTGGGCATTCCCACCCCGGCCTTTGCCGACATCCTCTCGCAGGCAGATCTGGACGCCGCAGTGGCCAGCATCGGCCTGCCGGCCGTGCTGAAAACCCGCACCCTGGGTTACGACGGCAAGGGCCAGAAGGTGCTGCGCACGCCAGAAGACGTGGTGGGTACCTTCGCCGAGCTGGGCAGCGTGCCATGCCTGCTGGAAGGCTTCGTGCCGTTCACTGGCGAAGTATCGCTGGTGGCCGTGCGTGGCCGCGATGGCGAAACCCGCTTCTACCCGCTGGTGCACAACACCCACGAGAGCGGCATCCTGCGCTTGTCGGTAGCCAGCCAGGCACACCCGCTGCAGGCGCTGGCCGAAGATTACGTCGGCCGCGTGTTGCAGAAGCTGGATTACGTTGGCGTGATGGCCTTCGAGTTCTTCGAAGTTGATGGTGGCTTGAAGGCCAACGAAATCGCCCCGCGCGTGCACAACTCCGGGCACTGGACCATCGAAGGTGCCGAGTGCAGCCAGTTCGAGAACCATCTGCGTGCCGTTGCCGGCCTGCCACTGGGCTCGACCGCCAAGGTGGGCGAGAGCGCGATGCTCAACTTCATCGGTGAAGTGCCGGCCGTGGACAAGGTTCTCGCCATCGGGGACTGCCACCTGCACCACTACGGCAAAGCCTTCAAGGTTGGCCGCAAAGTTGGACACGCCACCCTGCGCTGCGCTGATATGGCCACCCTCGAGCGCAAGATTGCCGAAGTAGAGGCGCTGATCAGCAACTGATCGGGCATCGAATCGAACTTCTGCAAGCAGCACGCCCTCTGAATATGGCAGCAAGCCGAAGCCCGTCTAGGCTTTGGCTTGTTCCAACTTCACTGCAGAGGGATTGCCATGGGTATCATTGGAACCATCTTCATCGGCCTCATCGTCGGCCTGCTGGCCCGCTTCATCAAGCCGGGCGATGACAGCATGGGCTGGATCATGACCATCCTGCTGGGTATTGCCGGCTCCTTGTTGGCTACCTATGGCGGCCAGGCGCTGGGTATATACCAGGCTGGGCAGGCGGCGGGCTTCCTTGGCGCGCTGGTCGGTGCCGTGGTGCTGCTGGTGATCTACGGATTCATCAAGAAGCGCTGATTACTGGTTAGAATGCTCGGCAATTCATTCGAGTTGCCGAGCATTTTCATGCGTGCCTTTTTCCTCATCCCCTTGCTGTTGGCCAGTACCCTGGCCCATGCCGAACTGCCCGAAACCGACTGGCTGGAGCTGATGCCCAAGTCGGACCAGAAGGCACTCGAACAAATGCCTGAAATCGACCACAACTCGCCGGAAGCCATGGGCACCTTTACCGACAAGGGCGGCCTCAAGCAGGGCAAGGGTTTGCCGGCGGTGATGTACTCGACCAAGACCGTGGCGGCCATGAACAACAGGGATATCCGCCTGGGCGGGTACCCGGTACCGCTGGAAAGCGATGCCAAGGGGAACAGCACGCTGTTCTTCCTGGTGCCGTACCCAGGCGCGTGCATCCATGTGCCACCACCGCCGCCGAACCAGCTGGTGCTGGTGCGCTACCCGAAAGGGTTGAAGATCGATGACATCTACACACCGCTGTGGGTCAGCGGCAAGCTGAAGGTGGAAAAGGTCAGCAATGACCTGGCCGATGCGGCCTATGCGCTGGATGCAAACAAGGTGAGGGTGGTGGAAGACGCAGACCTTTGATAATTGCCCCGGCCTCTTCGCGGGCTTGCCCGCTCCCACAGGTAACCCACAATTTTCGAGGCTTGTGGAGAACCTGTGGGAGCGGGCAAGCCCGCGAAGAGGCCGGTAATAAAAGAGCAGGGCTCAGATATTTTCACAACCGATCTGGACGCCCAGCGAATGACTCGCCCCGGGCTCCAACTCCACCAGGTCATCCCACACATTCGCCGTCTCGATGCACAACATCCGCTGCCAGCCATCGTCAGCCATGTCTGCCAGCTCCTTGGCCCGCTCGGTCCAGGGGTTCCAGATCACCGCCGTGCGCGAGCCGCTGCTGGTCAAGGTAATCCGCCGATTCCAATGCGGGTCGACAATGCTGAGGGTCTGCGGGGTGTTCAGGTAGATCCGGTCCGTCTCCCCGGCAAACGTCAGTACCCCCTGCTGCTGGCGCTGTTCCCAGCCCGCCAGGGTCTCGATATAACCCAGCCCGTCGACACCCTCGACCTGCGCCTGGCGCACATCGCTGACCGCGAAGTAGCTATGCAGGGCCTGGCTGATGGTCACGGGGGTATTGCCCATGTTGCGGCTGGTCAGGCTCAGTTTCAGGTCTGCGCCCATCTCCACCACCAGTTTCAGCTCGACATCATGGGGCCAACCGGGCAGGTCGCCCTGTGCTTCAGGCAGTTCGAACTCGATCCGCAGGGTCTCCCCCACGTCCTCGATACCCAGCAATTGCCAGTCACGCGTGCGCGCAAGCCCGTGGGCAGGCGCCTGTGCTCCGTGGTACATGGCCTGGACGGCCTGAGGGTTACGCTGCAGGTTGCCAAACCATGGCCAGCACACCGGTACCCCGGCGCGTACCGACTTGCCTTGGCGGAAGAGGGCCTGGTCGCTCAGCCACAGCAGTGGCGGTTCGCCTACCTGCTGGTAGCTGAGGACCTGTGCGCCTTGCTGGGCGATCAGGAGTTCGGCGCGGTCACTGCTGATACGCCAGCAGTTGAGTTCGCCATGTTGCTCGGTTACGACCTGAAAGGTAGCCATTGCGTTCTTCTCATTGATTGCCAGTGGGCCTTGGACCCGGGCAGATGCAATGAGTTTACCGCCAGCGTGGCTCAGCGACGAGGCACCGAGCGGGTACGACCACTGCCGTCGATGGCGACGAAGACGAATACCGCCTCGGTGACCTTGCGCCATTCGCTGGACAGCGGGTCGTCGCTCCACACCTCGACCATCATCTGGATCGAGCTGCGGCCGATTTCCAGGGTCTGGGTATAGAAAGACAGCTGTGCGCCGACCGCGACGGGCACCAGGAAGGCCATGCGGTCGATGGCTACGGTGGCTACGCGGCCGCCGGCGACACGGCTGGCCATGGCCGTGCCTGCCAGGTCCATCTGGGCAACCAGCCAACCGCCGAAGATATCGCCGAAACCGTTGGTTTCTCGCGGCAGTGCGGTGATCTGCAAGGCCAGGTCGCCTTGCGGGATTGGATCTTCTTGTTCGAGCTCAATCATGCGATGGGGCCTCTGACCCGTGACGCTTTTCGTTGGTGTGGCGCAAAGGCCGGGTAAACGATTCAGCTTGAAACATACTACGCCGATTTCGTTTCACTGGGCGGCCGTAGGGAAACTCTGCGAAACCGCCCGACAATAGTGACCGGCGTTTTCGCACAACATCCCACGTCAGGAGCAACATAATCCTACGAACTGCCAGTATATAGGGCATAACGGCCAGCGACGACCGCGCATTCATGAATATCTGTGTGGATTTTGTATCGCTTTCGGCGTAGCTCGGCAATTTGCTATCTTCGCCTGTCTCCAATCCAGAAGCCGCGCGCCAAGCGGCCTGCATGCCCTACAAAGAGAACAACGAGCGATGACTTCCGTGCCGAGCAGTATCGAGCAGCCCTCGCGGCCGCTGACCCGCAGCGACTACAAGACCCTCTCACTGTCCGCCCTGGGCGGCGCGCTGGAGTTCTACGATTTCATCATCTTCGTGTTCTTCGCCACGGTGGTGGGCAAGTTGTTCTTCCCGGCCGACATGCCCGAGTGGCTGCGGCTGATGCAAACATTCGGCATCTTCGCCGCCGGCTACCTGGCGCGGCCGCTGGGCGGCATCATCATGGCTCACTTCGGCGACTTGCTCGGGCGTAAGAAGATGTTCACCCTGAGCATCTTCATGATGGCCCTGCCGACCCTGATCATGGGCCTGCTGCCGACGTATGCGCAGATCGGCATGTGGGCACCGATCCTGCTGTTGCTGATGCGCGTGATCCAGGGCGCGGCAATCGGCGGCGAAGTACCGGGCGCATGGGTGTTCGTCTCTGAACACGTGCCGGCTCGCAACACCGGCTATGCCTGCGGCACCCTGACCGCCGGCCTGACCGCCGGCATTCTGCTGGGCTCGCTGGTAGCGACCTTGATCAACAGCGTGTACAGCGCGGAAGAGGTGGCTGACTACGCCTGGCGTATCCCGTTCCTGCTTGGCGGTGTGTTCGGCCTGTTCTCGGTTTATCTGCGCCGTTGGCTGCACGAAACCCCGGTGTTCGCCGAAATGCAGCAACGCAAGGCACTGGCGGAGGAGTTGCCACTGCGCGCCGTGCTGCGTGACCATCGTGGTCCGATCATCCTGTCGATGCTGCTGACCTGGATGCTTTCGGCCGGCATCGTGGTGGTCATCCTGATGACCCCGGCGCTGCTGCAGAGCATCTACCACATCAGCCCGACCGACTCGCTCAAGGCCAACAGCCTGGCCATCGTGTTGCTCAGCTTCGGCTGTATTGGTGCCGGCAGCCTGGCTGACCGGTATGGGGCGGGTCGGGTGTTCGTGATCGGCAGCCTGCTTTTGCTGGCCAGTTCCTGGGTCTTCTACCACAGCCTGCCGACCCGGCCCGAGTTGCTGTTCCCCCTGTATGCCGTGACCGGCCTGTGCGTGGGCGTGATTGGCGCAGTGCCTTATGTCATGGTCAAGGCGTTCCCGGCGGTGGTGCGTTTCAGCGGGCTGTCGTTCTCGTACAACGTGGCCTACGCCATCTTTGGCGGGCTGACGCCGATGGTGGTGACCGCGCTGCTGAAGGTGAGCCCGATGGCGCCTGCCTACTACGTGGCAGGCCTGTGCGCCGTTGGTCTGGCTGTGGGCCTGTACCTGCTCGCCAACAAGCGCTGATCGGCGCTACGGCTGCTGGTCACTTCGCGGCTAAAGCCGCTCCGGCAGGGGGGCACAGGGCTCAAGGCCGACACCAAACCTGTAGGGGCGGCTTTAGCCGCGAAGTGGCCAGACCTGCTTCCAGTGATGGCCTTTCATCCAATTGTCATAATGAAGTCATATCGTATTCATGCGGCCTGCCGATACTTGGGCCCGTTCCATCCAACACCCCAATATTCCTGCTAGGAGCAAGGCATGAAACTGAAGCGTTTGATGGCGGCCCTTACCTTTGCCGCCGCTGGCGTTGCAACCGCCAACGCGGTAGCCGCTGTCGATCCTGCGATCCCGACCTACACCAAGACCACTGGTGTATCGGGCAACCTCTCCAGCGTCGGTTCCGACACCCTCGCGAACCTCATGACTCTGTGGGCCGAGGCCTACAAGAAGGAATATCCGAACGTAAACATCCAGATCCAGGCTGCCGGCTCCTCTACCGCGCCACCCGCGCTGACCGAAGGCACCGCCAACCTCGGCCCGATGAGCCGCAAGATGAAGGACGTCGAGCTGCAAGCCTTCGAGCAGAAGTACGGCTACAAGCCGACCGCCATCCCGGTTGCCGTCGACGCCCTGGCCGTGTTCGTGCACAAGGACAACCCAATCAAGGGCCTGACCATGGCTCAGGTCGACGCCATCTTCTCCTCCACTCGCCTGTGCGGTGGCAAGGCCGACATCAAGACCTGGGGCGACGTCGGTGTGACCGGTGACCTGGCCAACAAGCCAATTCAGTTGTTCGGCCGCAACTCGGTATCCGGCACCTACGGCTACTTCAAGGAAGAAGCCCTGTGCAAAGGCGACTTCAAGCCTAACGTCAACGAACAGCCTGGCTCGGCTTCGGTCGTGCAGTCGATCAGCTCCTCGCTGAACGGCATCGGCTACTCGGGTATTGGCTACAAGACCGCCAGCGTCAAGACCGTAGCCCTGGCCAAGAAAGAAGGCGGCGAGTTTGTTGAAGACAACGAAGCCAACGCCCTGAACGGCACCTACCCGCTGTCGCGCTTCCTGTACGTCTACGTAAACAAGGCGCCGAACAAGCCTCTGGCCCCGCTGGAAGCCGAGTTCGTCAAGCTGGTGCTGTCGCAAGCGGGCCAGCAGGTGGTGGTGAAGGACGGCTACATCCCGCTGCCGGCAAAAGTCGTCGACAAGACCCTGGCTGACCTGGGCCTGTCGCACACCGGTAACGTTGCAAAGAAGTAAGTAATTAAGAAGAGGCCGGTGCCACTGCCCGGCCTCTTCCACGCATTTTCAGTCCGAAGCCAGGCTCCCTGTGCGGCGGGCTTTCGCGCGTCACCACTTTGTAATGTTTTTGTCACACGGGACCGCTAGGGTGTGCGCATGAATGATCTGGCCAATTCCAACATGACCCAAAACTCCCAGCCCGTGCGCATTGATTTCAATACGCCCGAGTTGCAACGCAAGCGGCGCATGCGCGCGCTCAAGGACCGCCTGACCCGCTGGTACGTACTGGTAGGCGGGCTTGCCGTATTGGCGGCCATCACGCTGATCTTCTTCTACCTGGCTTATGTGGTGTTGCCACTGTTCCAGGGCGCCGAGCTGACCAGCAAGAAGGCCCTGGAGCCGACATGGCTGCAGCAGGATGCCGGTAAGCCACTGATGATCGCGCTTGAAGAGCAGAATCAGGTGGGGATGCGTGTTTCGGACAAGGGCCAGGCACTGTTCTTCGATACCAAGACCGGTAACGAACTCAAGCGTGTCGATCTGGCAGTGCCGGCGGACACCCAGGTTACTTCCATCAGTACTGACCAGCCGGGCAGCGCGCTGGTGGTACTGGGCTTGTCCAATGGTCAGGCTCTGGTGTTCCACCACACCTACAAGATCACCTACCCGGACAACAAGAAAACCATCACCCCTGGCATCGATTATCCGTACGGCGAGCAATCGTTCGTGCTCGACGAGCAGGGGCGTGCGCTGGACCATGTCAGCGTCAACGTCAATGGGGACACCCTGCTGCTGGCCGGCTCTACTGGTGCTCAGCTGCAGGTGGTCGAACTGACCCGCACGGAAAACATGATGACCGAAGAGGTCACCACCGAGCAGAACCGCATCGACCTGCCGCAAATGACCGAAACGGTGAAGAATATCTTCATCGACCCACGCCAGCACTGGCTGTATGTGATCAACGGTCGCGCCACGGCCGATGTGTTCAGCCTGCGCGACAAGAGCCTCAACGGCCGTTATAAGCTGTCTGAAAGCGCTGACACCGAAATTACCGCCACCGCCCAGCTGGTTGGTGGCATTTCGCTGATCATCGGTGACTCCAAGGGGGGGCTGGCCCAATGGTTCATGGCCCGTGACCCGGATGGCGAATCGCGCTTCAAGCAGATCCGTACCTTCCAGATGGGCAAGGCGCCAATCGTGCAGATCGACGCCGAAGAGCGCCGCAAGGGCTTCATCGCCCTGGACGCCGAAGGCAAACTGGGCGTGTTCCACAGCACTGCACACCGAACCCTGCTGGTTGAGCCGGCTGCCGAAGGCCCTGGCACGCTGGCCCTGTCGCCACGCGCCAACCGCATCATCATCGAAGAAGGCGGCAAGCTGTTGCCGTTGAGCCTGCGTAACCCGCACCCGGAAGTTTCGTTCAGCGCGCTGTGGGGCAAGGTGTGGTACGAGAACTATGACGAGCCGAAATACGTCTGGCAATCGACCGCTTCGAACACTGACTTCGAGCCCAAACTGAGCCTGTCGCCGCTGACCTTCGGTACCTTGAAGGCCGCGTTCTACGCCATGATCCTGGCTGCCCCGCTGGCCATTGCCGCAGCCATCTATACCGCCTACTTCATGGCCCCGCGCATGCGCCGCAAGGTCAAGCCGGTGATCGAGTTGATGGAAGCGATGCCGACGGTGATCCTTGGCTTCTTCGCCGGCCTGTTTTTGGCCCCGTACCTGGAAGGCCACCTGCCCGGTGTGTTCAGCCTGTTCCTGCTGATGCCGATCGGTATCCTGCTGGCCGGCTTTTTCTGGAGCCGACTGCCGGAGTCGATCCGCCTGCGTGTACCGGATGGTTGGGAAGCGGCGATCCTGATTCCGGTCATCCTGTTCACCGGCTGGTTCGCCCTGACCATGAGCCCGCATCTGGAAAGCTGGTTCTTCGGCGGCGACATGCGCCTGTGGATCACCAACGACTTGGGTATCACCTACGACCAGCGCAACGCCCTTGTAGTCGGTATCGCCATGGGCTTCGCGGTCATCCCGAACATCTACTCGATTGCCGAAGACGCCGTGTTCAGTGTGCCGCGCAGTCTGACCCTGGGCTCGCTGGCACTGGGCGCGACGCCTTGGCAGACGCTGACCCGCGTGGTCATCCTCACTGCCAGCCCGGGCATCTTCTCGGCGTTGATGATCGGCATGGGCCGTGCGGTAGGCGAGACCATGATCGTGCTGATGGCGACCGGCAACACACCGGTGATGGAGATGAACCTGTTCGAGGGCATGCGCACCCTGGCCGCCAACGTGGCTGTGGAAATGCCGGAATCGGAAGTCGGTGGCAGCCACTACCGCGTGCTGTTCCTGGCCGCCCTGGTGCTGCTGATGTTCACCTTCGTCATGAACACCTTGGCCGAGCTGATTCGCCAGCGTCTGCGCAAGAAATACTCGTCGCTTTGATAGAAAGGTAGCGATCCGTGAAAAAGGATTCCCTCAAAGGCTGGTTCAAGAGCGGCGCCCCAGGCGTCTGGATGAGCGGCGGTGCGGTGGCCATGGCCGTGATCATGACCGTCGGCCTGCTGGCGGTGATCGCCGTGCGTGGCCTGGGCCATTTCTGGCCAGCCGATCTTGTCCAGGCCACCTACAAGGTGCCGGGCCAGGCCGGTCACGTCGTCATTGGTGAAGTGGTGCAGAAGGAGGAAGTACCCCGAGCTCGTCTGAAGGGGGCTGGCCTGCCGGTGCCTGACCAGGGTCCGGAGTTCATGACCCGAGAGCTGATCAAGGTGGGTAACCGCGACCTCAATGGTAGCGACTTCACCTGGGTGGTCGGCGACTGGCTGGTCGATGAGCAACACCCAGCCGACCTGATTGCCGTGGAACGCCGTGAGTGGGGCAATTTTTACGGCTACCTGGTCAGCGTCAAGGAAGAAGGCCGCGTAGTCGCCGAGGGGCCTGCCGCCTGGAACGAACTGCAGGCCCGTCTCAAACGCGCCAACCAACTCAACAACGAGCTGCAAAGCCTCGAGAAGAAGGATATCGGGGCCATCAACCATGGCCTCGAGCGCCTGCGCTTGCAGGCGCGCAAGCTGGAGCTGGACGGCAAGCTGGACGCCGCCGCGCAAGCCGACATGGACGCCGACCGTGCCGAACTGAACAGCCGCTACAAGGCTATCGAAGACCGCCTGACTGGCCTGCACCAGGCCTTTGCCCGTGACAGCCTGGTGGCCCGCGATGCCAATGGTCGTGAAGTGGAAATCAACCTGAGCAAGGTGGTGCATGCCATTCAGCCGAACGGCATGTCGGCGCTCACCAAGTTGGGTACTTATTTCGGCAAGGTCTGGGAGTTCCTCAGCGACGACCCGCGTGAAGCCAACACCGAGGGCGGTATCTTCCCTGCCATCTTCGGTACCGTGATGATGACCTTGATCATGGCTGTGATTGTCACCCCGTTCGGCGTGCTGGCTGCCGTTTACCTGCGTGAATACGCCAGGCAGGGTCCGGTCACCCGGCTTATCCGCATTGCGGTGAACAACCTGGCCGGTGTTCCTGCGATCGTCTACGGTGTGTTCGGTCTGGGCTTCTTCGTCTACGTACTGGGTGGTTCGATCGACCGCCTGTTCTTCCCGGAAGCACTGCCGGCGCCGACGCTGGGTACCCCGGGGCTGCTGTGGGCATCGCTGACCCTGGCATTGCTGGCGGTGCCGGTGGTGATCGTGGCCACCGAAGAAGGCCTGGCGCGTATCCCGCGCACCGTGCGTGAAGGC
This sequence comes from Pseudomonas sp. VEM90, assembly GCF_054611535.1. Lineage (NCBI taxonomy): Bacteria > Pseudomonadati > Pseudomonadota > Gammaproteobacteria > Pseudomonadales > Pseudomonadaceae > Pseudomonas > Pseudomonas sp. VEM90. The sequence continues at coordinate 169,544 of NZ_JBTRAR010000002.1, read as the reverse complement.
TCGTTGGCGTTGGGTGCAACCAAGGCCGAGACCCTGTGGAAAATCGTCCTGCCCATGGCCAGCCCGGCCATGATGACCGGCATGATCCTTGCCGTGGCCCGTGCCGCCGGCGAAGTGGCGCCGCTGATGCTGGTGGGTGTGGTGAAGCTGGCGCCATCGCTGCCGGTGGATGGTAACTACCCGTATCTGCATCTGGACCAGAAGATCATGCACCTGGGCTTCCACATCTATGACGTCGGCTTCCAGAGCCCGAACGTCGAAGCCGCTCGGCCGCTGGTATACGCCACTGCGCTGCTGCTGGTGCTGGTAATCGCGACGCTCAACCTCTCTGCCGTGTGGATCCGCAACCACCTGCGCGAGAAGTACAAGGCGCTGGACAGCTGACCCTGATTGCAAGCGTGCCGCCCGTAAGCCGGGCGGGCCTTTGAAACGAATTGATAGCGTATGGAGTTGACCATGCAGCAAGATTCCCACACCCATGGCATCGACATGTCTGCCCTGGGCCGCAACAAGCAGAGCCTGCGCCTGGCTGAAGAAACCGTGGCCATCGAAGTGCCGGGCCTGAGCCTGTTCTATGGCGACAAGCAAGCGCTGTTCGACGTGCAGATGAACATCCCGAAGCAGCGCGTGACCGCCTTCATCGGCCCATCCGGCTGCGGCAAGTCGACCCTGCTGCGCACCTTCAATCGGATGAACGATCTGGTTGACGGTTGCCGTGTGGAAGGTGCCATCAACCTGTACGGCAACAATATTTACCGCAAAGGCGAAGACGTTGCCGAACTGCGCCGGCGTGTGGGCATGGTGTTCCAGAAGCCGAACCCGTTCCCCAAGACCATCTACGAGAACGTGGTCTACGGCCTGCGCATCCAGGGCATCAACAAGAAGCGCGTGCTCGATGAAGCCGTCGAGTGGGCGTTGAAGGGCGCCGCCTTGTGGGACGAGGTCAAGGATCGCCTGCACGAGTCGGCGCTGGGCCTGTCCGGTGGCCAGCAGCAGCGTCTGGTCATCGCCCGTACCATTGCCGTGGAGCCGGAGGTGTTGCTGCTTGACGAGCCGTGCTCGGCGCTGGACCCGATCTCGACCTTGAAGGTCGAAGAACTGATCTACGAATTGAAATCCAAGTACACCATCGTCATCGTGACCCACAACATGCAGCAAGCGGCGCGTGTTTCGGACTACACCGCGTTCATGTACATGGGCAAACTGGTCGAATTCGGGGATACCGATACCCTGTTCACCAACCCGGCGAAGAAGCAGACCGAAGACTACATCACCGGTCGCTACGGCTAAGCGCCGCTCGCGAAACAGGCACCTCGGTGTCTGGCACTGGCGTTGCCGGTGTTCGCGGGTGAACCCGCTCCTACAGGGCCGCGCTACCAAAGGACAAAACGATGATCAACAAAGAAAGCCTTACCCATCACATTTCCCAGCAGTTCAACGCCGAGCTCGAAGAGGTGCGCAGCCACCTGCTGGCCATGGGCGGGCTGGTGGAAAAGCAGGTCAACGACGCGGTTACCGCGCTGATCGAAGCCGACTCTGGTCTGGCCCAGCAGGTGCGCGAGGTTGACGAGCAGATCAACCAGATGGAGCGCAACATCGACGAGGAGTGCTTGCGCATCCTCGCCCGCCGCCAGCCAGCGGCCTCGGACCTGCGCCTGATCATCAGCATTTCCAAGTCGGTGATCGACTTGGAACGCATCGGTGACGAGTCGACCAAGATCGCCCGCCGCGCCATCCAGCTGTGCGAAGAGGGCGAGTCGCCACGTGGCTATGTCGAGGTACGCCATATTGGCGACCAGGTGCGCAACATGGTCCGTGATGCGCTGGACGCCTTTGCCCGCTTCGACGCCGACCTGGCGCTGTCGGTGGCCCAGTACGACAAGACCATCGACCGCGAATACAAGACCGCGCTGCGTGAACTGGTGACCTACATGATGGAAGACCCGCGCTCTATCTCGCGGGTGCTGAGCGTGATCTGGGTGCTGCGTTCACTGGAGCGTATTGGCGACCATGCGCGCAACATCTCCGAACTGGTGATCTATCTGGTGCGCGGCACCGATGTGCGCCACATGGGGCTCAAGCGCATGACGGCAGAAGTGCAGGGCACTGCTGTCGCCAACGGCGAAAAGGCTAATGTTCTGGGCGAATCTGACGATAAGTAAGGTTGCTCCCGAGCATCGACGCCCGGCCTTGGCCGGGCGTTTTCGTTTGCGGTCGAGAGCCGGCAGGCACCCGCGAACGATGTGAAGAGGTCCCGGCGTGACCAGGTTGTGGCAAGTAGCCATCATTGGCAGTAGGCTAGACGGGATTCGTAAGGAGTATCGATGAGTAAAGTGAATGTGCTGGTCGTGGATGACGCCCCGTTTATCCGTGATCTGGTCCGCAAGTGTCTGCGTAATGCCTTCCCGGGTATGGCCATCGACGACGCGGTCAACGGTCGCAAGGCCATGGCCATGCTCGGCAAGGAAGCGTTCGACCTGGTCCTGTGCGACTGGGAAATGCCGGAAATGTCAGGCCTGGAACTGCTTACCTGGTGCCGTCAGCAGCCTGCACTGAAAAATCTGCAGTTCATCATGGTGACCAGCCGTGGTGACAAGGAAAACGTCATTCAGGCGATCCAGGCAGGCGTTTCCGATTTTGTAGGCAAGCCGTTCACCAACGAGCAACTGCTGACCAAGGTAAAGAAAGCCCTGACCAAGATCGGCAAGCTCGACAGCCTGATGGCCATCGGCCCGGCACGAGCCAATTCGGCGTTTGCCAACGATTCGTTGAACGCGCTGACTGCGGGCAAGCCGGAAGCGGTCAAGGTTGCGGCGCCAGCGCCGGCGTCGGCCAAGCCTTTGGTCGCGGCTCCTGCACCTGCTGCCCCCGCGCCGAGCGGTCGTGGCCAGGGCCAGCTGCGCCTGGCCAGTGGTACGCAGCCATGTGTGATCAAGGCGTTGAGCCTGAAAGAGGCACTGCTGGTGGTACGCCGCAGCGAAGCGCTGCCACAGGTGCTGGAAGGTGCGGTGCTGGACCTGGAGCAGGGCGAAAGTGCCGAAGTCGCTCGCCTGAACGGCTACCTGCATGCTGTCGCGGCGCTGGAGCCAAAACCAGACAGTGACTGGTTGCAGTTGACGTTCAAGTTTGTCGACCAGGATGCCCAGAAGCTCGACTACCTTTCTCGGTTGATCGCCCGCGGCACTGCGCAGAAGCACTTCACACCTGGTGGCTGACCCCGGCCCCGCGCCATGCTTTTGGCAGGAGCAGCACAAGGTGCTCCTGGCAAAAGCTCGCGTCGCCCATCCGACCAGCTGCAATACCGACCGTAAAACCCGCTGCTAGGCTTCGACAGATCATAACTGTCAAAAAGCCACTATCATGCCCGCCCGCCTGCTGCTGTTCTGTGCATTGCTCATGGCCTCAGTGTCGAGCCAGGGCGTGACGCTCTACAAGATCACCGACGATTCCGGTGTCATCTCCTATTCCGACCGGCCTGGCCCCGGCGCCAAGCCCTTGGTGCTGCGCGAGCCCATGGTCGAAACGCTCGAAGGCCAAGTGCGGCTGAATGCGAAAACCTTCGACGGTGGCGTGAGCTTTTCCGCACGTAACGAGCTGCATGTGCCGGTAGAGGTAGAGTTGCGGCTGGACAACCTGGTCAACGCACAAGGCGGCGATGCCCCGCGTATCGTGCGCCGGCTGCTGCCGCCGCGCAGCACGCAGATGCTCAGTGTGCTCAGGGGGCGGCCCGGGCTGCTGCTGAACTACCGTTCGACCCTGCTGCAGGCCATGGGTGACCCGGGCAAACGGCCCCAGGGCTTCCGCTATGCGTTCCCGTGGATTGGCGGGCCGTTCCGTGTCACTCAGGGCCCCAATGGTCGCGTCAGTCATTTTGGACCCAAAGGGCGCTACGCCATGGATATCGCCATGCCCGAAGGCACCACCATCATCGCGGCGCGGGAAGGGGTGGTGGTGAAGACGGAGAACAGCCAGAGCGGGCGCGGCCCCAACCCCTCGGGTAACTTTGTCAGGATTTTGCACCCTGATGGCACCATGGGCGTATACCTTCACCTGATGCGCGGTTCGGTGGTGGTGGCGGAGGGGCAACGGGTACGGCAGGGCCAGATGCTGGCCAAGTCGGGCAATACCGGCAACAGCACTGGGCCGCACCTGCATTTTGTGGTGCAGCGCAATGTGGGGTTGGCGCTGGAGTCGATACCTTACCGCTTCGACAGGCCGATCAGCGGGATGCCGGATTTCACTGCCGGCAACCCCTGAGCGATTTGGCCATCAATCCAGCTTCAGCACCTTGGCCAGTACGATCTTGGGCCCTTTCATCTTCTTGATGATGATGCGCAGCCCTTCGACCTCCAGCGACTCCTCTTCTTCAGGCACGCGCTTGAGCGTTTCGTAAATCAGCCCGGCCAAGGTTTCTGCCTCGATGTGGTCAAGGTCGATACCCAGCAAGCGCTCGACCTTGAACAGGGGGGTGTCGCCGCGCACCAGCAGCTTGCCCGGCTGGTAGGCGAGAATGCCACGCTCGGTCTTGCGGTGTTCGTCCTGGATGTCGCCTACCAGCACTTCCAGCACGTCTTCCATGGTCAGGTAGCCGATCACCTTGCCATCGGCTTCCTCGACCAGCACGAAGTGCGCTCCGCCCTTACGGAACTGCTCCAGCAACTGGGCCAGCGGCATGTGCCGCGACACGCGTTCGAGTGGCCGGGCAAGGTCCTCCAGGTCGATGGTCTCTGGCAAGTGCTCCAGCTCAGCCAGCTCCAGCAGCAGGTCCTTGATGTGCAGCAGGCCGGTGAATTCTTCGCGCTCGGCGTCGTACACCGGGTAGCGGCTGAACTTGTGGCGGCGCACCAGGGCCAGGATCTGCTTCAGAGGCGCATGAGCGTCGATGCTGATCATGTCCTCACGCGAGTTGGCCCAGTCGACCACTTCCAGCTCGCCCATTTCCACGGCCGAGGCCAGCACGCGCATGCCTTGGTCGCTTGGGTCCTGGCCACGGCTGGAGTGCAGGATCAGCTTGAGCTCTTCGCGGCTGTAGTGGTGTTCGTGGTGCGGGCCAGGCTCGCCCTGGCCGGCAATGCGCAGGATGGTGTTGGCACTGGCATTGAGCAGGTAGATGGCCGGGTACATCGCCCAGTAGAACAGGTACAGCGGCACGGCAGTCCACAGCGACAGCAGCTCTGGCTTGCGGATAGCCCAGGACTTGGGTGCCAGTTCGCCGACCACGATGTGCAGGTACGAGATGACGAAGAAGGCGACGAAGAACGAGATGCCCTTGATCAGCTCGGCGCTGTCCACGCCGAAATAGGCCAGCAATGGCTCCAGCAGGTGGGCGAAGGCGGGCTCACCCACCCAGCCCAGGCCCAGCGAGGCGAGGGTGATGCCCAACTGGCAGGCCGACAGGTAGGCGTCGAGCTGGTTGTGAACCTTGCGCAGGATGTTGCCGCGCCAGCCGTGCTTTTCGGCGATGGCCTCTACGCGTGTGGCGCGCAGCTTGACCATGGCGAACTCCGCAGCAACGAAGAAGCCGTTGAGCAGCACCAGCAGGAAGGCAAAAATGATCATGCCGAAATCGGCGAATAACGAGGTGAGGCTGATACCAGAAGAAGGGTCCATGATGGAGTTTTTACGGGGTCCGTCTTTGAGATAGAGAGAAAAAAAGTGCCAGCTTTTGCTGGCACGGGGAATCCAATGTAGCGGCTGGGGCCGTAAAAGCAAAGGGCAGCGGACTCATTGCGGTCCAAGTGGCAGCAGGCATGCCCGCGAAGGGCTGCGCCGCAGCCCCAATCTCAAGCCTTTTCGTTGGCCAATTGTGCTGGCGGAAAGTGGCAGGTGAAGGTGCTGCCATGCCCCGGTACACTGCTGATTTCCAGCTTGCCGCGGTGGCGCATCAGCACATGCTTGACGATTGCGAGCCCCAACCCGGTCCCGCCGGTATTCGATGCACGGCTGGAGTCTACCCGGTAGAAACGCTCGGTCAGGCGTGGCAAGTGCTTGGCATCGATGCCCACCCCCGAGTCCTGCACCGACAGGTGAGCGCCCTGGGCATCGACCCACCAGCGGATACGGATGTTGCCTTCGTCCTGGGTGTACTTGACTGCATTGAACACCAGATTGGAAAAGGCACTGCGCAGTTCCGACTCGCTGCCCTTCAGCTTCAGGCCGGGCGCAGCTTCCAGGCTGATGCGCTGGTTGCGCGGCCCGGACAGGGCCTGGGCGTCGTTCTTGATGGCGGCGAGCAGGGCATCGACTGCCACCGGCTGGTTGTCCGATGGGTAATCGGTGGCTTCCAGTTTGGCCAACAGCAACAAGTCGTTGAGCAGGGTTTGCATGCGCGAGCCTTGCTGGCTCATCTGCTGCAGGGCGCGGCTCCACCGTGGGTTCACGTCTTCGACGTTGTCCAGCAGGGTTTCCAGGTAGCCGGTGATTACCGTCAGCGGCGTGCGCAGCTCGTGGGACACGTTGGCGACGAAGTCCTTGCGCATCTGTTCCAGCTGGTGGATGCGGGTGACATCGCGCACCAGCATCAGGTGTTCATTGTTGCCGTAGCGGGTGATGTGCAACTGCACGCGCATGCGGTCATTGATCGGCGAAGGGATTTCCAGCGGTTCGAGGTAGTTTTCTGCCTCGAAGTACTCTTTGAAGAGCGGGTGGCGCACCAGATTGGTCACCTGCTGGCCGCCGTCCTGTGGGGTCTTGAAGCCCAGCAGGGTCTCGGCGGCGCGGTTCCACCATTCCAGGTTGCCGTCGCTGTCGAGCATGATCACCGCGTCACGCAGCGCGGCGGTGGACTCCTGCACCCGGTCGATCACTGCCTGCAGGCGGCCGCGCACACGCTGGTCGCGGCGTTGCAGGTGGTAGATGCTATCGAACACCTCGCCCCACAGGCCGTAGCCATCGGGTGGTGCTTCGTCAGGTTGGTGATTGCGCAGCCAGTCGTGCAAGCGCAGCAATTGCTTGAGGGTCCAGCCCAGATAGAGCGCCAGGCCAATGGCCAGGCTCCAGCCGTAGTAGCCGCTGACCAGCCCGCCGATCAGGCAGACGGTAATCAGCAACAGCAGATGGCGAATCAGGGTTGCGTGCCAGTTCTGGTTCAATTGACGGTCCTTGTACAACGACGTGCAGCTTGGCGCTCTGGAACTCGATCAGCTCTTGGTCGAGAAGCGGTAGCCAGTGCCCCGGACGGTTTGTACCAGATTCTCGTAAGCTTCACCCAGTGCCTTGCGCAAGCGACGGATGTGCACGTCGACGGTACGTTCCTCGACATAGACGTTGCCGCCCCACACCTGGTCCAGCAGTTGGCCTCGGGTATAGGCGCGCTCCTGGTGGGTCATGAAAAACTGCAGCAGGCGGTATTCGGTAGGGCCCATCTCGGCCGGCTTGCCGTCGATGGTCACGCGGTGGCTGATCGGATCGAGCAGCAGGCCGCCGACCTCGATCGGCGCCTCGCTGTCGCTCGGGCCAGTGCGGCGCAGCACGGCTTTCAGTCGCGCCACCAGTTCACGCGGCGAGAACGGCTTGGTGATGTAGTCGTCGGCGCCCACTTCCAGGCCCTGGATCTTGTTGTCCTCTTCACCCTTGGCGGTGAGCATGATGATCGGGATATCACCGGTCAGCTCGTCGCGCTTCAGGCGACGGGCCAGCTCGATGCCGGAGGTGCCCGGCAACATCCAGTCGAGCAGGATCAGGTCCGGTTTGCGGTCGACGATGATCGCATGGGCCTGTTGCGAGTTTTCCGCTTCCAGGCAGTCATAGCCGGCCATTTCCAGGGCAACGGCGATCATCTCGCGAATGGGCGCTTCGTCGTCGACGATCAGAATGTTCCTGCCTACCATGCTCAAAACCTCTCCTGGATTCGGTGTCTTGGCCCGCATTAGATAACGGAATTATTGCAGCTGTGTGACAGGGTGTTGGCCGTTCTGGCGACATTCCGTGACTGAACTAGGCTACAGAGGGCCGCCGTAATGGCAACCCGAACTCATTTCCCCCGAAACAATGGTGAATCCAATGACACGACATACGCTGAGCTGGATGGCCCTTTTCACTGCGCTGGCGCTCCCGGGGGTGGCGTTGGCCCACCATGCCATGGAGAAGGACGGCATGTGGGTCGATCATGCCGGCATGACCCTGTACACCTTTGACAAGGATGCGGGTGGCAAGTCGATGTGCAATGGCGATTGCGCCAAGAACTGGCCACCGTTGATGGTCAAGAAAGAAGACGAAGCACCGAAGGATAAATGGACCCATGTAACGCGTGACGACGGTTCGATGCAGTGGGCTTACGACGGCAAGCCGCTGTATACCTTCATCAAGGACAAGAAGGCCGGCGACATGACCGGTGACGGCGTGAAAGACGTCTGGCACGTTGCCAAGCCTTGAGATAGCCGGGGCCGCACAGCGGCCCCAAAACACTCAGCGCAACGCGTAATCCAGCACCACCCCGATAAACACCAGCAACCCAGCCCAGTGATTGTGCAGAAACGCCTTGAAGCACGATTCCCGGTCCAGCTTGCGCGTCGACCAGTATTCCCAGGCAAAGCACGCCGCCGCACCCAGCAACCCGAGGTGGAACCAGCCACCCAGATCGAAGCGGCTACCGGCCAGCAACAGGCAGCCCAGCGACAGCAACTGCAGGGTCAGGATGATGCTGCGATCGGCGTCGCCGAACAGGATCGCGGTCGATTTCACGCCAATCTTCAGGTCGTCATCGCGGTCGACCATGGCGTAGTAGGTGTCATAACCCACCGTCCACAGCAGGTTGGCGATATACAGCAGCCAGGCACTGGCCGGCAGGTCACCACCGGCCGCCGTGAACGCCATCGGAATGCCCCACGAATACGCCGCTCCCAGCACCACCTGCGGGTAGTAGGTGTAGCGCTTCATGAACGGGTAGCAGAACGCCAACGCCACCGCCCCGAATGACAGCCAGACGGTTCGGCTGTTGGTGCACAGCACCAGCAGGAAACTCACTCCTACCAGAATCGCGAACAGTGTCAGCGCCTCCCGTGGCCGCACTCGGCCACTGGCCAGTGGCCGGTCGGCGGTACGCTTGACGTGGCCGTCAACCTTGCGGTCGGCAAAGTCGTTGATACAGCAGCCGGCCGCGCGCATCAGCACCACACCAAGGCCGAAGATGAGCACATTGGCCAGTGTTGGTGACCCGTTGCCGGCAATCCACACTGCCGACAGGGTCGGCCACAGCAGCAGGTAGATGCCTATCGGCCGGTCCATGCGGCTGAGCTGGACGAAGTCCCAGGCCCGCGGGTGCAGGCGGTTGAGCGACTTGAGCAGTTGCAGGTACATCAGCGGTTTTCCTCCTTGGCCGCTTGCCACAATGCCGGCAGAAACACTTCTGCCACCAGCAGGTCCAGGCCGTTGCGCTCGAAGCGCGAGCGGCGGCCCCACAGCGCCGCATGTGCAGCTTCGGACGGTAGCCAGGCCTGTGGATAACTGCACACTTCGAGTGGATGACGGATGAACGCCTGGTCGCAGAACAGCAGCTCGCCCAGCGAGCGGCTGCCCAAGGTTTCCAGGTCCAGTCCTCCGCGTTCCAGGGCGCTGCGGCTGGCCACGCTGCGGGCGAATACCCAAGGTTGGCCATGGCCGCGCAGATACACTTCGCGCACCCAGCCTTCGGCGCCGGCAGCGATGCCCAGCGCCTGGCATTCATCATCGCGCAGCGGCTGCCAGCCTTCGAACAGCGGGGTGACGGAAAAGTGATCGATGGACAGACGGGTCAGGCGGCGGGTCAGCGAGCCCTCGTCGAACAGCCAGTCAAGGGTGGGCTGGTCGATGTCGGTCGCCAGTTGTGAATACGGCAGCCACGCGACAGCGGCTGCTTGCGGGGATTCGTACGACACGTCGGTATGCTTTGTTACAGCCAAAGAGGCGGCGAGCTTAGCATGATTGCCCCAACTGCTTGCATACTGCCGGCAGGGCCGCTACAAAGCCCCCACGAATTGAGCACTGGCCCCATTCGCGGTCGCTGCAGGAGCGGGCTTACCCGCGAAGAGACCATCAGCAGCACAAGCCCCAGCCTGAACCGAGGAAATAGACCTGATGAAAAAGTGGCAATGTATTGTCTGTGGCCTGATCTACGACGAAGCCGAAGGCTGGCCCGACGACGGCATCGCCCCCGGGACCCGTTGGGAGGATGTACCTGAAGACTGGCTGTGCCCCGACTGCGGCGTCGGCAAAAGCGACTTTGAAATGATCTCCATCGGTTAATCGAGGAAAGCACGACATGACGTCCCCTGTGGTAATCATCGGTACCGGCCTTGCGGGCTACAACCTGGCCCGTGAATTTCGCAAGCTCGATGCGCAGACGCCGTTGTTGCTGATCACCGCCGACGATGGTCGCTCTTACTCCAAGCCGATGCTTTCCATGGGCTTTGCCAAGCAGAAGGACGCCGACGGCCTGTGCATGGCTGAGCCGGGCGCCATGGGCGAGCAACTGAACGCAGAGATCCGTACTCATACCCGCATCAGCGGCATCGACCCGGGCCACAAGCGGCTGTGGATCGGCGAAGAGGCCGTGGAATACCGCGACCTGGTGCTGGCCTGGGGGGCGCAGACCGTGCAGGTGCCGATCGAGGGTGATGGCGGCCATCTGGTATTCCCGATCAACGACCTGGAGGACTACGCGCGCTTCCGTGCTGCCGCCGCTGGCAAGCAGCGTGTACTGATCCTCGGTGCCGGCCTTATCGGCTGCGAATTCGCAAACGACATGAGCCTGGGCGGCTTCAAGGTTGACGTCGTGGCGCCGTGTGAACAGGTCATGCCGACCCTGCTGCACCCGGCCGCTGCGGCGGCAGTGCAGGGTGGGCTGGAGGGCCTGGGTGTACGCTTCCACTTGGGGCCGGTGCTGACCCGTCTGCAGCAGGTAACCCAAGGCCTCGAGGCGCACCTGTCGGACGGCAGCGTGATTGCCAGCGACCTGGTGGTTTCGGCCATCGGCCTGCGCCCACGTACCGACCTGGCTGCCGCGGCCGGCCTGCAGACCAACCGTGGCGTAAGCGTAGACCGCGAGCTACGTACTTCACACGCCAACATCTTCGCCCTTGGCGACTGTGCCGAAGTCGATGGCATCAACCTGCTGTACGTGATGCCGCTGATGAGCTGTGCCCGGGCGCTGGCGCAAACCTTGGCCGGCAAGCCGACGGCAGTTTCCTACGGGCCGATGCCTATCACCGTGAAAACCCCGGCGTGTCCGCTGGTGGTCTCGCCAGCGCCACAGGGCTGCGAAGGCATCTGGCAGGTAGAGGGGCAGGGCAGTGACCTCAAGGTGCTCTGCCTTGATGCCGACGGCAAGCTGCTGGGCTACGCCCTTACCGGGACGGCGGTGATGGAGAAGCTGGCGCTGAATCGTCAGTTGCCACCGGTTATGGCGTAAATAGCGCGCGTTCTGTCGGATTTATCCTGTTGTTGCCTGCACAATGGCCGCCCAGATACTGGCGCGGCCCCTGAGCTCGTGCCATTCTCACTCCCGTCTGCCGCAGATTAGAGCCTGCGGTGCCTTGAGCGCTGCTCCCAGAGGCAGCACGGCATAACAACAAGAATTCCGTCAAAGAGGCTTCACTATGCGCAAACCAGAACTCGCCGCCGTCATCGCCGATAAGGCTGATCTGACCAAGGAAAAGGCCAATCAGGTTTTGAACGCGATTCTCGACAGCATCACCGGTGCCCTGGACAAGGACACAGTTACCCTGGTCGGTTTCGGCACCTTCGAAAAACGTCATCGCGGCGCGCGTACCGGCAAGAACCCGCAAACGGGTGAGCCGGTCAAGATCAAGGCCAGCAATACCGTGGCCTTCAAGCCTGGCAAGAACCTGCGCGACAGCGTTAACGCTCCCGCCAAGCCAGCCAAGAAAGGCAAGTGATCGCTCCCTGACAATTCCAGTGTCAGCCAAGCGGGCGCCTCGGGGCGCCCGTTGTGCTTTCTGCAGGCAAAATGTTTCGAACTTGCATAAATAGTTCTGGAAAAGGATAAACTGCGCGCCTTAGTCACTTTTCATTCGAGGCGCGTTGATGAAGTTTCGCTTTCTTCTCTGGGCCATGGGGCTGTTGATGGCCAGGGCCAGTCGTAATAACCCCGCATTCCAGCAGCAGCTCAAGGGCAAGGACCTGGTGTTCCAGATGCAGACCCTGGACGGCAAGGTCGCCCGGCACTTCATCGTCGAGAATGAGCGCATCAGCAGCAAGGGCGGCGCACACCCACAGCCGGCGTTCGCCATTGCCTTCAAGGACGCCGCCTATGGCTTCGCCACCATGCAGGCGGGTAACAAGCAGCTGGCGTTCATGCAGGGGATTCAGGACAAGCACATCCAGATCAAGGGCAACCCGGCGTTGGTGATGTGGTTCCAAGGGTTGATGAAATACCTGAAACCGAAGAAGAAAGGCTGAAGCCCGACGGGGATGCCGATGCTTTACCTGTGGGAGCGGGCGTGCCCGCGAAACAAGCGACGCGGTGCATGGCACCGGCTTCGCCGGTGTTCGCGGGCAAGCCCGCTCCCACAGTCAAATCGCGCCAGCTTTTAGAAATTGAGCAAGACAGTTGCTCCCACAGGCTATGTGTTAATGCTTAATGCGGTGCATGGAACTGCGAAGCCAGCTCACGCAACAGGTTCTCGGCTTCGAGCACCTTGTTCACCACATCCTCGGCCTTGTCCCGGGTAATGCTCAGGCGTTCCAGCAGCTCGTCAGGAATCTCTTCCTGCGGCCCTGAGCCTATACCTCGCAAGCGCAGCAGGCGGGTGGCCAGGCATACCAGGTTGGGGAACGCGAAATATTCGCCGTCGTAGGCCGGATCGTGCTGAAAGCGCAAGGCAGTCGACAGCTCTTCCGGCATGTCCCACAGCTTCATCAGCCAGGCACCGATCTGTTCACGGCTGATGCCCAGCAAGTGTTGCTCCACATAGGTGTGGTTCAAATGCGGGTTGACCTCAAGGTGGCGGCAAATCAGCGAGAAGTGCGGCGGGAACACGTGCGCCAGCAGCAGGTAGCCGAAGTTGTGCAGTAGCCCGGCCAGGTAGGTCAGCCCGGCCTCGGGGCGTTCTGCGCGAGGCATGGCGCGGGTCAGGCCTTCGATGATCGCAGCGGTGTAGATCGACTGTTGCCAGTAGGGCGTGGCCTGCTGCGGGTGGTCCTTGGGCAGGCTCAAGGTCTTGCCTAGCGCCAGGCCCAAGGCCAGGTTGATCACAAGGTCGAAACCCAGCACACGCACGATGGCGTCTTCAACCGAGCGGATCTTGCCCGGCGAACCATAGTAGGGCGATGCAGCCCAGCTCACCACCTGTGCCGCCAGCGCCGGGTCGGTTTCGACCACGCCGGTGATGTCGTCGATGCTGGCGTTGGGATCTACCCGCAGCTTGATGATCTTCTGCGCGCTGTCGGCGAGCGGTGGGATTTCGATGGTTTCTTCCAGGCGCTTCTGAATGCGTCGGGCAGTGAAGGCCTGGACCGCATTGGTGATTTCCCGGGTGTCGTCATCGGGGCGGTCGAGGTTGGGGCTGATGGCTTCGACTTGCTGGCCGAAGCTGCTGGCGCTGGCCTTGGCCAGCATGCGCTTGAAGTGTGCGCGTTCGATTTCCAGCAACAGGCCGGCTTCGCCGGACTGGATAAAGACCGTTTCGGCGTCGAGCAGGGCCTTTTCGTACTGACATGGCGAGCTGGTCAGCGCCGGGATGCCCGGCAGCGCCTTGAGGTGGTGCTTGTCGAGCATCTGCTTCAGGCGCGGTACCGACACGGCGGTCAGCTTGCGCCCGGTCAGCTCGGCCAGGCGGTTGAGGTCCAGCAGGTGGCTCTGCGGGAACAGCACCATGAGGGCGCCGACCTCGTCGTCGAGAAGGACAGCCTGCACCCGCGAAGCCGCTGGCAGGTACGGGTGTTCGACCACCTGGCGGTAGGGCACGCCGAGCTTGTCGAGCAGCAGCCTGATGACAGAGGGGGCGTGTGGGGTTGCGGTGTCCAGGGCAACTTCAGTCATGGTCCGTATCCACTGTTTCTTTTAAACGCGAAGTATAACCAGCCTGCGAGCAAATCTGGATCCATTCTGGGACTGCCGTCACACTTGGCCATATTGTTGGCCATGGCGCAGCCAGCGGTCCAGCAGCGGGCTGACGTGTTCCGGCCAGCGTGATACCAGGGCCTGGGCCGCGTCGCGCACGGCTGGCAGCAGGTCGGCGTCGCGCATCAGGTCGGCGACTTTGAACTGCAGCAGACCGGTCTGGCGGGTACCAAGCATCTCGCCCGGGCCACGCAGTTCAAGGTCTTTTTCGGCGATGATGAAGCCATCGTTGGTCTCGCGCATGATCCCCAAGCGCTCGCGGCCGATCTGCGACAGTGGTGGGTGGTACAGCAGTACGCAATGGCTAACGGCGCTGCCCCGACCAACCCGGCCACGCAGCTGGTGCAACTGTGCAAGGCCCAGGCGCTCGGGGTTCTCGATGATCATCAGGCTGGCGTTGGGCACGTCCACGCCCACCTCGATGACCGTGGTGGCGACCAGAAGCTGCAGGTTGCCAGCCTTGAACTCGGCCATGATCTCGGCTTTTTCTGCCGGTTTCATGCGCCCGTGGATCAACCCTACCCTCAGCTCGCCAAGCGCGCTGCCAAGCTCCTCGTAGGTGCTTTCGGCGGCCTGGCAGGTGAGTTCTTCGGACTCTTCGATCAGCGTGCATACCCAATAGGCCTGGCGCCCCTCGGCGCAGGCGGCACGTACCCGCTCGACCACTTCGAAGCGGCGGCTGTCGGCCACCAGCACGGTGTTCACAGGCGTACGCCCTGGCGGCAATTCGTCGAGCACCGAAGTGTCCAGGTCGGCGTAGGCGCTCATGGCCAGGGTGCGCGGAATAGGCGTGGCGGTCATGATCAGCTGGTGTGGGCACAGCTCGCCGGCCACGCCCTTCTTGCGCAGGGCCAGGCGTTGCTGCACGCCAAACCTGTGCTGTTCGTCGATGATCGCAAGGGCCAGGTGCTTGAACCTTACCTCTTCCTGGAACAGCGCGTGGGTGCCGACCACCATGGGGGCGCCGTTGGCGATCTGCTCCAGGGAAGCGGCCCGGGCCTTGCCCTTGAGTTTACCGGCTAGCCAGGCGACTTCGATGCCCAGCGGTTCCAGCCAGCGCTTGAAGGTAATGTAGTGCTGCTCGGCGAGGATCTCGGTGGGTGCCATCAATGCCACCTGGTAGCCAGCTTCCAGCGCCTGCAACGCTGCCAGTGCAGCGACCACGGTCTTGCCGGCACCCACGTCGCCCTGCACCAGGCGCATCATCGGTTCGTGCTGGCTAAGGTCGTA
Organism: Pseudomonas sp. VEM90; assembly: GCF_054611535.1. Lineage (NCBI taxonomy): Bacteria > Pseudomonadati > Pseudomonadota > Gammaproteobacteria > Pseudomonadales > Pseudomonadaceae > Pseudomonas > Pseudomonas sp. VEM90. The sequence goes on along the minus strand of NZ_JBTRAR010000002.1, from coordinate 154,255 downwards.
GGCAATTTCGTTGGCTACCCGTTGCTGCGCGCCGGTCGGCTGGAAGCCCAGGTTAGCCAGGTACTGCGCCTGCAGGTGCGTGGCCTTGGGCAGTACCGGCGCACGCAGGCTGCGCAGGCTTTCGCGCAGGCGTTGTTGCGACAGCTGATGGGTCAGCAACTCTTCGAAGGCCAGGCGGTGCTGGGCCCAGTGCTGGCCTTCGGCGAGTTCGTCGAGGTCGGCATCGGCCGGCGGATTGTGAAGGTAGCGGATGGCTTCGTCCAAGGGTGCCAGCTGGTAGTCCCGGGCAAGTTCGTCAGGCAGCCAGTCGGGCAGGCTGCGCGGGCCAAGCAGGGCAAGGCTCTGCTGGCACAACAGGCGCAGGCGTTGCTGGGTAAGGCCTTCGGTGGACGGGTAGATCGGCGTCAGAGTCTGCTCCACCGGTGGCGGCGGCTCGCTGCCGTTCAGCGCGCGGTACTCCGGGTGGTAGATTTCCAGGCCCGAAGCGCCGGGGCGGGCTTCTCCGTAGCAGCGCAGGTGGGTGCCCCGCTTCAGGCCCTCCTTCTGCGCGTTGCTGAAGTGGTAGAAACGCAATGTCAGCACACCGCTGCCGTCGCCCAGGCGCACCACCAGGCTGCGGCGCTTGCCCATGGTCACATCGGTACCACTGACCACTCCCTCGATAACCGCATCCTGGCCCGGACGCAGCTGGCCGATTGGCACCACGCGCGTGCGGTCCTGGTAGCGCAGGGGCAGGTGGAACAACACGTCCTGCAGGTTTTCCAGGCCAACCTTGGCGAGTTTCTCCGCCATTGCCTCGCCCACACCTTTCAGTACTGTGACCGGGACCTTCGACAGCTCACTCATGACTCAGGCCGGTTGTTCCGCAGGGTTTTTGGCGACCGAGCACAGGCGGATCGAATCGGCGAGGATCTCGATCGCCTTTGGCCGCGGGAAGCTGGCGCGCCAGGCGATGGCTACCGTGCGGAACGGTGCCGGTGCCGTCAGCGGGCGCACTTCGATGACGCCGGGGGCGTAGTGATGGCTGTGCACTGCCGACAGCGGCAGGATCGAAACGCCAAGGCCCGAAGCCACCATGTGACGGATGGTTTCCAGCGAGCTGGACTCTACCGTGGTATGCCTTGAGCCTTCACCCCCCTTGTTCAGGGTCGGGCAGGCTTCCAGTACCTGGTCGCGGAAACAGTGGCCTTCACCGAGCAGTAACAGGCTCTTGTCGTTGAGCATGGCGGTGTCGATGGTCTTCTTCGCCGTCCATGGGTGGTCGGCAGGCATCAGGGCGCAGAACGGTTCGTCGTATAGCGGTAGCGTCAGCACGTCGGCTTCGTTGAACGGCAGGGCGATGATCACCGCGTCCAGTTCGCCGTTGCGCAGCTTTTCGCGCAGTACGTGGGTGAAGTTTTCTTCGATGTACAGCGGCATTTGCGGCGCCACGCGGTGCAGCTGCGGGATCAGGTGCGGGAACAGATAGGGGCCGACGGTGTAGATGGCGCCGACCTTGAGCGGGGCGGTCAGCTGATTCTTGCCGGCCTGGGCCAGCTCGCGAATGCCTTGGGCCTGCTCCAGTACCTTCTGCGCCTGGGCGACGATGCTTTCGCCGACCGGGGTCAGACGTACTGCGCTTTTGCTGCGCTCGAAGATCAGAACGCCAAGCTCGTCCTCGAGCTTCTTCACACCGACCGACAGGGTTGGTTGGCTCACGTGGCAACGCTCGGCGGCATGGCCGAAGTGCTGTTCCTGGGCGAGTGTGACGATGTAGCGTAATTCTGTGAGGGTCATAACGTGCGTCCATGAAGTTGCGGGCCCAGCATAGCGGCTGCAATCGATAGACGCACGTTATCAGACTTGCCGAATTGTGACAGAAACAAAAGTCTCAGCGGCGGTCCAGTGAGTAGACGAACGGTGCCACGACTTCAATCGTGCCATTGTTCAGCAACTCGGGTGGCGGCTTGGGTACCGTGCCGGCCCGACGGATCATTTCCAAGGTCGCCCGATCTAGTGAAGCACTGCCTGAACCACCGGCCATGGAGTACGACACGACCTTGCCTTCGGCGTCGACCACGAAGCGCAGGCGGTTCATACCTTGCAAGCCGCGACGGCGCGCGTCTTCCGGGTAGCGCTTGTACTTGGCCAGGTGGCGCAGCAGGTCGCTCTGCCAGGTTGGCAGGGCGTTGCTGTTGGACGCAATGCTCGGTGCCGGTGCCGCGGACTTCTGCGGTGGCGTGTTGCTGGGCGGCGCATCCACCGTTTGCTCGGTGGGGGGTGCTTCCTTCGGCGGCTCAGGCTTTTTCTCGGGCTTGGGCGGCTGGGGCTTGGCCTTCGGCTTGGGCGGCTTGGGGATGGCAATCTTGGGCTTGGGCGCTTCTGCCAGCTTCGGCATCGGCGGTTCCTCGACCGGGGCCGGTGGCTGCGGAGCTGCCTTTGGGGGTGGTGGTGGCGCAGGCTCCGGCAACGGTGCCAGTTCGACCATCATCGCTGCCGGGGGCAGCTCGATGGCCTGGGGCACCGACCAGTTGAGCGTCAGCAGCACGGCGACCACGTGCACGCCCAGCACGATCGCCAGGCTGCCACCGTAGCGCGCCATGTTAGAGCGCGTTTTCATCATTTCTTGGCTGCCGTCTCGAGACCTACCAGACCGACTTTCAGGTAGCCGGCCGCGCGCATGTTGTTCATCACTTCCATCAGGTCGCCGTAATCCACGCCTTTGTCAGCCTGGAAGAAGATGGTGGTTTCCTTGTCACCCTTGGTCTTGGCGTCGAGCATCGGGCCAAGCTGGTCGGGTGCAGCAACCAGATCGTCGCCGACATACAACTTCTGGTCGGCCTTGACGCTGACGAACACCGGTTTCTCGGGCCTTGGCGCTGGTTTGGCGGTTGAGGCCGGCAGGTCGACCTTGATGTCGACCGTTGCCAAGGGGGCGGCGACCATGAAGATGATCAGCAGCACCAGCATCACGTCGATGAACGGCGTAACGTTGATTTCGTGGTTTTCGGCGAGGTCGTCGCCACCTTCGTTGAGATGCAGGCCCATGGCTTACCCCACTTTCACCATGTGCGGGGCGGCGCGCTCGCTGCCCTGGTGGTCCAGATCACGGCTGACCAGCAGCAGTACCTGGGCGGAGGCATCGGACACCTGCGCCTTGTAACCGGCAATGGAGCGGGCGAAGACGTTGTAGATGACCACGGCCGGGATTGCCGCGACCAGGCCCAGAGCAGTGGCCAGCAGCGCTTCGGCGATACCTGGGGCAACTACGGCCAGGTTGGTGGTCTGGGTCTTGGCGATGCCGATGAAGCTGTTCATGATGCCCCATACGGTACCGAACAGACCGACGAACGGCGCGGTGGAGCCGATGGTGGCGAGGACGCCGGTGCCGCTGCTCATGGTACGGCCGCTGGCATGCACCAGGCGCTCCAGACGGAAACTGACGCGTTCCTTGATGCCTTCTTTTTCGCGAGCGTTCGCCGAAAGACGCATCTCTTCGAGGGCATCATGGACCAGGGTATGGGCCAGGGTGCCTGCCTTGTTGGAGACTTCGCTGGCTTCTTTGAGGGTGGTGGACTTCTTCAGCTGGGCGATTTCGCCACGCAGGCGGCGCTTGGCGCCCATCAGCTCGAAGCCTTTGGCAATCCAGATGGTCCAGGTGATGATGGAGGCGATGGCCAGGCCGATCATGACGATCTTCACCACGATGTCGGCGTTCTTGTACATGCCCCATGGGGACAGGTCATGGGCCATGCCCAGCGAGGTGTCTTCGACCAGGGCTTGAACACTCGGGTCTGCCGCGGCCGGTGCATCTGCCGGGTTGGTGGCAGTGGCATCAGGCGCCGGCGCATCGGCTGGGGCAGCAGCGGGTGCGGCCGGAGCAGTGGCAGCAGCAGGTGTGGCGGCGTTGGTGGTTGGCTCATCGGCCATGGCCACCGGGGCCAGCACCAGGCTAAGTGTCAGCGCGGCGATGGCGCGCCAGGCGCGCGACGGGGTTGGCGAAGCGGAAGATTGAGTACGTGTCATGCTGGCCGGACCTGATGAAGAAAAAGTGAACGTTCTCCAAGGCCTCGATGCAGGCCGAGAACAAATTGGCGGCCATTATTGCAAGTAATTCTTGTTAACAAAAGTAATATTGTAGCTTTTTTCGCCTATGGTCTAGCCGCCCATCGTGTAGCGTGGCCAGGCTGATCAATTGGTCTAGGGGAGTTTAGAGATGTCAGACCTTTCCGTGATGGTGGTGGGTTGTGGTGATGTGGGTGGGCGTCTGGCCAGGCAGATGTTGGCTAAAGGCTGGCAGGTGACTGGCCTGCGCCGTTCGGTCGGTCAACTGCCTGCAGGGGTTCAGCCGGTTGCCGCAGATTTGGCCGAACCGTCGATGCCGCCGGCCTGGCCACAGGGGGCGCTGGACTACCTGGTGTATTGCGTGGCGGCCAGCCAGCACGATGAAGAGGGTTATCAGGCAGCTTATGTTGATGGTTTGCGCCATGTGTTGGCCTGGTTGGCCGAGCGTGGTCAGCGCCCGCGTCGCCTGTTGTTCGTCTCCAGCAGCAGCGTGTATGCGCAGAAGGGCGGCGAGTGGATAGAGGAGGGCGCTGCCACCGAGCCTGAGGGCTATTCCGGGCGGGTGATGCTGGAGGCTGAACGGTTGGCATTGGGCAGCGGCATCCCGGCGAGCGTGGTCCGCCTGACCGGTATCTATGGCCCGGGGCGCGAGTGGTTGCTGAGCCAGGTGCGTCAGGGTTACCGCGTGGCCGAGGAGCCGCCGCTGTATGGCAACCGCATTCATGCCGAAGATGCCGCCAGCCTGCTGGCGTTTCTGCTGCAGGCCGATGCTGATGGCAAGGCAGTGGATGATTGCTACATCGGTGTCGACGATGACCCGGCGCCGCTGGCCGATGTGGTGGCCTGGCTGCGGGCGTATATGGGGGTTACCGAGTGGTCCGATGAGCAACGGGTACGGCGTACCGGCAGCAAGCGCTGCAGTAATGCCCGGGCGCGGGCGCTGGGTTGGGCGCCGGTATATCCGAGCTACAAGGAAGGCTACGCCGCGATCCTGGCAGGAAAAGCCTAGCTGGCAACTGGCGCGATGCCTTGTGGGAGCAACTGTCTTGCTCAATTTCTAAAAGCTGGCGCGATCCCTGTGGGAGCGGGCTTGCCCGCGAACACGGGCGAAGCCCGTGCCATCCACCGCGGTGTCTTCTTCGCGGGTAAACCCGCTCCTACAGGGGGCGCGCATCATCTCAGGTGCGCTCCAGCGTCCACTGACGCTTGCCGGCTGCCAGCTCCGGCATTTCATCCGGCTGCGCACGGTTCACTGCCTGGAAAATCTCCAGCTTGTCGCCATCGCGCTTGATGATGAACGGTGCACCGCGCTGGTTGCGCTCCAGCCACAGGCTGTCATTGCTGCCACCCATGGTCGCACAATCACCCGCCAGGCACAGGGCGAAGCGGTCCGGCCCGGGTAGGCCGGTGACGTTGCCGGTGTCGCTGAAGCGCACGCTGGCACCTTTGCCCTGGCCTTCGACGATCTTCCAGTTACCACCCAGGTAGGCCTGGTACAGCGCTTTCTCGAAGCTGCTGCCAAGTGGTGCGTTGGCTGACACCGACGCCTTTGCGCGCACGAAGGTTTGCTTGGCGCCGTTCTGGTCGACGGCCAGCAGCTCGTCGCCATCGAGCGAAAGCTGCTCGGTCTGGCCGCCCTGGAAGCTGGCCTGCCATTGCTTGTCATTGGCGCTCAGCTGGCCGTCAGCGGCCTCGAAACCATTGCTATAGCTAGCTTGCTGATTGGCCACGTCGAGCTTCCACTCGAACACTGGGCCGTGCTCATTCAGCGCCTGGCGCAGGCTGCCGGCTTTGACCGCCGCAGTGATGGCTTCCTGGTTGATCCAGATGCCGTTGAAATCTTCGGGTTTGTGGCTGGTGCAGCCGCCCAGTAGCAGGGCTGCCAGCGCGAAGGGCAGTGCTTGACGCATGACGGGGTAACCTTGCGGAGTAAGGAGGGTGACGGGCAGGGCCCGTCACCCGGGCATCATTCGATGACCAGGATGGCGTCCATTTCGACCTGAGAGCCTTTCGGCAGCGCGGCAACGCCGATGGCAGCGCGGGCTGGGTAGGGCTGTTCGAAGTAGCGGCCCATCACCTCGTTTACCTTGGCGAAGTGGCTCAGGTCGGTGAGGAAGATGTTCAGTTTCACGATGTCCTTGAACGAACCGCCAGCGGCTTCAGCCACGGCCTTGAGGTTCTCGAACACCTGCACGGTCTGGGCTTCGAAGCCTTCGACCAGTTCCATGGTCTTCGGGTCCAGAGGGATTTGGCCCGACATGTACACGGTGTTGCCGGCCTTGATCGCCTGCGAGTAGGTGCCGATGGCGGCAGGGGCCTTGTCGCTGTTGATGACGGTTTTGCTCATGATGACTCCTTGCGGTTGGCGGACTACGTACGCATGCGGGTGATGCGGACCACACCGGTCAGGGTACGCAGCTTCTTGATCACACGCGCCAGGTGCACGCGGTCGTGCACGCTGACCACCAGTTGGACCACGCTGATACGGCCGTCGCGTTCGTCCATGCTGATCTTTTCGATGTTACCGTCGGCGGCGTTGACGCTGCTGGCCAGCAGGGCGATCAGCCCGCGCTGGTGTTCCAGCTCGACACGCAGTTCGACATTGAACTCGCCAGTGATGTCCTTGGCCCAGGAGAGCTGCACGCACTTTTCGGGGTTGTGGCGGATTTCACTGATGTTGCGGCAGTTCTCCAGGTGCACGACCATGCCCTTGCCGGCCGACAGGTGGCCGACAATCGGGTCACCCGGGATCGGCGTGCAGCACTTGGCGTAGCTCAGCACCAGGCCTTCGGTACCGCGGATCGCCAGCGGGCCTTCTGGCGCCGGCAGCTGTTCGCCTTCGGCCGACAGCAGGCGGCGCGCGACCACGTAGGCCATGCGGTTGCCCAGGCCGATGTCTTCGAGCAGGTCTTCTATCAGCTCCAGGCGGTATTCGGCGAGAATAGACTGGACGCGTTCCTGAGGGATTTTCTCCAGGCTGCTGTCGAAGCCTGTGAGCACCTTGTTCAGCAGGCGCTCGCCCAGGCTGATGGACTCCGAGCGGCGCTGTTGCTTGAGCGCGTGGCGGATATTCGTGCGCGCCTTGCCGGAGACCACAAAGTTGAGCCAGGCCGGGTTTGGCCGAGCGCCCGGGGCGCTGACGATTTCTACTGTCGAGCCGCTTTGTAGCGGTTCGGACAGTGGCGCCAGGCGGCGGTTGATGCGGCACGCGATACAGCTGTTACCAACGTCGGTGTGCACCGCATAGGCGAAATCGACGGCCGTGGAGCCTTTGGGCAACTCCATGATCCGGCCTTTGGGGGTGAATACGTAGACCTCGTCCGGGAACAGGTCGATCTTCACGCTCTCGATGAATTCCAGGGAGTTGCCGGCACGTTGCTGCAGTTCGAGGATGCCCTTGACCCACTGGCGGGCACGCGCGTGGCTGCCCTTGGGCTGCTCGTCGTCGTTGGACTTGTACAGCCAGTGTGCAGCGATGCCGTTGTTGGCCATCTCTTCCATTTCGCGGGTGCGGATCTGGATTTCGATGGGCACGCCGTGCATGCCGAACAGGGTAGTGTGCAACGACTGGTAGCCGTTGGCCTTGGGGATCGCGATGTAATCCTTGAAGCGCCCGGGCAGCGGCTTGTAGAGGTTGTGCACGGCGCCGAGCACGCGGTAGCAGGTATCCACCTTGTCGACGATGATGCGGAAGGCATACACGTCCATGATCTCGTTGAAGGCACGGCGCTTGCCGCGCATCTTCTTGTAGATGCCATAGAGGTGTTTCTGCCGACCGCTGACCTCGCCCTCGATGCCGTCGGCGGCCAGGCAGTTGGCCAGCGAGTGCTCGATCTTGGCGACGATCTCTTTGCGGTTGCCGCGTGCGCTCTTCACTGCACGGTAAATCAGCGACGAGCGCATCGGGTGCATGGCCTTGAAGCCAAGGTCTTCGAACTCCACCCGCACATTGTGCATCCCCAGGCGGTTGGCGATGGGGGCGTAGATTTCGAGGGTTTCCTTGGCGATGCGCCGGCGTTTTTCGCCAGACAGCACTTCCAGTGTGCGCATGTTGTGCAGGCGGTCCGCCAGCTTGACCAGGATCACGCGGATGTCGCGGGCCATGGCCATGGCCATCTTCTGGAAGTTTTCCGCCTGCGCCTCGGCCTTGGTTTCGAAATTCATCTGGGTCAGCTTGCTGACCCCATCGACCAGTTCGGCCACGGTCTCGCCAAACTGCTGGCTGAGGGCTTCCTTGGCGATGCCGGTGTCTTCGATCACATCGTGCAGCATGGCCGCCATCAGGCTCTGATGGTCCATGTGCATGTCGGCGAGGATGCTGGCCACGGCCAGCGGGTGGGTCACGTAGGGCTCGCCGCTGCGGCGGCGTTGCCCATCGTGGGCCTGTTCGGCGTAGAAATAGGCACGCCGGACCAGGTTGACCTGTTCGGGGCCAAGATAGGTCGAAAGCCGTTCGGCCAAGGCTTCTATACCCGGCATGGGTTCACCTCCTGCCGAGGAAGAGGGCCTTGCGCCGTACGACGTCGACCTGGCATCAATCAGACAGCCTCGTTGTTCTCGTCCTCGAACGCGGCGAACACCGGATCCTCGGTGACGATCTCTTCAGCGGCGATGAACTCGTTGGTGACGATGCCTTCGGCAATTTCACGCAGGGCAACAACGGTTGGCTTGTCGTTTTCCCACGCAACGCGTGGCTCTTTGCCGCCGGTCGCCAGCTGGCGAGCGCGCTTGGTCGAGAGCATGACCAGCTCAAAGCGGTTATCCACGTGTTCCAGGCAGTCTTCAACAGTTACGCGGGCCATGGTCTTCCTCAGTAGCAATTGCGGTGGGCGTGCAGCCCATTAGTGGGCAGGCGGACTCGATAGTATAAAAATTCACCAGCCAATAGGGAAGCGCTGTTTTGCCGGGTGGTACCTTCAGGCCCGCGTCGGCTTCTTCGCGGGTAAACCCGCTCCTACAGGTACCACTTACCTCGTAGGAGCGGGTTTACCCGCGAAAGGGTCGCAACAGACACCCTCGACGCTTTGTCCCGACGATAACCTCAGAGCATCGCGTCACGCAACCGCGGGGTCAGCTCTTCGAACAAGGTCTGCACCGAGCGCAACGCCCGACAATCCGGCCGGGTCAGCAGCCACAACTGGGTGTCGCAGCCGGGCAGGGGGCCGCTCAGTGCATCCACCCCGGGCAGCGCATGCACCATGTAGTCTGGCAGTGCTGCCACGCCCAGGCCGGCCGTGACCAACTGGGCAATGGTCGACATGCTGCTGCACTGGTAGCGCGGGCTCAGGCCCGGGTGCTGCTGGTTGCGCCAGACCACCGTAGGGTGGTCCTGCATCGAGTCGTCAGGTGCGATCCATGGCACGCTGGCGGGCGACTCGCTCAGGCGCTCGCGCCACTGTGGCTGACCGCAGAGTACATAGGAGGTAGAGCCCAGGTTGCGGCCCACCAGGTGCTCCGGTGGCGTGTTGGTCAGGCGCAGGGCAATGTCGGCGTCGCGCCGGCTGAGGTTGGCGAAGGTGTTGGAGGTACCCATTTCCAGCGACAAGGCCGGGTAGTTGGGCATGAACTCGGCCAGTGCCGGCAGCAACAGGCTGTGCATCACCGCCTCGGTGCAGGTCAGGCGCACCGTGCCGCTGACCACCTGCTCGCCACTGGTCATGGCAATGCGCGCCGCTTCCAGCGCCTGCTCGGCACGTTCGGCCTGCTCTGCCAAGGCCTGGGCGGTGTCAGTCGGCAGATAGCCCTTTCGGCTCTTGACGAACAAGGCGGTGCCCAGCGCCGACTCCAATCGGCGGATCGAGCGGAACACGGTCGAAACGTCGACTTTGAGCAGTTCGGCGGCTTTGGCCAGCGAGCGGCCACGTTCCAGTGCCAGGACCAGAGAGAGGTCGGCGTGGGTAATCTGATATTGCATTGATGCACGCTCTGCTTGCCAAATTGCCAATGTCTGTTGCGTCTGAGCCATTTTATAGTGAAACGGCCCCCCGGAATCAATGCGCCCGGTCGGGTAACCAGTCCCCACGATGGGAAAGTGAAAACAACAACAGCTGCAACCATCGTCGCCCGTGAGGCGCCAGCCGTATCCCACATCGCCGCAGCACATCAAAGGATGTACACCATGACGTCGGTAACCCCGTGCGCCAGTTCTTCCAGCGAGATGAATGACTTCCTCCAGGCCCATCCGGACACGCAGTACGTAGACCTGCTGATCTCCGACATGAACGGCGTGGTGCGTGGCAAGCGCATCGAGCGGGCCAGCCTGCACAAGGTGTACGAGAAGGGCATCAACCTGCCTGCATCGCTGTTCGCCCTTGATATCAACGGTTCCACTGTCGAAAGCACCGGCCTTGGCCTGGACATCGGCGACGCCGACCGCATCTGTTTCCCGATCCCCGGCACGTTGTCGGACGAGCCGTGGCAGAAGCGTCCCACCGCCCAGCTGCTGATGACCATGCACGAACTGGATGGCCAGCCGTTCTTCGCCGACCCGCGTGAAGTGCTGCGTCAGGTGGTGAGCAAGTTCGACGAACTGGGCCTGACTATCTGCGCCGCGTTCGAGCTGGAGTTCTACCTGATCGACCAGGACAACCTCAACGGCCGCCCGCAGCCACCGCGCTCGCCGATCTCCGGCAAGCGCCCGCATTCGACCCAGGTGTACCTGATCGATGACCTCGACGAGTACGCCGACTGCTTGCAGGACATGCTCGAAGCGGCCAAGGAACAGGGCCTGCCCGCCGACGCCATCGTCAAGGAAAGCGCACCAGCGCAGTTCGAGGTCAACTTGCACCATGTGGCCGATCCGCTGAAGGCCTGCGACTATGCGATCCTGCTCAAGCGCCTGATCAAGAACATCGCCTACGACCATGAAATGGACACCACCTTCATGGCCAAGCCCTACCCGGGCCAGGCAGGCAACGGCCTGCATGTGCACATTTCATTGCTGGACAAGAAAACCGGCAAGAACATCTTCGCCAGTGACGATCCGCTGCAAAGCGATACGCTGCGCCACGCCATCGGTGGCGTGCTGGAAACCATGCCGGCGTCGATGGCCTTCCTTTGCCCTAACATCAACTCGTACCGCCGCTTCGGTGCGCAGTTCTATGTGCCCAATGCGCCGAGCTGGGGGCTGGACAACCGCACCGTGGCCGTACGTGTGCCCACCGACAGCAGCGACAATGTGCGCCTTGAACACCGTGTAGCTGGCGCCGATGCCAACCCGTACCTGATGCTCGCAGCGATTCTTGCCGGGGTTCATCACGGCCTGACCAACAAGGTCGAGCCCGAGGCGCCGATCGAAGGCAACTCCTACGAACAGTTGGAGCAAAGCCTGCCGAACAATCTGCGCGATGCCCTGCGCGCGCTGGATGACAGCGAAGTCCTCAACCAATACATCAGCCCGGACTACATCGATATCTTCGTGGCCTGCAAGGAAAGCGAACTGGCCGAGTTCGAAGTTTCGATTTCCGACCTCGAGTACAACTGGTACCTGCACACGGTGTAAGCCCATGAGCGCAAATGCGGTCCCTTTGATCGGTGTCAGCGCCTGCCGCCAGCAGGTAGGGAAGAACTCATCGCACACGGTCGGCGACAAATATGTCGAGGCGGCCGGCTTTGCCGGCTTGCCGCTGATCTTGCCGGCCCGTGATGGTGGCAGCGACTCGCATACGCTGCTGGCCAGCCTGCACGGCATTGTTTTTACCGGCTCGCCTTCAAATATCGAGCCGCATCATTACAATGGCGCCCCCAGTGTGTCGGGTACCCGGCATGATCTGGCGCGTGATCGCCTGACCCTGCCGCTGCTGCAGGCAGCCATTGCCGCCGGTGTGCCCGTATTCTGCATCTGCCGTGGCTACCAGGAACTGAACGTAGCCCTTGGCGGCAGCCTGCACCAGCGTGTGCAGGAACTGCCTGGCTACCTTGACCACCGCGAACCTGAGGATGCCCCCCTGGAGGTGCAATACAGCCCTCGCCACTCGGTCAGTATCGAGCCTGGCGGGTTGTTCGAGCGCTTGGGCCTGGCGGCGCAGTTCGAGGTCAATTCGCTGCACAGTCAGGGCATCGACCGTCTGGCCCCTGGCCTGCGCGTTGAGGCGCGGGCCCCGGATGGCCTGATCGAGGCGGTGTCCATGCCGGCGGCGCCGGGCTTTGTGCTCGGCGTGCAGTGGCATCCGGAATGGCGCTTCAACGAAAACCCGGTCTCGCTGCGTCTGTTTCAGGCGTTTCGCGAGGCCTGCATTGCCTACGCAGTACGGGAGGGCTTACGGCAGGAATGATTCTGACGTCAGCCGAAGGTCTCGGATGACTCGTCCCCGATAGCAAAATTTCAATGAGTGAAAGCGAGCCTTGCACTCAAGGCTTGTGAAAACAATTCCAAAATCTACGGCAAATACTCATGAGCAATTACACAGAAGCCGGTCGCCCACCCGATGTGGCGACCGACGCGGGCAACACTCAGCGCAGCAAAGGCCTGGCCAAGGGCCGCTTGGGCCTGCTGGCCAGCGTGGTGCTGGGCATTTCCACCATCGCCCCGGTCTATACCCTGACCGGCGCCCTTGGCCCTACCGTGCGTGAGGTGGGTGCCCACCTGCCTGCCGTGTTCATCGTAGGCTTCCTGCCGATGCTGCTGGTGGCCCTGGGCTATCGCGAGCTGAACTCGGCGGAGCCGGACAGTGGTACTTCGTTTACCTGGTCGGCGCGTGCGTTCGGCCCGATGATCGGCTGGATCGGCGGCTGGGGACTGGTGGTTGCCACCACGATCGTGCTGTCAAACCTGGCAGGGGTGGCGGTGGACTTCTTCTACCTGTTCCTTGGGCAGATCACCGGCAAGCACGAACTGGCAGCGTTGGCCGACAATCTTTTGATCAACATCATTACCTGTTGCGTGTTCATTGGCTTGGCAGTGTGGATCTGCTGTCGGGGTATCGCCACCACAATGACTGTGCAGTACGGCTTGGTGGCCCTGCAGTTGCTGGTGTTGATCGGCTTTGCTTTCGCCGCTTTCGGCGGCACCACCGCGCCTCCACCACTGGCGTTCGATTTCGCCTGGTTCAACCCGTTTGGTGTCGAGTCTTTCTCGGCCTTTGCTGCTGGCCTGTCGTTGTCGATCTTCATCTTCTGGGGCTGGGACACATGCCTGACCGTCAGTGAAGAGTCGGTGGGCAGCGAAGAGGTGCCGGGCAAGGCCGCTACCTGGACGGTGATGCTGATCCTTGGTCTGTACCTGTTCACCGCCATCGCCACCTTGCAGTTTGCCGGTATCAGCGAGACGGGGCTTGGCCTGAACAACCCGCGCATCCAGGAGAACGTCTTTGCCCACCTGGCCGGCCCGGTCATGGGGCCGCTGGCGATCCTGATGTCCATCGCCGTGCTGGCCAGTACGGCGGCGTCGCTGCAGTCCACCTTCGTGGCGCCGGCGCGCACCCTGTTGGCCATGGGTTATTACGGTGCGGTGCCGCAGAAGTTCGCCAGCGTCTGCCCGCGCTCGCAAACGCCACGCTATGCCACCATCTGCGCCGGCGTGGCCGCAGGCCTGTTCTACGTGACCATGCGTACGCTGAGCGAGAACGTACTGGCAGATACCATCACTGCACTGGGCATGATGATCTGCTTCTACTATTCGCTGACCGCGTTTGCCTGCGTCTGGTATTTCCGCGACAGCCTGTTCGACAGCCTGCGCCACTTCATCATGCGCGGCCTGTGCCCGCTGGTGGGCGGGGTGATCTTGTCGGTGATCTTCGTGCGTACCGCCATCGACAGTGCCTCTCCGGACTTCGGCAGCGGCTCGCATGTGGGTGGAGTGGGGCTGGTGTTCGTGATTGCTGCGATCATCTCGGTGCTGGGTATCGGGCTGATGATCCTGTCGCGCATGCGTGCGCCGGCGTACTTCCTCGGGGCCACCCTGCGCCAGCAGGCTACCTTGCCTCTGCAGGAATAAATCATTGGGGCCGCTTTGCGGCCCTTCGCGGGCACGCCCGCTCCCACAGGTACGGCACAAGCCTCAAGGCAGTGATTAACCCGTGGGAGCGGGCGTGCCCGCGAAGGGCTGCAATGCAGCCCCATCGATCTTTAGCCGATCATTTGCTTCAGCAGTGCCGCATGGCGCTGCTGTTGCTTCTTCAGCAGCAGCCGATTCGAGCGGAACACTGCCTTCAAATCTTCCAGCGCCACGTCGAAATCATTGTTGATGATCACGTAGTCATACTCGTCGTAGTGCACCATCTCGCTGACCGCTTCCTTCATGCGCCCGGCGATGATCTCTTCGCTGTCCTGCCCGCGTCCGTCCAGGCGCTGGCGAAGCGCCTCCTGGCTTGGCGGCAGGATGAACACCGACAGCGCCTGTGGCATCAGCTTGCGCACTTGCTGGGCACCTTGCCAGTCGATTTCCAGGATCAGGTCGTAGCCCTGGTCCAGGGTCTGCTGCAGCGCGCTGCGCGAAGTACCGTAGAAGTTGCCGAACACTTCGGCATGCTCCAGAAAGTCACCTTGCGCGATCAGCGCCTTGAATTCCTCGTGGACGACGAAGTGATAGTTCACCCCGTGCTGTTCGCCCGGGCGCATGGCGCGGGTGGTGTGCGAGACCGAGACGCGGATCTGCTGGTCGTCCTTGGTCAGGGCGGTGACCAGGCTGGTCTTGCCGGCGCCCGAAGGGGCCGAAACGATGTAGAGGGTGCCGCTGCTGTGGTTCATGGTCGGGGTGGCCTTACTCGATGTTCTGTACTTGTTCACGCATCTGTTCGATCAATACCTTCAGGTTGACCGCCGCTTGCGTGCTGCGCGGGTCGAAGGCCTTGGAGCCGAGGGTGTTGGCCTCGCGGTTGAGTTCCTGCATCAGGAAGTCCAGGCGCCGGCCAGCGGCCCCACCACCCTTGAGCACTCGGCGTACTTCAGTGACGTGGGTGCTGAGGCGGTCGAGCTCCTCTGCCACGTCGCTTTTCTGGGCCAGCAGGACCATCTCCTGCTCCAGGCGCTGCGGGTCGAGCTCGGCTTGCATGTCGCCGAAGCGGTCGAGAATCTTCTGCCGCTGCGCCGCCAGCATCTGCGGCACCAGGGCGCGCAGGGTAGTGACTTCGCTGGCCATGTTGTCCAGGCGTTCGTTGATCAGCCGGGCCAGCTCCAGGCCTTCGCGCTGGCGCCCGGCCTTGAGTTCGGCCAGCGCTTCGTCGAACAGCGCCATGGCTTCGGCATTCAGTGCCTGTGGATCGCTGGTGTCGGCCACCAGTACGCCTGGCCATGACAACACTTCCAGCGGGTTCAGGGGGGCCGGCTGCTTGATCAGGCCGGCCACTTCCTCGGCGGCGGCAACCAGTTGCGCGGCGCGCTCATGGTCCACCTTCAGCGGTTTGCCGTTGCTGTCTTCGTTGAGGCGCAAGGTGCATTCCACCTTGCCGCGTGACAGGCCCTGGCGCAGGCCTTCACGTACGCCGCCTTCGAGGTCGCGCAGGGCCTCAGGCAGACGCAAATGCGGCTCCAGGTAACGGTGGTTGACCGAACGCAGCTCCCAGACCAGGGTGCCTTGGCTGCCGGCGCGCTCGACACGAGCAAAAGCGGTCATGCTGTGCACCATGGGAGTACCTCGCGTAGATGAATGAACGGTGGGAGCCTCTCGGCTGCAAGGCGCAGGATTGTAGCGCAGTGTCGCCGTGGCGCCCAATCCACCTATGTTACCGACGGGTGGCTACTGGGGTAGGAAAAGGCGACGGGCTGTGCCGGGCGCGACAATAGGCATGTCTTCCCTGGGCTACGGGCTCTATAATGCTCGGCAGATTCAAAGTCCCAGTACAGGTATCCCAGATGAAACGTCCAAGTGGTCGCGCCGCCGATCAGCTCCGCTCGATCCGCATCACCCGCAACTACACCAAGCACGCCGAAGGGTCGGTACTGGTCGAGTTCGGTGACACCAAGGTCATCTGCACGGTCAGCGTTGAAAACGGTGTACCGCGCTTCCTCAAAGGCCAGGGCCAAGGCTGGCTGACCGCCGAGTATGGCATGCTGCCGCGCTCCACCGGCGAACGTAACCAACGCGAAGCCAGCCGTGGCAAGCAGGGTGGCCGCACCCTGGAAATCCAGCGCCTGATCGGCCGTTCGCTGCGCGCCGCGCTGGACATGAGCAAGCTCGGTGACATCACCCTGTACGTCGATTGCGACGTGATCCAGGCCGATGGCGGTACCCGCACCGCGTCCATTACCGGCGCCATGGTCGCCTTGTGCGACGCTTTGGCAGTGATCAAGAAGCGCGGCGGCCTCAAGGGCGGCAACCCGCTCAAGCACATGATCGCAGCCGTATCTGTCGGCATGTACCAGGGCGAAGCGGTGCTGGACCTCGACTACCTGGAAGACTCCGCAGCCGAAACCGACCTGAATGTGGTCATGACCAGCGCCGGTGGCTTCATCGAAGTCCAGGGTACTGCCGAAGGTGCACCGTTCCAGCCGGAAGATTTCAACGCCATGCTCGCTCTGGCGCAGAAGGGCATGGACGAGATTTTCGAGCTGCAGCAGGCGGCACTGGCTGACTGAAGCCAGCCCAGGAGGTGCGGGGCATGAGCGATTCGAACCTGTCGGTCACCCCGCCCAATGCCGAAGTGCGGCAATGGGCGATGCTCTGCCACCTCTCCGCGCTTCTGGGCCTGGTAGTGCCGCTTGGCCACCTGCTGGGCCCGCTGGTGCTATGGCACCTCAAGCGCGAGCAAGACCCTTTTATCGACGCCCAGGGCAAAGAGGCGCTGAACTTTCAGATCAGCGTGACCATTGCCGGGCTCATCTGCTTCCTGCTGATGTTCGTGGTCATCGGGCTGGTGCTGTTTGCCATGCTCGCAGTGGCCGTGATGATCCTGATCATCATTGCGGCGGTGCGGGCGAATGAGGGCAAGCCTTATCGCTACCCGATGATCTGGCGGCCGATCAAATAACCATTGGGGCTGCAATGCAGCCCCAATGGCCTTTTAGATGGTCAGCGTCCAGTCATAGTCGACGATCAGCGGCGCATGCTGGGAGAAGCGTGGCTGACGCGGCAGGCGGGCGTTGCGCACGAAGCGGCGCAGGCCCGGGGTGAGGATCTGGTAGTCGAACCGATACCCCAGGTTGAGCATCTCGGCCTGCTCGTTGTCCGGCCACCAGCTGTACTGGTCGCCTTCACGGCTGACTTCGCGCAAGGCATCGACATACCCCATCTCGCCAGTGATCGCATCCATCCAGGCGCGTTCTGGCGCCAGGAAGCCCGGCGACTGCTGGCTGTCACGCCAGTTCTTGATGTCGAGCTTCTGCTGCGCCACGTAGAACGAGCCGCAATAGATGTATTCGCGACGCTTGCGACGCTGCTTGTCCAGGTACTTGGCGAAGTCGTCCATCAACTTGAATTTCTGGTTCAAGTCTTCGTCGCCGTTCATGCCCGAAGGCAGCAGCAGGCTGGCAATACTGACTTTGTCGAAATCTGCTTGCAGGTAACGCCCGTAGCGGTCGGCTGTCTCGAAGCCCAGGCCGGTGATGACTGCCTTGGGCTGCATGCGCGAGTAAAGGGCCACACCACCTTGGGCAGGCACTTCCGCGTCGCAGGCATAAAGGAAATAGCCATCGAGCTGGAAAGCTGGGTCGTCGAGTTCAAAGGCCGAGGCGCGGGTATCCTGAAGGCAGATGACGTCGGCATTCTGGGCTTGCAGCCAGCTGAGCAAACCACGCTCGGCCGCAGCCTGAATGCCATTTACGTTCACACTGATGATCCGCATAAATGGCCCCAAAAATCTCGTGCGTGTATGATACCCGAGCTCAACCCATTTAGCTAAATCCGTGGTGTCCGGGACTATTCATGCAGCCGTATCAGCGCGACTTTATCCGTTTTGCCATCGATCGCGGGGTACTGCGTTTCGGTGAATTCACCCTGAAATCGGGGCGTACCAGCCCGTATTTCTTCAATGCCGGCTTGTTCAACACCGGCTCCGCACTGGCTGAGCTGGGGCGTTGCTACGCCGCCGCCATCGTCGACAGCAAGATCCCGTTCGATGTGCTGTTCGGCCCGGCCTACAAGGGTATCCCTTTGGCGGCGACTACCGCCGTGGCCCTTGCCGACCAGCATCAGCTGGACGTGCCATGGTGCTTCAACCGCAAGGAAGCCAAGGACCATGGCGAAGGTGGCAGCCTGGTCGGCGCGCCGCTGGCCGGTGACGTGCTGATCATCGACGACGTGATTACTGCCGGTACCGCCATTCGTGAGGTCATGCAGATTATCAACGCCCAGCAGGCCAAGGCCGCTGGTGTACTGATCGCGCTGAACCGTGAAGAGCGCGGCAATGGCGAACTGTCGGCGATCCAGGAAGTGGAACGCGACTTCGGTATCCCGGTGGTCAGCATTGTTTCGCTGACCCAGGTGCTGGAGTTCCTGGCTGACGATCCACAGTTGAAGCAGCACCTGCCGGCTGTCGAGGCCTATCGGGCGCAGTACGGGATCTGATCCTGGCCTGGGAATGAAAAAGGCGACCTTCTTCAGAGGTCGCCTTTTTTGTGCCGCCTGATCTGGCCCTTTCGCGGGTAAACCCGCTCCTACATTGGGGCAGCGCCAGGCTCGAGGTCGGCGATTCCCTATGTAGGAGCGGGTTTACCCGCGAAGAGGCCAGTGCAGGCTAACCGATCAATCAGCGCGGCTTGCGATTGGTAATCAGGGTGCCCACACCGCTGTCGGTGAAAATCTCCAGCAGCACCGCATTCGGCACGCGGCCATCGATGATGTGCGAGCTGTTCACGCCGCCCTGCACCGCATCCAGCGCGCACTTGATCTTCGGCAGCATGCCGCCATAGATGGTGCCGTCAGCGATCAGTTCGTTGACCTGCTCGGTGGTCAGGCCAGTCAGCACCTGGCCCTGCTTGTCCATCAGGCCGGCGATGTTGGTCAGCAGCATCAGCTTCTCGGCTTGCAGCGCCTCGGCCACCTTGCCCGCCACCAGGTCGGCGTTGATGTTGTACGACTCACCGTTGGCGCCCACGCCGATCGGCGCGATCACCGGAATGAAATCGCCCTTCACCAGCATGCTCAGCAGGTCGGTGTTCACGCTTACCACTTCGCCCACGTGGCCGATGTCGATGATTTCCGGAGTGGTCATCTCAGGCGTCTGGCGGCTGACAGTCAGCTTGCGGGCGCGAATCAGCTCCGCGTCCTTGCCGGTCAGGCCGATGGCGCTGCCGCCGTGGCGGTTGATCAGGTTGACGATGTCCTTGTTGACCTGGCCGCCCAGCACCATCTCGACAACGTCCATGGTCGCCGAATCGGTGACGCGCATGCCGTCGATGAAGTGGCTTTCGATCGACAGGCGCTTGAGCAGGTCACCGATCTGCGGGCCACCGCCGTGGACCACCACCGGGTTGATGCCCACAGCCTTCATCAGCACGATGTCACGGGCGAAGCCCGTCTTGAGCTCCTCGCTCTCCATCGCGTTGCCGCCGTACTTGATCACCAGGGTCTTGCCGACAAAGCGGCGGATGTAAGGCAGTGCTTCGGACAATACCTCGGCTACATGGGAAGCGGCATCGCGATCGAGGGTCATGCAGGGCTCCTGTAAGGAACAGATAGTCGGTCAGAACGGCAGTTGCAGCTCAGGCTCTACCCGCAGCAACTGGGTGCGGAAAACATCCTTGATACGTTGCAATTCGGCGTCGCTGTCGGCCTCGAAACGCAGCACCAGCACCGGGGTGGTGTTGGAGGCGCGAACCAGGCCCCAACCATTGGCGTAGTCGACCCGCACACCGTCGATGGTGGTCAGGCTGGCTTCGCCCCAGTCGGCGTCGCGTTGCAGTGCATCAATGATGCTGAATTTACCCTCGTCGGTCACATCAATATTGATTTCCGGCGTGGAAATATCGTTCGGGAAGGCGGCGAACAGGTTTTCGGCGCTCTGCTCGGTCTTGCTGAGGATCTCCAGCAGGCGCGCGGCGCTGTAGATGCCGTCGTCAAAACCGTACCAGCGTTCCTTGATGAAGATGTGACCGCTCATCTCGCCTGCCAGCAGCGAACCGGTCTGCTTCATCTTCTTCTTGATCAGCGAATGGCCGGTTTTCCACATCAAGGCGCGGCCACCGTGCTGTTCGATCAGCGGGGTCAGGCGGCGGGTGCACTTGACGTCGAAGATGATCTCGGCGCCCGGGTTGCGCGACAGCACGTCCTGGGCAAACAGCATCAGCAGGCGGTCGGGGTAGACGATGCTGCCGGTGTTGGTCACCACGCCGACGCGGTCGCCGTCACCGTCGAATGCCAGGCCGATGTCGGCACCGGTTTCCTTGACCTTGGCGATCAGGTCTTCGAGGTTCTCTGGCTTGCCCGGGTCCGGGTGGTGGTTGGGGAAGTTGCCGTCGACCTCGCAGAACAGCGGGATCACTTCGCAGCCCAGGGCTTCGATCAGTTGCGGTGCAATCACGCCGGCGGCGCCGTTGCCGCAGTCCACCACCACCTTGAGCTTTTTCGCCAGATCTACGTCACCGACGATCTGCTGGAAGTAGCGGTCGAGGATCTCGACCTTTTCCACGCGGCCCGGGGCCAGCGTCAGGTCGTTGGTTTTCAGGCGGGTCAGCAGGGCCTGGATCTGTTCGTTGGCCAGGGTGTCACCGGCGATGACGATCTTGAAACCGTTGTAGTCCGACGGGTTGTGGCTGCCGGTCAGCATCACACCAGACTTGCCGGCCAGCACGTTGGCGGCGTAGTACAGTGCCGGGGTGGGCACCAGGCCGACGTCGCTGACATGGCAGCCCGCATCGACCAGGCCTTTGATCAGTTGTTCCACCAGCATCGGGCCCGACAGGCGGCCATCGCGCCCTACCGATACCTGCGGTTCGCCCTGGGCCAGGCTTTGCGCGCCGATGGCACGGCCGATCCAGTAGGCGGTTTCGGCGTGAAGGGTCTTGCCGACCACACCACGTATGTCATAGGCGCGGAAAATGCTGTCGGGCAATGCGGCGGGGACCAGGTGGGCCATGTCGTTCATCTCTGGAAGCTCCATTAGTCAAAGGCTTTCTGGGCAGGCGCAAACTGAACGCTTGGACGGTGGTTTCGCCAGAGAGTTCGCCATCCTTGGCCTGAACGGTCATCTGCCGGCTCAGTGGCTGCCGGAGTGACCGAAGCCGCCAGCGCCACGCTGGCTTTCGTCGAACGCTTCGACGATGTCGAAGTGAGCCTGCACCACCGGTACCAGCACCAGCTGGGCGATGCGCTCGCCAACCGCGATGGTGAACGGCGTGTTTCCGCGGTTCCAGCACGACACCATCAGCTCGCCCTGGTAGTCCGAGTCGATCAGGCCGACCAGGTTGCCCAGCACGATGCCGTGCTTATGGCCCAAGCCCGAGCGTGGCAGGATGACTGCCGCCAGGCCTGGGTCGCCGATGTAGATCGACAGGCCGGTAGGAATCAGAATGGTCTGGCCTGGCTCGAGGACGGTGTCTTCCTTGAGCAGGGCGCGCAGGTCGAGGCCGGCGGAGCCGGGGGTGGCGTACGCGGGTAGCGGGAATTCGCTACCCAGGCGTGGGTCGAGGATCTTGGCTTGAAGAGCGTGCATGTAACTTATTGAACCTGGTTGAGCCGTTCGGCGATGAAGGCGACCAGTTGCCGGGCGATCTTGCCCTTGCTGGTCTGCGCGAAGAGGGTCTGGTGCTGCTGGCGGTCGATCACGGTCAAGGCGTTTTCTTCGCTGTTGAAGCCGATGCTGGGGTTGGCCACATCATTGGCGACGATCAAGTCGAGGTTCTTGTCCTTGAGCTTGCGCGTGGCGTAATCGAGCAAGTGTTCGGTTTCGGCGGCAAAGCCGACGCTGAACGGGCGGTCGGCGCGGCCAGCAATGGTGGCAAGGATATCGGGATTACGCACCATCTGCAGCAGCATGCCGTCGCCGGTCGTAGGATCTTTCTTCAGTTTTTGTGTGGCAACCACTTCGGGGCGGTAGTCCGCAACCGCTGCCGAGGCAATGAACAGGTCGCACGGCATGGCCGCTTCACAGGCCGCGAGCA
Organism: Pseudomonas sp. VEM90; assembly: GCF_054611535.1. NCBI lineage: Bacteria > Pseudomonadati > Pseudomonadota > Gammaproteobacteria > Pseudomonadales > Pseudomonadaceae > Pseudomonas > Pseudomonas sp. VEM90. The sequence goes on along the minus strand of NZ_JBTRAR010000002.1, from coordinate 132,238 downwards.
TGTCCCGCGCGCTGACGACGTCGATACGGCTGACCCGGTCAGGGGTTGGCAAGTGCACCGGACCCGTGACGAGGGTTACCCGAGCCCCTGCTTCGGCGGCCGCCTCGGCCAAGGCGAAGCCCATCTTGCCGGAGCTATGATTGGTGATGTAGCGCACCGGGTCGATGTTTTCCTGGGTCGGCCCGGCGGTGATCAGCACGTGCTTGCCGGTCAGTGCCTGGCGCTTGAAGCTTTCTGCGGCGCACCAGGCCAGGTCTGCGGCTTCGAGCATGCGCCCCAGGCCGACGTCACCACAGGCCTGGCTGCCGGATGCCGGGCCGAACACCTGAATGCCACGGCTCTTGAGCAGCTCGAGGTTGGCCTGGGTGGCCGGGTCACGCCACATGGCCTGGTTCATCGCCGGCGCCACGGCGACGGTGGCGTCAGTGGCCAGCACCAGCGTGGTCAGCAGGTCGTCTGCCATGCCCTGGGCCATGCGTGCCATGAGGTCGGCGGTGGCTGGGGCGATCAGCACCAGGTCCGCCCACTTGGCCAGTTCGATATGGCCCATGGCAGCTTCGGCGGCCGGGTCGAGCAGGTCCATGTGCACCGGGTGGCCCGACAGCGCCTGCAGGGTCAGCGGGGTGATGAATTCGGCACCACCGCGGGTCATGACGACGCGCACCTGCGCGCCGTGCTCCAGGAGACGGCGAATCAGCTCGGCGCTTTTGTAGGCGGCAATGCCGCCACCCACGCCGAGAACGATGCGCTTGCGATACAGCCGCTGCATAGGCTTGCCTTTTTCCAGTGAGAGCGGGCGACGACGTTTGAAATGCCTGCGGCGGAACGTCGCATGTACGAGGCGAAATAGATTAACACAGGGCCGAAATGGGCCGCAGCAAAGGCAGGGGTGGAATGAACATCAGGGAGTGGCCGGCGGAAGAACGGCCTAGGGAGAAGTTGTTGCAGCGAGGGGCAGGGAGCCTGACAGATACGGAGCTGCTGGCCGTTTTTCTCGGCTCAGGCGTACGTGGGCGTAATGTCGTGGAGCTTTCGCGAGGCTTGTTGGTGAAGTTCGGCAGCTTGCGCCGGTTGCTGGAGGCTGACCGCGAGGCCTTCGTCGGCGAGCTTGGGTTGGGCCCGGTGAGGTACAGCCAGCTGCAGGCACTGCTTGAGATCGGCCGCAGGCACCTTGCAACGTCGATTGAGCGGGAGTCTGCCATGGACAACCCGGCAGCGGTGCGACGCTACTTGAAAGCCATGCTCAGGCATGAGGCCAGCGAGGTGTTCGGGTGTCTGTTTCTCGATACCAAGCACCGGCCACTGGCATTTGAGATCCTGTTCAGGGGCACGATAGATCGGGCGAGTGTCTATCCGCGAGAGGTGGTGCGGCGGGCGTTGGTGCACAACGCTGCGGCATTGATCCTGTGCCACAACCATCCTTCAGGGATCAGTGAACCGAGTCAGGACGATGTGCATTTGACCCTGTCGTTGAAGCGGGGGCTGGCGTTGATCGATGTGCGGGTGCTGGATCACATCATCATTGGTGACGGGGAGCCGTTGTCGATGGTCGAGCATGGGTGGATTGTGGCCTGAGGGAGTACTGAGCGCCTTGTAGGGTCAGTACGGGCCCTTTCGCGGGTAAACCCGCTCCTACAGGGGTAGCGTCAACTGCCAGGCTGGCGCTGTCCTGTAGGAGCGGGTTTACCCGCGAAGAGGCCGGTACAGGCTTACCTGGTGACCGACACCTTGCTGAAATCCAGCCGCCCGAACGGGCTCACCTGGTACCCCTCGACGCCTTGGCGCAGCAAGGTCGCCGCCGTCGGGTGCGCCAGTGGCACCCACAGCGCCTGCTGCTGGATCAGCGTCTGCGCCTGCTGGTACAGCCGGCTGCGCACGCTCTGGTCGTTGGTGGTACGCCCGGCGCTGATCAACTGGTCGAGGCGGCTGTCGCAGAAGCGTGCGAAGTTGGTCCCTGACTCGACCGCCGCACAGGAAAACTGCGGGCTGAGGAAGTTGTCCGGATCGCCGTTGTCGCCTGCCCAGCCCATGAACAGCAAGTCATGCTCGCCAGCCTTGGCGCGGCGGATAAGCTCGCCCCATTCGATCACGCGGATTTCCGCCTTGATACCGATCTTGGCCAGGTCGGCTTGCAGCATCTGCGCGCCAAGGCTGGGGTTGGGGTTGAGCAGGCTGCCCGATGGGCGAGTCCAGATGGTGGTGCTGAAGCCTTCTGCCAGGCCGGCCTTGGCCAGTAGGGCCTTGGCTTTCTTCACATCCAGCGGGTAGCCGGGCAGGTCCTTGGCGTAGCTCCAGGTGTTCGGCGGATAGGGGCCGTTGGCTGCCACTGCAGAGTCTTCGAACACGGCCTTGAGGTAGGCCTGCTTGTCGAAGGCCAGGTTGATGGCCTGGCGCACTTCCGGCTTGTTCAGGGGGGGGTGCTGGCTGTTGATGGCGACGAAGGCCGTCATGAATGCCGGTGTAGCGGCCACCTTGAGGTTGCCGTCCTTGCCCGCTTCGGCAATGTCCAACGGCTTGGGCGACAGGGCAACCTGGCACTCGCCACGCTTGAGCTTCTGCAGGCGAACGTTGGCATCGGTTGTGATGGCGAAGATCAGCGGGTCGACCGCCGGCTTGCCGGCGAAGTAGTCCGGGTTGGCGCGGTAGCGCACCACGGCGTCTTTCTGGAAACGCTGGAACACGAACGGCCCGGTGCCGATCGGTCGGCTGTTCAGCTTCTCCGGCGTGCCGGCCTTCAGCAGCTTGTCGGCATATTCGGCGGAGTAGATCGAGGCGAAGCCCATGCTCAGGGTGGCCAGGAAGGTGGCGTCCGGGTGGCTGAGGGTGAAGCGCACGGTGTTCGGCGCGGGTGCATCGATCGCTTTGATCAGGCTGCCCAACTGCAGCGATTGGGCATGCGGGTAGCCGCCCGGCGCAGTCTTGTGCCAGGCATGGGCCGGGTAGAGCATACGCTGGAAGCTGAACAGCACATCGTCGGCATTCAGCTTGCGGCTTGGCTTGAAATAGGCGGTGCTGTGAAACTTCACGTCATCGCGCAGGGTGAAGTCATACACCAGGCCGTCGGCCGATACCGTCCAGCTGGTCGCCAGGCTCGGCACCACCTTGCCTTGCGCCGCGTCGAACTCCACCAGGCGGTTCATCAGTACGTCGGCGGTGGCGTTGGTGGTGGTGAGCGAATTGTACTGCACCACGTCGAAGCCTTCGGGGCTGGCCTCGCTGCAAACGCTCAGCGGAGCGGCCTGGGCAACGCCGGCGGCGAACAGGGAAGTGAACAATAAGGAAAGTGCGGCGGCACGCATGGTGGCTCCTTGGCTGTCAGTGGCCCATCTGCCAGTGCAGTCTGGAAAAGGCCTACCCTAGTGCGCCCGCCGGTAAATGACCACACCCTTTTTTGCAAATGTTGCGACGAGCGGTCGACGACTGGCGGGGCCTGCCGCTATGCTGGCCCGGCGCGTTCTGGCTTGCGGCAATGTGCATCTACTGTTGTTGCAGCCAAGTCTTTCTGGTATAAAGCAGCGCTCTTTTCTAGGGGCTCGGCCTGTCGCATAAGCGGATCCGGTCGATAAGGCCTCCAGAATCACGGCGCCCAGGCGCCAAAGACTGAGAGATTAAGCGGCCAACCCATGCCGGGTTGGGCATGTGGTTTTAGAGGGCTGAGTCATGTCGAGAGTCTGTCAAGTTACTGGTAAGGGTCCAGTAACCGGGAACAACATTTCCCACGCAAACAACAAAACCCGTCGTCGTTTCCTGCCGAACCTGCAGCACCACCGTTTCTGGGTTGAATCCGAGAAGCGTTTCGTGCGTCTGCGCGTTTCCGCCAAAGGCATGCGTATCATCGACAAGCGCGGCATCGACGCCGTTCTGGTTGACATCCGTAAAGCTGGCGCCAAGGTTTAAGGGAGAGCATCATGCGTGAATTGATCCGTCTGGTTTCGAGTGCCGGTACCGGCCACTTCTACACCACCGACAAGAACAAGCGCACCACCCCGGACAAAATCGAGATCAAGAAATATGATCCGGTTGTTCGCAAGCACGTGGTGTACAAGGAAGCCAAGATCAAGTAATTGATCGGCGACCTGAAAAAACCCGCTTCCGAAAGGAGGCGGGTTTTTTTATGCCTGCTGCCGGGTCAGTTGAAGTCGAAGCCCTGGATCAGCAGGTCGGCACCGGCCTTGATCTGGATGCGCTCGACGTCGTACTCGCGGGTGCACATTTCGTTGGGGCCGACCACCCGGGTGCGGCCGGTAAGGGTGCGGATGGTGTCTTTGAGCGCTGGCGCGTAAGGGGTGCCGACCAGGTGGGCGAGGGTTCGCAGCACTTCTTCGTTGGTCATGGTGTTCTTCCTGTTGAAGTTGGATGGCCCGACATGGGCAGGGCCATCCTCACGCATGCCTGCGAATTGCCTGCGCTACATAGATACTGCTGTGGTTACTTCTGCTCGAACATCACATAGATCTTGCGGCAAGGCTCCAGCACCTCCCAAGTGCCTTTGAAGCCGGCGGGGATTACAAAGCGATCGCCGGCACGCAGGGTTTTCGCCCCGCCATCCTCGTCGCGCAGCACCGAAACGCCCTGGACGATCTCGCAGTATTCGTGCTCGGTGTAGTTCACTGTCCACTGGCCCACCTCACCTTCCCATACGCCAGCGGCAAACTGCCCGCACGGGCTGGAATAGTGGTTGTAGACCGCCTGGTCCGGCTCGCCCTTGAGAATTTTCTCCGCTGCCGGGCGGTAGCGTTCAGCTTCGGTGATGACCTGCGCGAAGTCGATGATGCTATCAATACTCATGGTTCGGCTCCTGTTGTTGTTTAATAAAATGAACATCAGTAGGCTTTTGAGCCTTCCGTGTCAAATATATTGATAGTTTACACCGGCTGGTTTAGGGTATCGCTTGCCAGTGTGCGCTCGGCGCCCGGCCAGAATTCTGACAACGCCTGTGAGTCCTCAGTGCGGCGTTGCACCTAAACAAGAGGAGGAGTTTCGTATGACCACCCTGACCCGTGCGGACTGGGAACAACGTGCCCAGCAACTGAAGATCGAAGGCCGTGCCTTCATCAACGGCGAATACACCGATGCCGCATCCGGTGAAACCTTCGAGTGCCTGAGCCCGGTCGACGGACGCTTCCTGGCCAAGGTTGCCAGCTGCGACCTGGCCGATGCCAACCGCGCTGTGGAAAACGCCCGCGCCACCTTCAACTCCGGCGTGTGGTCGCAGCTGGCCCCCGCCAAGCGCAAGGCCAAGCTGATCCGCTTTGCCGACCTGCTGCGCAAGAACGTCGAAGAGCTGGCACTGCTGGAAACGCTGGATATGGGCAAGCCGATCGGCGACTCCTCCAGTATCGATATCCCGGGCGCGGCCAATGCCATTCACTGGACTGCCGAAGCCATCGACAAGGTCTACGACGAAGTCGCCCCGACCCCGCACGACCAGCTTGGCCTGGTTACCCGCGAAGCAGTGGGTGTGGTCGGTGCGATCGTACCGTGGAACTTCCCGCTGCTGATGGCCTGCTGGAAGCTTGGCCCAGCGTTGGCCACCGGTAACTCGGTCGTGCTCAAACCGTCCGAAAAATCGCCGCTGACCGCCATCCGCATCGCCCAGCTGGCGATCGAAGCCGGTATCCCGGCTGGCGTGCTGAACGTGCTGCCAGGCTACGGCCACACTGTGGGCAAGGCGCTGGCCCTGCACATGGACGTCGACACCCTGGTGTTCACCGGTTCGACCAAGATCGCCAAGCAGCTGATGGTTTACGCGGGCGAGTCGAACATGAAACGCATCTGGCTGGAAGCCGGCGGCAAGAGCCCGAACATTGTCTTTGCCGACGCCCCGGACCTGCAAGCTGCCGCCGAAGCCGCCGCCAGCGCCATCGCCTTCAACCAGGGCGAAGTGTGCACCGCAGGCTCCCGCCTGCTGGTCGAGCGTTCGATCAAGGACAAGTTCCTGCCGATGGTTGTAGAGGCCCTGAAAGGCTGGAAACCAGGTAACCCGCTGGACCCACAGACCACTGTCGGTGCCCTGGTCGATACTCAGCAGATGAACACCGTGCTGTCGTACATCGAGGCTGGCCACAAGGACGGCGCCAAGCTGTTGGCCGGCGGCAAGCGCACCCTGGAAGAGACCGGCGGCACCTACGTCGAGCCGACCATCTTCGACGGCGTGACCAACGCCATGCGCATTGCTCAGGAAGAAATCTTCGGCCCGGTGCTGTCGGTGATTGCCTTCGACACTGCCGAAGAAGCTGTGGCCATTGCCAACGACACGCCGTATGGCCTGGCGGCGGGCATCTGGACTTCGGACATCTCCAAGGCCCACAAGACCGCCCGTGCCGTGCGTGCGGGCAGCGTCTGGGTCAACCAGTACGACGGTGGCGACATGACCGCGCCGTTCGGTGGTTTCAAACAGTCGGGCAACGGCCGTGACAAGTCGCTGCATGCGCTGGAGAAATACACTGAGCTGAAGGCGACCTGGATCAAGCTGTAATCCAGTAGGTCCTTTTCGCGGGCAAGCCCGCTCCTGCAGGTCTTCGCGACCGTGCAGGAGCGGGCTTGCCCGCGAATGGGCCTCTAGAAATATTGGCTGGGAGGCTGCAATGCGTTGGGGTACCTACTTCGCCGTACTGGCATCGGTGCTCAGTGTCGGGCTGGCGCTCGGCGTGAGCATGCCGCTGGTGTCCCTGCGCCTGGAGGCCTGGGGCTACGGCAGCTTCGCCATCGGCGTGATGGCGGCAATGCCGGCGTTGGGTGTATTGGCCGGGGCCAGCCTGGCCAGCCGCCTGGCAGGCTGGGTTGGCGTGCCCTCGGCGATGCGCCTGTGCCTGTGGGGCGGGGCGATGTCGATTGGTCTGCTCGCGCTGCTGCCTAGTTACCCGTTGTGGCTGCTGCTGCGGCTGATGATCGGCATGTCCCTGACCGTGGTGTTCATCCTCGGCGAAAGCTGGATCAACCAACTGGTGGTCGAACAGTGGCGTGGCCGGTTGGTGGCGCTGTATGGCAGCAGCTACGCCCTGAGCCAGCTGGCAGGGCCGTTGGTGCTGGGCTTTCTCGGCTCTGATGACGACTTCGGCTTCTGGGCTGCGACCGGCCTGCTGCTGGCCGCGCCGCTGGTTCTGCTGGGGCGTGGTGGAGCACCGAGCACGGAAGCCTGCAGTGTCACCTTTGGCGACCTGTTCGGCTTCTGCCGACGCTTGCCGGTAATCGCCTGGGCCATTGCCTTGTTCGCCTCGTTCGAGGCGATGATCCTCACTTTGCTGCCGGTGTATTGCCTGCAGCAGGGCTTCAGCACCGAAATCGCCCTGTTCATGGTAAGTACCGTGGTGGTGGGTGATGCGGTACTGCAGTTGCCCATCGGCGCGCTGGCCGACCATATGTCGCGACGTACCCTGTTCACTGGCTGTGCGGTGACCCTGCTGGTGTCCAGCCTGGCGATCCCGCTGCTGTTGCACACGCCGGTTATCTGGCCATTGTGGGTGTTGTTCGGCGCCAGTGCCGGCGGCTTGTTCACCTTGTCGCTGGTGCTGATCGGTGAGCGCTACCGCGATGATGAGTTGGTGCGTGCCAATGCCCACGTGGCACAGCTGTGGGGTATTGGCTGTTTGCTCGGGCCGTTGTTGGCGGGTGCGGGGAGCCAGTGGATCAGCGGGCATGCGTTGCTGTTCCTGATGGCGGCCGGGGCTGCAGGGCTGGTGGTATTGACCCGGCGGCGCGGAGCCTTCGAGCCGGTCTCTGCCTGAGGGTTTTTGGAGCGCAAGGCCCCCGGAAGTCGCAGTTACAGCATCTTCTCCAAGCCAACCGCCTTGCTGATCCAGGCATTGAGCCGCCGCCAGATCCCACCCGGCTCAGACGTCAGCACGTGCCGTTGGCCATTGTCCTCGGTCGCCCACACTAGCTTGTCACCTATCAGTTTCACCTGATAGCTCAGCGCAGGCGCCATACCCTGCTGGGCCAGCTCGCGGGTGTATTCGGCCAGTTCCGGGCTGTCCACCAGTACCCCGACCTCGGTGTTCCACAACACGGAGCGCGGGTCGAAGTTGAACGAGCCGATGAAGGTCTTGCGTCGGTCGAACACGATCGTTTTGGTGTGCAGGCTTGAATCCGAGCTGCCACGGAAACTCAATCGTCCCGCGCTGGGGTCGCCTGGCTGGCGGCGAAGCTCGTAAAGCTGCACACGGTGTTCAAGCAAGGCACGACGATAGGGTGCGTAGCCTCCATGCACTGCCGGCACGTCGGTGGCTTCCAGCGAGTTGGTCAGCAGCTTTACCGAAACCCCTGCATCGGCGCGGCCGGTCAGGTACAGCAGCCCCGGCTCACCCGGTACAAAGTAGGCCGATGCCAGGACCAGTTCGCGGTGCACGTTAGCCAAGTCCGGTGCCAGTTGCTGGCTCAGCAGTAATTGCGGGTCCGGCTCGTCTTCGGCCAACACCTTGCTGGGCGCATCCCATAGCGCCTGAGCGTGAGCCCAGATCAGCTCGTTGCGCCACACATCCAGGTGCGGCTGCGACTGATAGGCCATCAACCGGTCGTACAGGGCCTTGCGCTGGGTCCTTGCTTCGGCCAGCGACACTTCCAGACGATGGCGGCTGGCACGCAGGTCGTTGGCATCCGGGTCATGCCAGAGGAAGTCGGTGATCGGCCGGCTGAGGGCGCTGTTCCAGTACTGGTCGAAGCTGTGCCCCAGTTGCTCGGCCACCGGGCCCACGCCCAGCAGGTCGATGTCGGTGAAGTTGAGGTTGGGCTCGGCATCGAAATACTCGTCGCCCAGGTTGCGCCCGCCGACGATGGCCATGCTGTTGTCCACCAGGAACAGCTTGTTGTGCATGCGCCGGTGCTGGCGCGACAAGTTGAACAGCCGGCCCACGGCGCGCGTGACGCCGGTACTGCGCCCCAGGTGCAGTGGGTTGAACACACGGATATGGATGTTCGGGTGGGCATCGAGGGTGCCCATGACGGTGTCCAGGCCATCGCTGGTGGTGTCGTCGAGCAGGATGCGTACGCGCACGCCACGGTCGGCAGCGCGTAGCAGTTCATGCACAAGGGCGCGGGTACTGAGGCCGTCGTGGACGATGTAGTACTGCAGGTCGATGCTCGCCTGGGCGTTGCGGATCAGTTCAGCACGGGCGCGAAAGGCCTCGTTGCTGTTGGGCAGCAAGCGAAAGCCCGAGCGGCCGCCATAGGGCGCGGCCTGGCGCAGCACCGAGCGGCCAAAGGCCGAGTCGTTGGCAGGCAACGCCTGACTGGTTTCGCGGGGCACGCTGATGCTTGTGCAACCGGCAAGGCCGAGCAACAACACCAGCAGCAGAGGCAACGCTCGCTGGAGTCTCAAAGGTGAACCGTCCTGTACAGCAAGGGCTTTAGGGTTTTGACCGTGACGGGCGGCGCAAAGTTACGCGTCGACGCTTTCTTCATCCAGTAGACGAAGGGCGGTTTCACCGACCTTGCGCACGGAGGCTTCGATTTGTGGCGTTGGCCTGGCGGCGAAGTTCATGCGCAGGCAGTGGCGGAACTTGCCCGAGGCCGAAAAGATGCTGCCCACGGCAACCTGCACGCCCTGCTCCAGTAAAGCGCGGTTCAGCCGAAGCGTGTCGAGATGTTCGGGTAGCTCCACCCAGAGCATGAAGCCACCCTGGGGCCGGCTGATCCGGGTCCCCGCCGGGAAGTAGCGGGTCACCCAGTCGCTCATCAGGTCGCGGCCACGTTGGTACTGGCTGCGCATGCGCCGCACATGGGGCTGGTAGTGCCCGCCTGCGATGAAGTCAGCAATGGCCAGCTGAGGCTGGCTGGCGGTGCTGCCTGTGCTGATGTACTTCATGTGCAGCACTCGCTCCAGGTAGCGCCCGGGTGCCACCCAGCCGATCCGCAGGCCGGGTGCGAGGGTTTTGGAGAACGAACTGCAGAGCAGCACGCGGCCATCGTCGTCGAACGACTTCAGGGTGCGTGGGCGTGGGTAGGTATAGGCCAGGTCGCCGTACACATCGTCTTCCAGAATCGCCACGTCATAGCGTTGGGCAAGGCTCAGCAGGGCCTTCTTGCGTGCTTCGGGCATGATGTAGCCCAGCGGGTTGTTGCAGCTGGGGGTGATCTGTATGAGCTTGATCGGCCACTGCTCCAAGGCCAGCTCCAGCGCCTCCAGGCTGATGCCGGTGACCGGGTCGGTGGGGATTTCCAGCGCTTTCATGCCCAAGCCTTTGAGGGTTTGCATGGCGCCGTGGAAGCTGGGCGAGTCGACTGCGACGATGTCGCCTGGCTCGCAGACCGCGCGGATGCTGCATGACAGCGCCTCATGGCAGCCGGTGGTGATCACCAGGTCGGCGGGCCCCAGGCGGCAGCCGGAGTCGAGCATCAGCCGGGCCACCTGTTCGCGCAGGGCCAGGTTACCGTGGATGTTGTCGTAGTACAGGCCAGGCATGTCCTGGCGCCGGCTCAACTGGGCGAGGCTGCGCAGCAGCGGCTTCAGGGTAGGGCTGTCGATGTCGGGCATGCCGCGACCGAGCTGCACCACGTCCTGGCGCGGGTTGCTTCGTACCAGTTCCAGCACCTGCTCCCACTGGGAGATGTCCACCGGGCGCTGGGCCGGGCGGCTGATTGCGGGTAGTGCCGGCAACTGCCGTTGGTCGCTGACGAAGTAGCCGGACTTGGGCCGCGGCAAGACCATGCCGCTGTCTTCGAGCATGCGATAGGCCTGCTGCACGGTGCTCAGGCTGACCCCGTGCTCCTCACTCAGTGCGCGCACAGACGGCAGGCGCTGGCCGGGGCGATAGAGGCCCTGCTCGATGCGGGCGCCGAGTATTTCGGCGAGATTCAGGTAGAGGGTCACGGCATACTCCTGCGCTGCATTGGCATAGCGACCGGTACAGTTGGGCTGAAAATACAGCATTCAGTCGGCCAGCGGCCAATTCTGTATGGGAATAATAAGGCTGTATTGGATCTGTATTGTCGAGGGTGCCGACGCGCATGCTTTCTCCACGGTAACAACTGAACGGGAGGATGCGGTGATGGGTGGCATGAGCGATGTGCGCTTGCAACTGTTGGCCAAGGAACTGGAAGCCGGGCAGCAGGCCAAGGTGTTCAACGCGCCAGAGGGTTTGGGGCGTTGGGGGCTGATGTTGCATCGCTGGCATACCCGCAGGGCGTTGCTGCAGCTGACCGATGACGAGTTGCGCGATGTCGGGCTGAGCTGGGAGCAGGCCAGGATCGAAGGGCGGAAAGCCTTCTGGAAGGACTGACAGGGTGGTCGCTGGAGGGCCTGTTGTGCCCCAGACTTGAAACTTGCACCGACCCTGTGGGAGCGGGCATGCCCGCGAAGCAGGCGTCGCGGAGGATGGCACGGGCTTCGCCCGTGTTCGCGGGCACGCCCGCTCCCACAGGGGGCTAGTCAGCTTTTAGATTTTAAGCAAGACAGTTGCTGCCACAAGGATGGGGACTTTCAGGCCAGCTCTTTCAGGCGATGCCACAGCATCCCCAGCGCCAGCAATGGCGAGCGCAGGTGCTTGCCGCCAGGGAAGGTGATGTGCGGCACCTTGTTGAAAAGGTCGAAGCGCCCGCTTTCCTGGCCACTGATGGCTTCACCCAGCAGGCGCGCGGCCAGGTGGGTGGCGTTGAGCCCATGGCCCGAGTAGGCCTGGGCGTAATACACGTTCGGCTGGCTGGCCAGGCGGCCAACCTGCGGCAGGCGATTGGCACCAATGCCGATCATGCCGCCCCACTGGTAGTCGATGCGCACGTTGGCAAGCTGCGGGAACACCTTGAGCATCTTCGGCTGCATGTAGGCGGCGATGTCCTTCGGGTCGCGGCCTGAATAGTGGCAGGCACCGCCAAACAGCAGGCGGTGGTCGGCGGACAGGCGGTAGTAGTCCAGCGCCACGCGCTGGTCACACACCGCCATATTCTGCGGCAGCAAGGCGCGTGCGCGTTCTTCGCCCAGCGGCTCGGTGGCGATGATGTAGCTGCCGGCCGGCAGCACCTTGCCGCCCAGTTCGCGGTTGAGGTCGTTGTGGTAGGCGTTGCAGCACAGTACCAAGGTCTTTGCGCGTACCCGGCCTTGGGCTGTATGCACCTGCACTTCAGTGCCGTAGTCGATGCGGGTGACTTCGGATTGCTCGAACAACTTCACGCCCAGGCGGGCGGCTGCGGCGGCTTCACCCAATGCCAGATTGAGCGGATGCAGATGCCCGGAGCCCATGTCGACCAGCCCCCCCACATAGCAGTCGGCACCGACCACGCTGTGGATATCGTCCTTGCCGACCAGCCGCAACTCATGTGCATAGCCCAGGCTGCGCAGCTCCTCGGCGTCTTCGGCGAAGCCCAGCAGCTCGGCGGGTTTGTTGGCCAGGTCGCAGTAGCCCCAGGCCAGGTCACAGGCGATGGCATGCTTTTCTACCCGCTCGCGCACGATCTGTACGGCCTCCAGGCCCATCAGCTTCAGGGTGCGCACGCCTTCCTCGCCGATGACCGGGAGGAACTGCTCCAGACCATGACCGACTCCACGGATCAGTTGACCGCCATTGCGCCCACTGGCACCCCAGCCAAGTTTGCGCGCTTCCAGCAGGATGACCGAGAAACCACGCTCGGCCAGCTCGATGGCGGTGTTCAGGCCCGAGTAGCCGCCGCCGATGATGCACACGTCGGCGTTGTGTTCGCCTTGCAGGAAGGCGTGGTCGGGGTGTGGCGCGCTGCTGGCGGCGTAATAGGAGGCGGCGTGCTGCGCGCTGTGGATCATCGGGGCGGCCCTGAAAATTGGAGGGGGGACGAGGATAAGCTTTGCCATCGCGGCCGGGCAACCAGCGAGGGCTGCATCCTCATTCGCGGGTGGAGCCGCGAATAGGCCTATAATCCAACTACTTTGTCAGCTTGTATCCCGCCATGTCCTGTAACCGCCACAAGATCCACTTCCTGCGCGAACTCATCCCTTCATTCGAGTGCGAGCCCGGCTGCCATGACTGCTGCGGGCCGGTCACCACCTCGGCGGAGGAAATGGCCCGCCTGCCGCGCAAGTCCCAGGCCGAGCAGGACGCTGCTCTGGAGCGTCTGGACTGCGTGCACTTGGGCCCCAACGGCTGCACGGTGTATGAAGAGCGGCCGATGATCTGCCGGCTGTTCGGTACCACCCCGCGTATGGCCTGCCCGCGTGGTCGTGGCCCTGACCCGATGATCGACCCCGCCGCTGAACAGTTGGTCCACCAGTTCATTGCCACCACCCGCCAGGTGCTGGTCTAGCCTCAGTCCGGGATCGGCAGGCAGAGGCTCTCCTTCACCTCTTCCATCACGATGTAGCTCTTCGATTCGCGCACGTGCGGCAGTTTCAGCAGGATGTCCCCGAGCAGCTTGCGGTACGAGGCCATTTCCGAAATACGCGCTTTCACCAGGTAGTCGAAGTCGCCCGACACCAGGTGGCATTCCAGCACGTGGGGCAGCTTCAAGACCGCTCGGCGGAATTCCTCGAAGGTGTCGCCCGACTTGTAGTCCAGGCTGATTTCCACGAACACCAGCAGGCTGCCCTTGAGGTGCTGCGGGTTCAGGCGTGCGTTGTAGCCCATGATGATGCCCTCGCGCTCCAGGCGGCGAACCCGCTCGGTGCAAGGGGTGGTGGACAGCCCAACTTTCTCGCCCAGTTCGGTGAAGGAAATACGCCCGTCATTCTGCAGGATACGCAGGATGTTGCGGTCGATCTTGTCCAGTTCACGCTTGGTCTGGTGCTGGGTTCTCATAGGGGATGCCCCTCCGTGAAAGGCGTTTTTGCCGAGAATTCTCGCCAATAATAGGCTTTTATATAGTGAATTGCACTGGTCTCAAATTCCTATACTGCGCTCATTCATGCCATTTCAATAAAAGTGTGCGGCGCGCCGCGTGTGAGGGATAAAACGATGCGAGTTCTGGTACTTGGTAGCGGTGTAATCGGAACCGCCAGTGCCTACTACCTGGCCCGGCAAGGTTTCGAAGTCACGGTGGTCGACCGCCAGCCGGCGGTGGCCATGGAAACCAGCTTTGCCAACGCCGGCCAGATCTCGCCTGGTTATGCCTCGCCCTGGGCTGCCCCAGGTGTGCCGCTGAAGGCCATCAAGTGGCTGCTGGAGCGGCACGCACCCCTGGCCATCAAGCTCACGGGCGACGTTGACCAGTACCTGTGGATGGCACAGATGCTGCGCAACTGTACCGCCAGCCGTTACGCGGTGAACAAGGAACGCATGGTGCGCCTGTCCGAGTACAGCCGTGACTGCCTCGACGAGCTGCGCGCCGAAACCGGCATCAACTACGAAAACCGCAGCCTGGGCACCACCCAGCTGTTCCGCACCCAGGCCCAGGTCGATGCTGCGGCCAAGGACATTGCCGTGCTTGAACAGTCCGGCGTGCCCTACGAGCTGCTCGACCGCGACGGCATTGCCCGCGTCGAACCTGCCCTGGCTGGCGTGAAAGACATCCTGGCCGGCGCCCTGCGCCTGCCGAACGACCAGACTGGCGACTGCCAGCTGTTCACCAGCAAGCTTGCCGACATGGCGTTGAAGCTGGGCGTGGAGTTCCGCTTCGGCCAGGACATCCAGCGCCTGGACGTTGCGGGTGACCGCATCAATGGCGTGTGGATCGACGGCAAGTTGGAGACGGCAGACCGCTACGTGCTGGCACTGGGCAGCTACTCGCCACAGATGCTCAAGCCGCTCGGCATCAAGGCCCCGGTATACCCGCTGAAAGGCTATTCGCTGACAGTGCCGATCACCGACAGCGACATGGCCCCGACTTCGACCATTCTCGACGAGACCTACAAGGTTGCCATCACCCGTTTCGACAACCGCATCCGCGTTGGGGGCATGGCTGAGATCGCTGGTTTTGACCTGTCGCTGAACCCGCGTCGGCGCGAAACGCTGGAGATGATCGTCAACGACCTTTATCCTCGCGGCGGTGACCTGAGCCAGGCCAGCTTCTGGACCGGCTTGCGCCCGGCGACCCCGGACGGCACGCCTATCGTGGGTGCCACGGCGTTCCGCAACCTGTTCCTGAACACCGGTCACGGTACCTTGGGCTGGACCATGGCGTGCGGTTCCGGTCGCTTGCTGGCCGACCTGATTGCGCGCAAGAAGCCGCAGATCAGTGCCGAAGGCCTGGATATCTCTCGTTATGGCAATAGCGGGGAAGTGGCCAAGCACAGGCAAAGCGCGCCGGCTCACCAGCAGTAATAGCCTGTGCCGGCCCATTCGCGGGCTTGCCCGCTCCCACAGGAACACCACAGCTTTTCAACGCTGTGCGCTATCTGTGGGAGGGGCAGGCCCGCGAAGAATCCACCACCGATTTCAACCCGAACACCATAAGGCAGCCGCCATGCGTCCCGCCCGCGCCCTGATCGACCTCCAGGCCCTGCGCCACAACTACCGTCTGGCCCGTGAACTGACGGGTGCCAAAGCCCTCGCCGTGATCAAGGCCGACGCCTATGGCCACGGCGCCGTGCGCTGCGCCCTGGCCCTGGAGGCCGAAGCCGACGGCTTTGCCGTGGCCTGCATCGAAGAGGCGCTGGAACTGCGCGCTGCCGGTATCAAAGCCCCGGTGCTGCTGCTGGAAGGTTTTTTCGAAGCTAGCGAACTGGCGCTGATCGCCGAGCACGACCTGTGGTGCGTGGTGCACTCGCTGTGGCAACTGGAAGCCATCGAGAAAACACCGCTGCACAAGCCGCTCACCGCCTGGCTGAAGCTGGACAGTGGCATGCACCGCGTTGGCCTGCACCCCAAGGACTACCACGACGCCTACCAGCGACTGCTGGCCAGTGGCAAGGTTTCGCGCATCGTGTTGATGAGCCACTTCGCTCGCGCCGACGAACTGGACGCTGACGCCACCTCCCAGCAAATCGCCGTGTTCGAAGCTGCCCGACAGGGCCTGGCCGCCGAATGCAGCCTGCGTAACTCGCCCGGCGTGCTGGGCTGGCCGCAAGCGCCCAGCGACTGGGTGCGCCCAGGCCTGATGCTGTACGGTGCCACGCCGTTCGGAGTGGCGCAGGCCGAGGCCGCACGCCTGCAACCAGTGATGACCCTGCAATCGCGGGTGATCAGCGTGCGCGAACTGCCTGCCGGCGAGCCTGTGGGCTATGGTGCCAAGTTCGTCAGCCCTCGGCCAACCCGCGTTGGGGTGGTCGCCATGGGCTATGCCGATGGCTACCCGCGCCAGGCGCCCAACGGCACACCGGTGCTGGTCGCCGGCAAGCGCACCCAACTGATCGGCCGGGTGTCGATGGACATGCTCAGCATCGACCTCACCGACGTACCAGAAGCCGCTGTCGGCAGCCCGGTAGAACTATGGGGCAAGCAGGTGCTGGCCAGTGAGGTGGCCGCGCATGCGGGCACCATTCCGTACCAGATCTTCTGCAACCTGAAGCGAGTACCACGGGACTACATCGGCGAATGACACGCTGAAGCGGACAGGTTGGGGGCGGTGTGTTGTAAATACTGAACGGCATTGCCATGATATCGTTCACAACCACCCCTTTCCCACTGTCTCAGGAGGCTCCAGCTTTGGACGTCGGCGAACGACTGCAAGCCATCCGCAAGCTCAAGGGCCTGTCCCAGCGCGAACTCGCCAAGCGTGCAGGCGTGACCAACAGCACCATCTCGATGATCGAGAAGAACAGCGTAAGCCCCTCTATCAGCTCGCTGCGCAAAGTGCTGAGCGGCATTCCCATGTCCATGGTCGAATTCTTTTCGGTCGAGCTGGAGCCCGAAAGCCCCACTCAGATCGTCTACAAGGCCCACGAGCTGATTGATATCTCGGACGGTGCGGTAACCATGAAGCTGGTTGGCAAGTCGCACCCCAACCGTGCCATCGCTTTTCTGACCGAGGTGTACCCGCCAGGCGCCGACACCGGTGCCGAAATGCTGACCCACGACGGCGAGGAGACCGGTATCCTGCTTGAAGGCCGCCTGGAACTGGTGGTCGGCAACGAGATTTTCGTTCTCGAAGAGGGCGACAGCTACTACTTCGAAAGCACCCGCCCGCACCGCTTTCGCAACCCATTCGACCAGCCGGCGCGGCTGATCAGTGCGGCGACGCCTTCAAACTTTTGATCCAGCGCAGTGCATTGATTCGGCAATACCCCTTTCCTGTGTGGGGTCGTTTCACGGCTTCTGGGTTCCCGCTATACTTTTCAACGCTCGCCGATCCGTGGCCGCGAGCGTGATTAGCCACCATGAGGGTGTTCGCGTGAATCAAATCAAGAAGATGCTGGCCGTACCAGCAGCCGTATTCGCCCTCTGGGCAATGAGCGCAACCGCTGCGACCGATGACGACATCGCCAAACGCCTGGAGCCGGTTGGCCAGGTATGCGTCCAGGGTCAGGAATGCAAAGGCATGGAAGTGGCCGCTGCAGCAGGTGGCGGGGGAGCCAAGACGCCGGATGAAATCATCGCCAAGCACTGCAATGCCTGCCATGGCAGCGGCTTGCTCGGCGCGCCTAAAATTGGTGACACCGCCGCGTGGAAAGAACGCGCCGACCATCAGGGCGGCCTGGACGGCATCCTGGCCAAGGCCATTACCGGCATCAACGCCATGCCGCCGAAGGGGACCTGTGCAGACTGCTCGGATGAAGACCTGAAAGAAGCGATCAAGAAAATGTCCGGGCTGTGATTTACAGCTGAATTGCATGAGGCCCGCCGTTGATGGCGGGCTTTGTTTTTGTGGTGCCTGTGCTGGCCCTTTCGCGGGCACACTCGCTCCCACAAGCCCCCCTCAGAACCTGAGGATTATGGTTATCCTGTGGGAGCGGGCGTGCCCGCGAAAGGTCCAGCACAGGCAACCAACCCGCTAGAGCCATGTCCATGGATGTCTCCAGAAGCCCCGATCGGGCTGAGCCTGATTCCATGAGAACTAGCATTTTTACCAGTTCTATTTTTCAGGGTTCTGAAGAACACTGACGCTTCTGATTGCAGTGGTGGCTAACAATGGATCTGGGCGATAACTGTCCCGAGCAACATGCAGCCGGTCGAACACAGCCGCAAAAGCTGATCCCCGGCAGCGCCCCTCGGCATCTGGCCTATTCGCCTTATGGCTATCTCTCGATTTTCCAGGCCGTGCTCGGCTTTAATGGTGGCCGACAGGACCCTGTTACCGGCTGTTATCTACTGGGTAACGGTCGTCGAGCATTTAACCCATCATTGATGCGCTTTATTAGCCCGGACAGCATGAGCCCGTTCGCAGCGGGAGGGTTGAATTCATATGCGTACTGCATAGGCGAGCCTATAAACCGTCTGGACCCAAGCGGTAATGTCCCTGTTGTAAAATTGGCCAAGCAGTTTTTTGGACAAGCTTTTTCAAATAAGCCTGCTTTGAGCGGTAAGCCGCCTACTCAAAAAAACCTGCCTGCATCCATAAAAGCTAACCGCACAGACTACACTTGGAGTTATGCGGGAACTGATTATCCCATGAGCCTGGTTATCGGGACTGACATCGGTAACGCCCCGGAGGGCTATAAATTGTTCGGGCTGCATGGAACCAAGAGGAAGTATATTGATTCCTTGGAGTCAGGACCGGACATTAACTTCTCCAGCGGTGGCATGGCAGGGCGAGGTTTGTATGTGACACAGTCAGCAGAGTTGGCCAATAATTTTGCGGGCGCTGATGGGATTATAATGGGTGTTTACGTTAAAGACTCTTCGCGCTGGGTTGAAAGCGTACATTATTCCTATGTGCGTCGTGATGTGATGGTTATTCATGAGAGAGCTTACTACGCGGTTAAAGTGCGAAGAGATATAAGATTCCCGATAGAACTCAGTGCAGCTTATGGAAAACCACCCTCTGACGAGCCTTATGCGGGTCGAAATTGGTTCTAGGCCTTCGGGCTAAAGCGGCTGTTGGGAAATGTCAAAGTCTGGGTGAGGCCTGGCCACAAAGAGGCAGGCCAGGCAACCAACCCGCCAGTGCCATGTCCAATCCCTGAACCCATGGATGTTTCAGGAGGCCCCATGCACCTCTGCTCCATCGACCAGGCTGTCGAGCAGGTCTTGTCCCGGCTGCCAACCCATATCCATATGGGCCTGCCTTTGGGCCTGGGGAAACCCAATGCCTTCGTCAACGCGCTTTACGCCCGCGTACGCGAGCTGCCCGAACGGCGCCTGACCATCTACACCGCACTTTCCCTCGGCCGCCCGCCACTGGGCGATGGCCTGCAGCGGCGCTTTCTCGAACCCTTCGTCGACCGAGTCTTCGCTGACTACGAAGAGCTCAGTTACCTCGCAGACCTGCGCAACGACACGTTGCCACCCAATATTCGGGTCGAACAGTTCTTCATGCAGCCCGGTAGCCTGCTGCACAGCGAATCAGCCCAGCAGGACTACGTCAGCAGCAACTACAGCCATGCCGCACGGGATATCAACGCCAAGGGCCTGAACCTGATCGCCCAGTTGGTGGCCGCCACCCCCGAAAAGCCCGTGCACTTGAGCCTGGCCTGCAACCCAGACATCACCCTCGACCTGCTGCCGATGATCGCCAAGCGCCGCGCGGCTGGCGAAACCATCCTTATGCTGGGCCAGGTGCATGCCGAGCTGCCCTACATGCCAGGCGATGCCGAGCTGCCCATCGATTCCTTCGACCTGCTGCTCGACGAAGCCGAGCAACGCCGGTTGTTTTCCACGCCAAATATGCCGGTCGGCATCCAGGACCACTGCATCGGTCTGCACGCCAGCAGCCTGGTACGCGATGGCGGTACGCTGCAGATCGGCATTGGTGCCATGGGCGATGCGGTTGCCGCGGCATTGCTGGCGCGTCAGGGCGACAACGCCGGTTACCGTGCGGTGCTCAAGGCGCTGGATGTCGGACCGTGGCAGACATTGATCGAGCGAGAAGGGGGTCTGGGCACCTTTGCCCACGGCTTGTACGGCTGCAGCGAGATGTTCGTCAACGGCCTGCTGGTGCTGGCTGAAGCAGGGCTGCTACGACGCCCGGCGGACGAGCAGGGCACAATACTGCATGGCGGCTTTTTCCTCGGCCCGCAAGCGTTCTACCAGCGCTTGCGCGAGATGCCGCTGGAGCAGCGCGCGCAGTTTGCCATGACCCGTATCAGCTTCATCAACGAGCTATATGGGCAGGAGGAACTCAAGCGCCGCCAACGCCGTGATGCGCGGTTTATCAACACGGCGTTTGCCATGACCTTGCTCGGCGCCGGGGTGGCCGATCAACTTGAAGACGGCCGCGTGCTCAGCGGCGTGGGCGGGCAGTACAACTTTGTCGCTCAGGGCCATGCGCTGGAAGGCGCACGTTCGATTCTGCTTTTGCGCAGCTGGCGCGAGGCAGGCGGGGAGGTGACCTCAAACCTGTTCTGGACCTATGGCCACTGCACCATCCCCCGGCACCTGCGCGATATCGTGGTGACCGAGTACGGTATCGCGGACTTACGTGGGCAGACCGACAGCGAGGTGATAGCGCGGTTGTTGGCGGTGAGCGATTCGCGGTTCCAGCCGGGCCTGATCAAGCAGGCCAAAGAAGCTGGCAAGCTTGCCGACGACTTTCAGCTGGAGGCGCGCTTTACCGACAATACCCCGCAACGTCTGGAGGCAATCAGGGCACAGCATGCGCGGCTGTTCCCGGAGTATCCGATGGGCACCGACTTTACGGCCGAAGAGCGGGATCTGTTGCGGGCGCTGAACTGGTTGAAGAGCAAGTTCAAGCTGAGCGAGGTGCTGGAGCTGGGCAAGGCAGCGTTGGATGCACCGGGGCCGGAGGGGTATGAAAGCCACCTGGAGCGGATGCAGTTGGGGCAGCCGCAGGGGCTTAAAGAAGAACTTTACCAGCGCTTGTTGTTGGCGGGGCTGGCGGCAACCAGATAAAAGGGTTGCGGCCATTCGCGGGCACGCCCGCTCCCACAGGTACGGCACAGCGTTCGAGACCTGTGCTGTCCCTGTGGGAGCGGGCGTGCCCGCGAAGCAGGTGTCGCGTTTATTCGATGAAGCTGACTACACCACCTTCCAGCGACTTCACCCGGGCCAGCGATTCAACGCGGTAGCCCTGGCTGTCCAGTTCGGCACGGCCGCCCTGGAACGACTTCTCGATCACGATGCCCAGGCCCGCCACGGTGGCACCTGCCTGCTTGATGATCGAGATCAGCGCCTGCGAGGCCTTGCCGTTGGCCAGGAAGTCGTCGATCACCAGCACACGGTCGCTGCTGTTGAGGTGACGCGGCGAGATGGCCACGGTGTTCTCGGTCTGCTTGGTGAAGGAATACACCGAGGCGGTCAGCAGGTTCTCGGTCAGGGTCAGCGACTGGTGCTTGCGAGCGAAGATGACCGGCACACCCAGTTTCAGACCGGTCATCACCGCCGGGGCAATGCCTGAGGCTTCGATGGTGACGATCTTGGTCACACCGGCGTCGGCGAACAGGCGAGCGAACTCGTCACCGATCAGCTGCATCAGCGCCGGATCGATCTGGTGGTTGAGAAACGCGTCGACTTTGAGAACCTGATCGGAAAGCACGATGCCTTCTTCGCGAATCTTCTGATGCAGTGCTTCCACTGTGATTTCCTCGATGTAGATAGTGGTCTGTATGGCCGATCTGTGAGCTCAAATCGGCCATACAAACCACCGTGGCCGCTAACAGCGGCAAAGTTAAAGAGTAATGGTTGATCAGCGTTTGAGCATCGCCCGGATATCGGCCAGGGCGTTGTTGCCGCGTGCGGCCTTCACCTCGACCGGCGCATCGTCCAGGCCCTCCCAGGCCAGGTCGTCCGGAGGCAGTTCGTCGAGGAACCGGCTGGGCGTGCAGTCGATGATTTCACCGTACTGCTTGCGCTTGGCGGCGAAGGTGAAGGCCAGGGTCTGGCGCGCGCGGGTGATGCCCACGTAGGCCAGGCGGCGTTCCTCTTCGATGGTGTCGGCCTCGATGCTGGAGCGGTGCGGGAGGATTTCCTCTTCCATGCCCATGATGAACACGTAGGGGAATTCCAGGCCCTTGGAGGCATGCAGGGTCATCATCTGCACACCTTCGGCGTTCTCTTCTTCTTCCTGCTGGCGCTCGAGCATGTCGCGCAGCACCAGCTTGCCGATGGCGTCTTCGATGGTCATGTCACCCTCTTCGTCCTTCTCGAGGGTGTTTTTCAGCGCTTCCACCAGGAACCAGACGTTGCTGATGCGGAATTCTGCAGCCTTGTCGCTGGCGGTCTGCTGGCGGATCCAGTTCTCGTAGTCGATGTCGCGGATCATCTCGTGCAGCGCGGCAATCGGGTCTTCCAGGGCGACCTTGTGGCGCACCCCATCCAGCCAATGCTTGAAGCGCTGCAAACGCTCGGTGTAGCGCGCGTCCAGGTGCTCGCCCAGGCCCAGTTCCTCGCTGGCGGCGTACATCGATATACCGCGCTCGGTGGCGTAGTTGCCGAGCTTTTCCAGGGTGGTGGAGCCGATTTCCCGGCGCGGTACGTTGATCACACGCAGGTAGGCGTTGTCGTCGTCCGGGTTCACCAGCAAGCGCAGGTAGGCCATCAGGTCCTTGACCTCCTGGCGGCCGAAGAAACTGTTGCCACCCGACAGGCGATACGGCACCTGGTGGTGCTGCAGCTTCAGTTCGATCAGCTTGGCCTGGTAGTTGCCGCGGTAGAGGATGGCGAAGTCGCTGTACGGGCGGTTGGTGCGCAGGTGCAAGGTGAGGATTTCCATGGCCACGCGTTCGGCCTCGGCTTCCTCGTTCTTGCAACGGATCACGCGGATCTCGTCGCCCACGCCCATTTCGCTCCATAGCTGTTTCTCGAACGCATGCGGGTTGTTGGCGATCAACACGTTGGCACAGCGCAGGATGCGGCTGGTGGAGCGGTAGTTCTGCTCGAGCATGACGATCTTCAGGGAGGGGTAGTCCTCCTTGAGCAGCATCAGGTTCTCAGGGCGTGCACCACGCCAGGCGTAGATCGACTGGTCGTCGTCGCCTACCACGGTGAACTGGTTGCGCATGCCGATCAGCATCTTCACCAGCAGGTACTGGCTGGCGTTGGTGTCCTGATATTCGTCTACCAGCAGGTAGCGCACACGGTTTTGCCAGCGTTCCAGCACCTCGGGGTGCTCCTGGAACAGTTTGACTGGCAGCAGGATCAGGTCATCGAAGTCCACTGCGTTGAACGCCTTGAGCGTACGCTGATAGTGGGTGTAGACGATGGCTGCGGTCTGCTCGCGTGGGTTGCGCGCTTTTTCCAGGGCCTCTGGTGGCAGGATAAGGTCGTTCTTCCAGGCACCGATCATGTTCTTGATCTCGTCGATGCCGTCGTCGCCGGAGTATTCCTTCTGCATGATGTCCGACAGCAACGCTTTGATGTCGGACTCGTCGAAGATCGAGAACCCCGGCTTGTAACCCAGGCGCTCGTGTTCCTTGCGGATGATGTTCAGGCCCAGGTTGTGGAACGTACACACGGTCAGGCCACGGCCTTCTCCCGGGCGCAGCAAGGTGGCAACCCGCTCCTTCATCTCGCGCGCGGCCTTGTTGGTAAAGGTCATCGCCACGATGTACTGGGCGCGGATGCCGCAGTTCTGGATGAGGTGGGCAATCTTGCGCGTGATCACGCTGGTCTTGCCCGAACCTGCACCGGCGAGCACCAAAAGAGGGCCGCCGACATAGTCACGGGCTTCCTGCTGCCGGGGATTGAGTCGGGACATGCTAGAAACCGGGGGTCGCCAGAAAATAGCCGCGCATTCTAACAGGCATGGGGCCGTTGTGGCGCGACCGTCTGACGTCTGAGTCAGACTTTTGTCCGTCTCACTATTAGCGCTACTAATGCTAGTAGCTGAAAAAATCATATTTGCCGGTTTGTGCCGTTTCGCGCAGGATGCACGACAAAATACGTCGGGATGCTACGCCCGAGAAACATGTATAAAATTGAAAATCATTTTCATTGAATGCAGTGGCATACCCGCCAGTCTCGTTGCACCGTGAAGCCCTAAGGAGCCCGCTTGTCCACGCCTGTCGAACCTTTGCGTTTGCTGCTGTTGGCCGATGAGCCGGAATGGGCCGCCTTGTTGCACGCCTGCATGCCTGCACTGGGTGGCAGCGCCGTGCTACTGACTGCGCCAAACTGGGAGGCGGTCGACAGCCTGTTCAGTCATGATCGCCAGGCCGTCGTGCTGGCAACGCCAGGCTTGCAGCCCGCCGCCGGGCGTTGCGAGCTGCCGACCATCCTGCTGCTTGACCACGAGCCTGAGGCGGCGCCCAGCGCTGTCAGCGACTGGCTGGTACGCGACCAGCTCAACGCCGATACCCTGCGCCGCTCACTGCGCCATGTGCGAGAGCGCGGTGTGCTGGTCGCCACCTTGCAGCGCCTGGCCGAGCAGGATCCGCTGACCGGCATCGCCAACCGCCAGGGCTTCCAGGCTTTGCTCAATGCGCGCCTGGCCGAAAACGACGGCCGTGGTGTTGCGCTTGGCCACCTGGACCTGGACAACTTCCGCCACGTCAACGATGCCCTCGGCCACCAGTGCGGTGACCGGTTGATCCTGCAGGTCGTGGCACGGCTGAAGCATCAGTTGGAAGCGGGCGACCAGTTGGCACGACTGGGCAGCGACGAGTTTGCCCTGCTGATCGACACCCGCCGCGATGCCAACCGCGCCGAATGGATGGCCGACCGCATCGTCGAGGCCTTGGCCGAACCTTATTGGATCGACGGCGAAAGCCTGTTGTTGGGCTGCAGCCTGGGCCTGGCCCATGCTCGCGCACAGAGCGGCGCCGATCCGCTGATGTGGCACGCGCACATCGCCATGCGTCAGGCCAAGGGCAGCCAAGGCTGCACCTTCCATGTGTTCAACGAACGCATCAACCGCAACGCCCGCAGCCTTGCCGACCTGGAAAGCGAATTGCGCCGCGCCCTGCGCCGCGACGAGCTGGAGCTGCACTATCAGCCCCGCCTTAACCTGGCCGACGGGCGCATTGTCGGGCTGGAGGCGCTGGTGCGCTGGCGCCATGGCGAGCGCGGGCTGCTGCCGCCCAGCGAGTTCGTGCCACTGGCCGAGCAGAGCGGCCTGATCGTGCCCTTGGGCTATTGGGTTATTTCCCGTGCCTTGAGTGACATGCAGGCACTGTGCGAGCGCGGCCTGGAACCGCTGCACATGGCGGTCAATTTGAGTTTCCGCCAGTTCCAGGACAGCCAGCTACTGGCCACCTTGAGTCGCCTGATCCTCGAGCACGGTGTGGATGCCCGCTGGCTTGAGTTCGAACTGACCGAGACGGCGGTGATGCGCCGCAACGAGGTGGTGCGCCAGACCATGGACGCGCTGGGTCGCCTGGGCGTGCGCTTCTCGCTCGATGATTTCGGCACCGGGTTCTCTTCGTTCGTGCACCTCAACAGCCTGCCGATCACCTTGCTCAAGGTGGACCGCAGCTTTGTTGCGGAAATGGAAATGCGTGAAGAAAACCGTAAGCTGGTGCACGCCATGATCAACCTGGCGCACAACCTCAACCTCGAGGTGGTGGCCGAGGGGGTGGAGAGTGAAGAGCAGCTGGCGTTGTTGCGTGGGTTTGGCTGCGACCAGGTGCAGGGTTTCCTGGTCAGCAAGCCGCTGCCGATAGAGGAATTGATGGCGTATTTGCTGCAGGCGCCTGGCCGCCAGTTGGAGGGTGTCCTTTAGGGCCCTTTCGCGGGTACGCTCGCAGGGGACGCGCAATTTTGAGCCTGCGCAATCCTGTAGGAGCGGGTTTACCCGCGAATGGGCCGGGCCTGCTGGCAAATCTCCACCAGGCGTTCACCGTTGCCGCCACCATCGTATTCGCGGGTAAACCCGCTCCTACACACTGATCTGCGGTGGACACACACCGGGGGTTGGGCACAGGCCGTTGTAGGAGCGGGTTTACCCGCGAATAGGCCCCCAAGTCAGGCCGAAGCCGTCGCTTTTCCGGTAGCCCAAGCCTTCCCCAGCAACCGCTTCATCCGCCACTCAAAGCCAAAGGTCAGCGCCACCGCCGCACATGCCAGCCCCAGCGCCAGCCCCCACCAGATCCCTACTGCACCACCGCCCAGGGTAAAGGTGAACAACCAGGCGCTCGGCGCCCCCACCAGCCAGTAGCACACCAGCCCGATCAGGAAGGTGGTCTTGGCATCTTTCAGCCCTCGGATAGAGCCCATGGCAATCGTCTGCATGCCGTCGAACAGTTCGAACCACGCCGCCACCATCAACAACTGCACGGCCACCTGGAAGATCGCGGCAAAGGCCGGGTCATTACGGTCGATAAACAGCCCTACCAGCGCTTCGGGCAGCAGCAGGAACAGGGCGGCGAAGGCAAACATGATCATTGCCCCGAAGCCGATGCCCACCCGCCCGGCGCTGCGTGCTGCCAGCAGGTTACCGGCGCCGTAGTACAGGCCTACGCGCATGGTCACCGCATAGGACAAGCCTGTCGGTACCATGAATGCCGTGGACACGATCTGCAGGGCAATCTGGTGCGCCGCCAGTTCGGTGCTGCCCAGTACGCCCATGCACAGCGCGGCGAAGGCGAACAGGCCCACTTCCACCATGTACGTGCCGCCAATCGGCAGGCCCAGCCGCCACAGTTCGCGCAAGGCCGCCAGTGATGGGCGTGACAGGCCCTTGCGCAGCGGGTAGGCGGCGTAGGCCGGGTGCCAGCGGATGTACAGCGCCAGGGCGATGGCCATGCCCATCGACACCACTGCAGTGACCAGGCCGATGCCCATCAGCCCCAGCTTGGGCAGGCCGAACATGCCCTCGATCAGCGCCACGTTGAACAGGTAGTTGAGCACCGTGCCTACCAGGCTGATGACCATCACCGGGGTCGAGCGGCCCAGCGCGCTGGTGAAGCCGCGCAAGGCCATGAAGGTCAGGTAGCCGGGCAGGGCCAGCGGCAGCAGGGTAAGGAATTGCGCCGCCGAGGCCACGTTCTCGGGCTTTTGCCCGAACAGCAGCAGCACCGGTTCAAGGTTCCACAGCACCAGCGCAGCGAACAGTGCAAGGCCCCAGGCCAGCCACAGACCGTTCTGCGCCAGGCGGGTAGCGCCCTCGATGTCGTTGGCACCCTTGCGAATGGCCACCAGCGTGCCGACTGCGGCGATCACGCCCAGGCAGAAGATCGATACGAACGAATAGCTGGCTGCCCCCAGACCACCACCCGCCAGAGCCTGAGGGCTGATGCGGGCCATCATCAGGGTGTCGGTCAGCACCATCAGCATGTGCGCCAACTGCGAGGCAATCAGCGGCCCGGCCAGGCGCAGCAAAGCCTTGAGTTCTGTGGTGGGCGCGACGTGCATGGGGCGGTCCTTCATTCTGGAGTGATCAACGAACGGCGATTCTGAGGCTTCGGTCAACTTTGCACAAAAGGATAAAAGCGATAGTTGGCATGAGTTGAACTCATGTATATAGGTTTCTCGGTGACTTGCCTCACACGCCTATATTGCAGGTGCCTCATGCCACGCCAGCTACCACCCCTGTATGCACTGCGCGCATTCGAAGCTGCCGCGCGGCTAAGCTCCTTCACCCGTGCGGGCGAAGAGCTTTCTATTACCCAAAGCGCCATCAGCCGGCATATCCGTACGTTGGAAGAGCATTTTGCCTGCCGCCTGTTCGTGCGCAGTGGCCGCAGCCTGCAACTTACCGAAGCGGGGCGGGTACTGCTGCCGGGCGTGCGCGAGGGCTTTGCGGCGTTTGAGCGGGCCTGCGAAACCTTGAGTGGTGAAGACGACATACTGCGCATGAAAGCCCCCTCGACCCTGACCATGCGCTGGTTGCTGGCGTGCCTCAGTCGCTTTCGCCACCTGCAACCGGGCAATGAGGTGCAGCTGACCAGTGCCTGGATGGATGTCGACCATGTGGACTTCCACCAGGAGCCGTTCGATTGCGCGGTGTTGCTCAGCGACGGGGTATTCCCGCCGGAGTGGGAGGTGCGCAAGCTGTTCCCTGAGTTGTTGATCCCGGTCGGCGCGCCGGACCTGCTCGACGAGGAACCCTGGAATGTGTGCAGGCTGGCCTCTGTCGAACTGCTGCACCCCACGGTGGACAAGCGTGACTGGCGGGAGTGGCTGGAGCGTATGGGGCTTGGCGACAAGGTATCGCTCAAGGGCGGCCAGGTGTTCGACACCCTGGAGCTGGGCATGATTGCCGCAGCGCGTGGCTACGGGATATCCATGGGCGACTTGCTGATGGTGGCCGAAGATGTGGCGCAGAAGCGCTTGAGCCTGCCATGGCCGACGGCGGTGCCCAGCGGCATGGATTACTACCTGGTGTGGCCGCGTACCCGCCCGGGTGGCGAGCGTTTGCGGCGGTTGAGTGCGTTTCTGGAAGACGAGGTGGCGGCGATGGATTTGCCGGATGTGGAAATCTTGCCGCGTCTTTGATCACCTGCACCGGCCTCTTCGCGGGCTCGCCCGCTCCCACAGGTCTTGTGGGAGCGGGCGAGCCCGCGAAGAGGCCGGTACAGATTTACATCGAGCCCAGATTCAACGCTTGTGCACAGGCCTGCAGCGACCGGCGCTCGCTTTGCGCATACAGCGCCAGCTCATCCTGTACCTGCAACCCCAACGCCGCTTCGAACGCTTCGCGGTTGGCGTTGCTGCCGTATTCGGCCTGCGCATCGTCGCCCAGGTTGGACTGGAAGATCCCCGCTGCGCTCACTGGCAGGAAGTCCTCGTACACCAGCGCCTCGAAGTGCACGTGGCCCGCGTCGATCAAGCCTTGCAGGGTGGTCGGGCGGCCTTCCTGGTCGCGTGCGGCCAGGCCTTTCTCGGTGGCGAAGTAGCGGAAATATGCAAGGCCTTGTTCGCGCATCTGCGCCAGGTCATCCGGGAATTCGGCAAAGTTTGCCTTCAGCAGCGCCATGTAACGCTCGGCATTGGCTTCGGCTGGAGCGCCACCCAGCGCAGCGCGGGTAGCGTCGAGCAACTTGTCGTAGAGCTGGCGACCTTTCGGCGTCAACGCTGCACCGCGTTGCTCGATTTCGCCAAAGCGTGCGGTGTGGCTGCCTTTGCTGCCTTGCTGGTCGCTGAAAGCGACCGTTTCCTGCAGAGCCTTGAAGCTGGTCTGGCGCAGCAGGATCGGGTGGCGGCGGGTGGGCGGGCCTTCAACCACGGCCTTCGGCGGGATGCCCTTGGCCGGCATGCCGCGCTGGATTGCATCGATATCCAGGGTACGTGGGGTCAGGTGGTTGATGTGCGGGCCCTTGAAGGCCACCACATCGGCGATCAGGCGGTGTTGGTCGTGCAGCTGCTGGTATTGCTCGGCAGTGACGGTAGCGTCCTGGTGCCAGCGGAAGGTGTGCAGCGCTTCCTGCACGAACGTCTCTGCATCCGCGGCGTCAAGGCCACCCTCGCGCTCACACTGGGCGATCAGTTCGAGGGCGCGGGCGGTGAAGATCTGGCGCTTGGCCAGGATGCCCTGTGCCAGCTCGCGCAACTGCGGGTTGTCGATCAGCTCCAGACGCAGCAGCGAGGTGAACACACGGAACGGGCTGACATGCAGCGATTGCTCGTGCACCGCGCGGAAGGCAGTGGAATGCACCGGTACGCCAGCGGAGCTGAGGTCATAGTAGCCGACCGGCTGCATGCCCATGACGGCGAACAGGCGGGCGATGGTGGCCAGTTCTTCGGCGGTGCCGACGCGGATGGCGCCGTGGCGTTCCTGGTCAAGGCGCTCGATTTCGCCGGTCCAGCGCAGGGCCTCGGCCACTTCGGGTTGCCGGGCCATCACCTGCTGGTTGATTTCGCTCACCAGCTCCAGCAGCGTGCCGTACAGCGGCACTTCCTGTTTGTACATGAGCGACATGGCGGCAGAGAACTGCGCGCGGATGCTGTCTGGGCTGACGAAATCGTGGGCTGGCATCGCTAGCTTCCTGGTTGGGTTCGGACGCTTACATGAAAGCTGGGAATGCACTTTGCTCACAAGCGAAAAAAAGTGAGTGTGTCATTCCTTTTTTGATCGACCTCGACGGCCCTTTCGCGGCTAAAGCCGCTCCTACGCGGTCCCCGTAGGAGCGGCTTTAGCCGCGAAGAGGCCCTCAAGCCTGGAGCTGTTCGTGGATCCACTCCACCAGCGCCCGCACCTTGGGCACTTCCGCCGCATGCTCGGCATACGCCAGGTAATGCGCCCCGGCACTGCGCATCGCATGGTTCCACGGCACCACCAGGCTACCGTCGGCCAGTTCCTTCGCCGCCAGGTAGCGCGGCACCAGCGCCACCCCGCACCCGGCCTGCGCCGCGCTCAACGCCATATAGAACGTATCGAAGCGCGGCCCGTGGTAGGCGCTGACGCTTTGCAGGCCCTGCTCCAGGAACCACTCATGCCAGGCCTCCGGGCGCGAGGTGCTTTGCAGCAGCACCAGCTCGGCCAGCTCCTCGGCACCGGCCAGCCTGCGTCCGGTCAGCAGCTCTGGCGCACACACCGGCACCACCTCTTCACGGAACAACTCCACGCAGGTGGCCCCGGGCCAGGTGCCCTGGCCATAGAAGAACACCACGTCGGCCGAGCCTTGCAGCAGGGCGAACGGCTCCATCTCGTTGCGAATGTCCAGGTGGATATTGCTGTGCCGTTTGCCAAAACCCTTCAGGTGCGGGATCAACCAGCGCACGCCAAAACTCGGTTGAGTGGCTACCTTCAATATCTCGGTCTGCTCGCCGTAGGTGAGTACGTAGCGGCTGGACATGTCCACCTGGGTGAGGATCTTGTTGACCTCGGCCAGGTACAGGCTGCCGGCCGGCGTAAGCTGCAAGCGCCGACGGATGCGCAGGAACAGGTGGTGGCGCAGCATGTCCTCCAGCTGCGCCACCTGCTTGCTGACCGCGCTCTGGGTCAGGTGCAGTTCTTCGGCAGCACGGGTAAAACTCAGATGGCGGGCTGCAGCTTCAAAGCACTGCAGGGCGGTCATGGAGGGTACCAGGCGTTTTGACATAGCGGTCTCTGCGGCTCAAATCATTACCTGACGGAATGATATGCGGAATAAAGGTCGTTTGTTGTACCTATGTGATCGGATTAATACTGATCCACATCATTTTTCCACCCCATCACCGATGTAGGAGATGCACAAATGGTTGCTGGATTGCTCGAGCGCCTTGGCGTTGCCGCCGAGGCTTACACCCAGGGCGACTACCCTGTTCACACGCCGATCGACGGCAGCCAGATCGCCTCGGTGAAACTGCTCGGCAAGGCCGAGACCATCGCCCGCATCGATCAGGCCCAGAGCGCCTTCGAAGCCTGGCGCAGTGTGCCGGCTCCGCGCCGTGGCGAACTGGTGCGCCTGTTCGGCGAAGTGCTGCGTGAGCACAAGGCCGACCTCGGCGAGCTGGTCTCGATCGAAGCCGGCAAGATCACCCAGGAAGGCCTGGGCGAAGTGCAGGAAATGATCGACATCTGCGACTTCGCCGTAGGCCTGTCGCGCCAGCTGTACGGCCTGACCATCGCTTCCGAGCGCCCTGGCCACCACATGCGTGAAACCTGGCACCCGCTGGGCGTGGTCGGCGTCATCAGCGCCTTCAACTTCCCGGTTGCCGTGTGGGCCTGGAACACCGCGCTGGCGCTGGTGGCCGGCAACTCGGTGGTATGGAAGCCGTCCGAGAAAACTCCGCTGACCGCCCTGGCCTGCCAGGCGCTGTTCGAAAAAGCCCTGAAAGCCTTCGGCGATGCTCCGGCTGGCTTGGCACAACTGGTTATCGGCGGCCGTGAAGCTGGCGAAGCCATGGTCGACGACCCGCGCGTACCGCTGGTCAGCGCCACCGGCAGCACCCGCATGGGTCGCGAAGTCGGCCCACGCGTGGCTGCCCGCTTCGGCCGCAGCATCCTGGAGCTGGGTGGCAACAACGCCATGATCCTGGCCCCGAGCGCCGACCTGGACCTGGCCGTGCGTGGCATCCTGTTCTCGGCTGTCGGCACTGCCGGCCAGCGTTGCACCACCCTGCGCCGCCTGATCGTGCACCGCTCGATCAAGGACGAAGTGGTTGCCCGCGTCAAAGCCGCCTACGGCAAAGTGCGCATCGGCGACCCACGTAAAGACAACCTGGTAGGCCCGCTGATCGACAAGCAGTCGTTCGACGCCATGCAAGGTGCACTGGCCAAGGCCCGCGACGAAGGTGGCCAGGTATTTGGTGGCGAGCGTCAGTTGGCCGACCAGTACCCGAACGCCTACTACGTTTCGCCAGCCATTGCTGAAATGCCGGCGCAGAGTGACGTGGTGCGCCACGAAACCTTCGCCCCGATCCTGTATGTGCTGGCCTATGACGACTTCGAAGAGGCCCTGCGCCTGAACAACGAAGTGCCACAAGGCCTGTCGTCCTGCATCTTCACCACCGACATCCGTGAGGCCGAGCGCTTCCAGAGCGCCTCGGGCAGCGACTGTGGTATCGCCAACGTCAACATCGGCACCAGCGGCGCCGAGATCGGCGGTGCGTTTGGTGGCGAGAAGGAAACGGGCGGTGGCCGTGAGTCGGGCTCGGATGCCTGGAAAGGCTACATGCGTCGCCAGACCAACACCGTGAACTACTCGCGTGAGCTGCCGCTGGCGCAGGGTATCGTGTTCGACTGATGTATTGATGCTGCATGGCCGGGGGCCTGGCCCCCGGTTCGCGGGTAGACCCGCTCCTACAGGGTTCGTCCAAGCGACACCGACCCCTGTAGGAGCGGGTTTACCCGCGAATGGGCCGCCTTGCGGCCCCAACAAGAACAAATTGCTGGAGCCGGCCATGTCCGAACTGCGTCAACAATGCTTGTGGGAACACGTCAGCAAACCGACCGTCGCCGCCCAGGCCCTGGCCGGTGAGCACAAGGCCGATGTCTGCGTGATCGGCGGCGGTATTACCGGCCTGTCGGCGGCCATCCACCTGCTCGAACAGGGCAAGTCGGTGATCGTGCTGGAGGCCTGGCAGATCGGCCACGGTGGCTCCGGGCGCAACGTCGGCCTGGTCAACGCCGGCACCTGGATCCGCCCCGACGACGTCGAGGCCACCCTTGGCCAGAAGCAGGGCAGCCGCCTGAACAAGGTGCTTGGCGAAGCCCCGGCTGAAGTGTTCGCCATGATCGAGCGCCTCGGCATCGATTGCCAGGCCCAGCACAAAGGCACGCTGCACATGGCGCACAACGCCACCGGCATCGCCGACCTCGAAGCGCGTCACGAACAATGGCGCCGCCGAGGTGCCGACGTCGAGCTGCTGACCGGCGCCCAGTGCCAGGAATACTGCGGTACCGACAAGATTTCCGCTGCGCTGCTTGATCGCCGTGCTGGCACCATCAACCCCATGGGCTACACCCAAGGCCTGGCGGCTGCCGTGGCGCGCCTGGGCGGCAGGATTTTCCAGCAGTCTTCGGTCGAAGGCCTGGAGCGTGAGGGGGATGGCTGGCGGGTGAAGACTGCGCGTGGCGCTGTGCGCGCCGAAAAGGTGGTGATTTCCACCGGCGCCTACACAGAAGGCGACTGGAGCAACCTGCAGAAGCAGTTTTTCCGTGGTTACTACTATCAGGTAGCCTCCAAACCGCTGCAGGGCGCTGCAGCCGACAAGGTGCTGCCACATGGCCAAGGTTCGTGGGACACCCGCACCGTACTCAGCAGCATCCGCCGCGACGACCAGGGCCGCCTGCTGCTCGGCAGCCTGGGCCGGGTAGACAACAAGCCAGCCTGGTTCGTGCGTAGCTGGGCTGACCGCATCCAGAGCCACTATTACCCGGAGCTGGGCAAGGTCGAGTGGGAAATGCACTGGACCGGCTGCATCGACTTCACCCCCGACCACCTGATGCGCCTGTTCGAGCCGGCGCCGGGGCTGGTGGCGGTAACCGGGTACAACGGGCGGGGTAACACAACCGGCACCGTGATCGGGCGTGCGTTTGCTGAGTTCCTGCTCAAGGGCGAGGCGGACAGCCTGCCCATTCCGTTCTCGCCGATGAGCGGCGTGAGCGCGCCTTCGCTGCGTACGGCGTTCTATGAGTCCGGGTTCTCGCTGTACCACGCGGGTCAGTGCCTGAGGGTTGTGTTGTAGCTGCTGGCCTCTTCGCGGGTGAACCCGCTCCTACGCGCGGAGCGGGGGGCACAGATCGGTGGCCCGGCGCAGGCCATTGTGTAGAAGCGGGTTCACCCGCGAAAGGGCCGGACCTGCTGGCCAATTTCCAAAGGCCGATCACCGTTGCCGCCGCTACCGTCTTCGCGGGTAAACCCGCTCCTACAGGCGACCGCGCAGGTTGTTCAAATTTTGAGCAAGACAGTTGCGCCTGTTTAGCGCCTGAGAGGTCTGTGGTGAACATGTGAGCGGGTTTACCCGCGAAGAAGCCAGCACAGGCTCACGTGTGCGACCAACCATGGAAGCCGCCCTTCTTGATTGAAGCCGGCTTCTGCAGCGACAACGACTCCCGGCTCTGTCGCCGAACCGCTGCAACTTGCTCACGCCGTCGGCAGCTCTTCACGCTGCTGCAAACAACTCTTCATCTGCTCCTTGTCGATCCGTTACAGCACGCAGTTGGTCAGCGTGTGGAATTCGGCCAGTCAACCCATTACGTTCTTCATCGTTCCTAGAACAGAACGCTAAAGCCAAAAACCACTATCTACCGCTCCAAAGGTGATGGTTTTAATCTTCTCCCATCAACGCGAAACACCCAGCTGACTGAACATCAAAACCTTAGGAGCAACGACCATGACCAACTTCAAATACAACCGCCTGAACAAAGACGACGCCGCTGTGCTGCTGGTCGATCACCAGGCTGGCCTGTTGTCGCTGGTGCGCGACATCGAGCCGGATGCGTTCAAGAACAACGTGCTGGCCCTGGCCGACCTGGCCAAGTTCTTCAACCTGCCGACCATTCTTACCACCAGCTTCGAGCAAGGCCCCAACGGCCCACTGGTACCGGAGCTGAAAGCCCTGTTCCCGGACGCTCCGTACATTGCCCGCCCTGGCCAGATCAACGCCTGGGACAACGAAGACTTCGTCAAGGCCGTGAAAGCCACTGGCAAGAAGCAGCTGATCATTGCCGGTGTGGTGACTGAGGTCTGTGTAGCTTTCCCGGCCCTGTCGGCCCTGGAAGAAGAGTTCGACGTGTTCGTGGTCACTGATGCCTCCGGCACTTTCAACGCCATGACCCGCGACGCTGCCCACGACCGCATGAGCCAGGCGGGTGCCCAGCTGATGACTTGGTTCGGCGTGGCCTGTGAGCTGCACCGCGACTGGCGCAACGACATCGAAGGCCTGGCCGCGCTGTGCTCCAACCATATCCCGGACTACCGCAACCTGATGACCAGCTA
The DNA here is from genome assembly GCF_054611535.1 of Pseudomonas sp. VEM90. Classification (NCBI taxonomy): domain Bacteria; kingdom Pseudomonadati; phylum Pseudomonadota; class Gammaproteobacteria; order Pseudomonadales; family Pseudomonadaceae; genus Pseudomonas; species Pseudomonas sp. VEM90. Next base: position 97,107 of record NZ_JBTRAR010000002.1, on the reverse strand, counting down.
CAACGCTTTCAACGCTGGCAAGTAAGCCGACCCGCCTCGGGCGCCGTGAGTCGGTGCCCGCGCAGGGCAGCACACCCATCCAATCCTCCGCCCGTTCGCCGTTGCACAGTGAATGCGGGCAAGCTCATCCCAAGGAACGCCGATGAACACCGCACTCCATGACAACCGCGAAGTGGTGACCGTATGCCTGCAACACAAGGTGCTTGATGGCTCGCCGGGCACCCCGGCAGCGCAACCGCCGCGCTGGAAGCAGGCACTGCTGACCTACCTGGTGATCTGCCCGATGACCATGGTCATCCCGCAACTGCTGGCGCCGCTGTTTGCGCGCTTCCCGCAGCTGGGCGGCGTGATTACCGGCAACCTGATCGTCAACCTGTTCGTCATCCTGCCCGTGGTGTTCTACATCATGCCTTGGGTAACCCGCCGCTGCGCCAACTGGCTGCGCGGCTGAGCCGACGCCTTCACCTGGAAACTTTCAAGGAGATACCGCTATGAGCACGTTCGTTACCCGCGATGGCACTTCGATCTACTTCAAGGACTGGGGCAGCGGCAAGCCTGTGCTGTTCAGCCACGGCTGGCCGCTGGACGCCGACATGTGGGATTCGCAGATGGAGTTCCTGGCCAGCCGCGGTTACCGCGCCATCGCCTTCGACCGCCGGGGTTTCGGGCGCTCGAGCCAGCCGTGGAGCGGTTACGACTACGACACCTTCGCCGATGACATTGCCCAGCTGATCGAACACCTCGACCTGCGCGACGTCACCCTGGTGGGCTTCTCGATGGGGGGCGGTGATGTCAGCCGCTACATCGCCCGCCACGGCAGCGAGCGGGTGGCCGGGCTGGTGTTGCTGGGCGCGGTGACGCCAGTGTTCGGCAAGCGTGACGACAACCCTGACGGTGTCGACCTATCGGTGTTCGAGGGCATCCGGGCCGGCCTGCGTGCCGACCGCGCACAATTCATCGCCGATTTCGCCACGCCGTTCTACGGCCTGAACCATGGGCAGCAGGTGTCCCAGGGTGTGCAGACGCAGACCCTGAACATTGCGCTGATGGCGTCAATCAAAGGCACCCTGGACTGTGTGACGGCCTTCTCGGAGACCGATTTCCGTCCGGACATGGCCAAGGTCGATGTGCCGACGTTGGTGATCCATGGCGATGACGACCAGATCGTGCCGTTCGAGACCACCGGCAAGCAGGCGGCGGAGCTGATTCGCGGCGCCGAGCTGAAGGTGTATGCCGGGGCGCCGCACGGGTTTGCGGTGACCCATGCACAGCAACTGAATGAGGACCTGCTGGCGTTCCTTCAGCGGTAAATGTGGGAAACATTCGCGGGTGAACCCGCTCCTGCGGACGTTGCAGGAGCGGGTTTACCCGCGAAGAGGCCGGCCCAGGCAGCAAAAAGCTTGACCAGGGCTAACCTTCTTCAACCCACCGCACATCCATTCAAGCCCAGGCCTTGCATCAACCGGCATGCTTCGCAGTCCCCCTGCCGGCCCCTAGTCGGAGAAGCCCATGTCCCAGGATCGCAACGACAAGACCCGTCGCCAGTTCCTCGCCACCAGCACTGTGCTCGGTGCCGCCGGCGCACTCTGGTCCGCATTGCCTTTTACCGGCCAAGCCGGTTCCGCTCACGCATCCACGCAAGGAGGTTCCATGACCGCCGACCTGATTCTGTTCAACGGCAAACTGCACACCGTTGACCGCGAAAAGCCCACCGCGACTGCTGTCGCCATCAAGGACGGCCGTTTCATCGCCGTGGGCAGCGACGCCGAGGCCATGGCCCACAAGGGTGCCGCCACGCAGATCATCGACCTCAAGCAACGCACGGTGATCCCGGGTCTCAATGACTCGCACCTGCACCTGATCCGTGGCGGTCTGAACTACAACCTCGAGCTGCGTTGGGAAGGGGTACCGTCGGTGGCCGATGCCCTGCGCATGCTCAAGGACCAGGCGGCGCGCACGCCCACCCCGCAGTGGGTGCGCGTGGTCGGTGGCTGGAACGAATTCCAGTTCGCCGAAAAGCGCATGCCCACCCTTGAAGAAATCAACCAGGCCGCACCCGACACCCCGGTGTTCCTGCTGCACCTGTACGACCGCGCGTTGCTCAACCGCGCCGCACTCAAGGCCGTTGGCTACACCAAGGACACACCGAACCCGCCGGGTGGCGAGATCCAGCGCGACAAGTTCGGCAACCCGACCGGCATGCTGATCGCCCGCCCGAACGCGATGATTCTCTACGCTACGCTGGCCAAGGGGCCTAAGCTGCCGCTGGAGTATCAGGTCAACTCCACTCGCCAGTTCATGCGTGAGCTCAACCGGCTGGGCCTGACCAGCGCCATCGACGCCGGCGGCGGCTACCAGAACTTCCCCGACGACTACTCCGTGATCCAGGAGCTGGCCGACAACGATCAATTGACCGTACGCATCGCCTACAACCTGTTCACCCAGAAGCCCAAGGAAGAACTCGACGATTTCAAGAAGTGGACCTCCAGCGTCAAGCTGCACAGCGGTACCGACTTCTTGCGCCACAATGGCGCTGGCGAAATGCTGGTGTTCTCTGCCGCCGACTTCGAAGACTTCCTCGAGCCGCGCCCAGACCTGCCGCAAACCATGGAAGAAGAGCTGGAGCCGGTGGTGCGCCACTTGGTCGAGCAGCGCTGGCCATTTCGCCTGCACGCCACCTACAACGAATCGATCACGCGCATGCTCGACGTGTTCGAGAAGGTCAACCGTGACATTCCATTCAACGGCCTGCCCTGGTTCTTCGACCACGCCGAAACCATCACCCCGCATAACATCGAACGCGTGCGAGCGCTGGGCGGTGGTATTGCCATCCAGGACCGCATGGCCTTTCAGGGTGAATACTTCGTCGACCGCTACGGCGCCAAGGCCGCCGAGCAGACCCCGCCGATCAAACGCATGCTCGAGATGGGCGTGCCGGTGGGCGCGGGTACCGACGCCACTCGGGTGTCCAGCTACAACCCATGGACTTCACTGTACTGGCTGGTCAGTGGCAAGACGGTCGGTGGCATGGAGCTGTACCCGGAAGGTCTGAGCCGTGACACCGCGCTGCAACTGTTCACCCAGGGCAGCGCCTGGTTTTCCAGCGAGCAAGGCAAGAAAGGCCAGATCAAGGTGGGCCAGCTGGCTGACCTGGCCGCGTTGTCGCTGGACTTCTTCAGTGTCGATGAGGAAGCGATCAAGGGTATCGAATCAGTGTTGACCATCGTTGATGGCAAGGTGGTGTACGGTGCTGGTGAGTTCGACAAGCTTGGCCCGCCGCAGGTGCCGGTGCTGCCGGAGTGGTCGCCGGTGACGAAGGTACCTGGGCACTGGCGTGTCGGTACGCCATCGTTGGCAGCCGCTGTGCACCAGTGCTCGGGGCCGTGCGGGGTGCATGCCCACAGCCATGACAAGGCGCGGCATTCGAGCGTGCCGGTAAATGACTTCCAGGGCTTCTGGGGGGCGCTGGGCTGTTCGTGCTTCGCTTTCTAAGCTGAGCTGATGTGACGAACGGGGGCCAATAACTGGCCCCTTTCTTGTGTCTTCAGTGCCGGCCCTTTCGCGGGTAAACCCGCTCCTACAACGGCCTGTTTCCAACGTCCGGTGTGTGTCTACCGCAGATCATGTGTAGGAGCGGGTTCACCCGCGAATGGGCCGTAAGGGCCGGCATCAATGGTGTGCCTTATGCTCCCCACCAGCCAATAGATGCCGAATCCGCACCTCAACCCCATCGGTCTGCAGCACCCTGACCCGCGCCTCGATCTTCAGTTCGCCACGGGTCACCCGATGGTGATGCCGCAGATGCTCCAGCCACGATTCCTCGAAGAAAAACTCCAGCCACAACGCAGGATCAGCACTGTCCCGCATCAACCCCCACGACAATGCGCCATTGCGCTTGCGCATCGCTTCCAGCTCTCGCGCCGCCTGCTGGAAGGCCTCGGCTTTGGTGGGGGCGATGTGGTACTCGACGGTGACCATCACCGGTCCGACTTCCTTGTCCATGTCATCGCTCAGCACCGGCACCGGCCAATGCAGCGACGGCGTCAGCTCCTCTGCCTCGGTTTCCGGCAGCGTCACCTTGCAGGTCAGCAAGGTACCCAGCGCCAGGCCGCCTGCGGCCAGCAGCAGGCTGAAGGTGATCGTTGCATGGCTGGCCAGCGTGCCCCACAACAGGCCGCCACAGGCCATGGCACCGAAGAAGATCAGGATGTATACCGACAAAGCCCGCGCCCTTACCCAGGCTGGCACCGAAGTCTGCGCAGCCACTTGCAGGTTGGACAGCACCGCGATCCACGCCGCGCCGCTGAGCAGCATCGCGGGCAGCAGCGCATAGAAATTGCGCACCAACGCCAGGGCCAGCAGGAACAGGGCATACAGCAGGCTGGCCAGTAACACCAGGCGGTCACGGCTGATGCGCTCACGCAGGCGCGGCAGCAAGGTGGCGCCCGCCACTGCGCCAATACCGATGGCCGCCAGCAGCAGGCCGAAGTCCGCTGCAGTGCCGTGCATCTCGCCACGCACGATCAGTGGCAGCAGCGAAGTGCCGGCGCTGGCGCAGAAAAAGAACGCCAACGCGCGTAGCAACACGGCCTGCAAAGGCTTGGCACTGCGGGCAAAGCGCAACCCGGTGCGCATGGCGCCAACGAAGCGCTCAGCCGGCAGCAGTGGTTCCTTCACTTCGCGCTTCCACAGGAACAGCACCAGGATCACGCCAGCGAACGAGATGGCATTCAGGGCAAAGGTCAGCCACGGGCCGACCATGCTCACCACCACCCCCGCCAGTGCCGGGCCGATGGCCCGTGACACGTTGATGCCGACACTGGAGAGCGCCACCGCGTTGGCCAGGTCCTTCTTGCCCACCAGTTCCGGTGTCAGTGCGCTCCACGCCGGCATCATCAGCGCTGTACCAATGCCCAGTGCCAGGGTCAGCACCAGCAGCAAGGTGACGTTCATCATCCCGAGCAAGGTCAGGGCCGCCAGCACCACCGCTACGCAAGACATCCACAGCTGCACCAGCAACAGGTAGCGGCGTTTGTCGACGATGTCCGCCGCTGCGCCGGCCGGCAGGGCCAGGAAGAACATCGGCAGCGAGCCGGCTACCTGGATCAACGCCACGTGCAGCGGGCTGGCCGACAGCGTGGTCATCAGCCAGCCGGCGCCCACCTCGTGCATCCAGGTGCCGATGTTGGAGGCGATGGTGGCGACCCACAGCATGCGGAAGGTGGTGTTACGCAACGGGCTCCAGGCACCTGAAGGGGATGTACTCATGTCAGAAGCTGCCTTTGAGTGGGTATTCGATGATCAGGTAGATGCGGTCGATATCACCGCCCGCCTGGGCCTGGTTGGCGCGGTGGCTGACGTGGGAGAACGACAGGCTCAGGTCCTTGGCAGCCCCTGACTGCACCACGTATTTCAGGTCGATATCGCGTTCCCAGTGCTTGCCGCCGTCGCCGTACTGGTTCACATAGGCGCCGCCCGCAGGCGCATGGCTGCCGTCGATGCCGCGGCCGCTGACATAGCGGCCCATCAGGCTCAGGCCAGGTACGCCAAGGGTGGCGAAGTCCAGGTCGTAGCGCAGTTGCCACGAGTGCTCGCCCGGGCCGTTGAAGTCGGCGTACTTGATCGCGTTGGCCAGGTAGATCGAGTCGCCGCCGACAAAGTCGAAAGGCGTGTTGCCCTCGACCTTCTGGTAGGCCAGGCTCAGCGCCTGGGCGCCGAAGCTGTACCTGGCCAGCAGGCTGTAGGCGAGGGTGTCGATCGCCCCTGCGCTGGCGTTGCCGGTGTCGCGGGTTTTGTACAGGTTGCCGTCCAGGCGCCAGTTGCCCTCGGCCAGGATCAGGTTGAGATAGGCCTGGCGCCAGGTGTTTTCCAACTGCCCGGCATACAGTGCGGCGCCGAACGGCCCGTTGGGCGCGAAGGTGGCACCGGCCAGGCTGATGGCCCGGTTGTGGGTGCTGGCGCCGTAGCCGCTGAAGTCGTCGTGGGTGGAACTGTTGTCCTGGTTGTTGAAGGCAGTGAAACGCCCGGCCTGCAGGCGCCAGTCGGGCAGGTCGGTGTTTTCCACCAGCCAGCCGGTGGCGTATTCCGGGTGCAGGCGTTTGTCACCGGTGTCGAACACCGGGGTTTCCACCATCATCTCGCCATAGCGCAACCGGGTGTTGCCTAGCTGCAGTTTGAGCGCGGCCCCGGCGCTGGAGTACTCGGATTCGGCGCGGCCATCGCTGTTGCGTGGCAGCAGGCCGGTGCCGGCATGGCCGCGGCCGCCGTCGAGCTTGAGGCCAAGAAAGCCATGGGCATCGATGCCGACGCCGACAGTGCCTTCGGTGAAGCCGGAACGGACCTCGCCGATGAAGCCTTGGGCCCATTCCTGGCGGTAGTTCTGGCCACTGCCGGAGGGCGAGCGGAAGTCACTGTGCAGGAAATAGTTGCGGCTGAGCAGCGACCAGCCGGGTTCATCGGCCTGGCTGAGCGCCGGCCAGAGGGCGAGGGTGGCGAGCAGGGCGCGGCCTGGTCCGTGAGTGGCGCGGATCATGAGGGGCTCCGGGGGATGATCCGGGAGTGTGGAAGAAGAGTAGACCCAAGGTCTTGTAAGGGTGTGCTGGGTGGGGATTTGCATTGCCTGTACCGGCCCTTTCGCGGCTAAAGCCGCTCCTACAGGGCCACCACCGGCCCCGAGCCTTGTGCAAATACCAGTGGGAGCGGGCATGCCCGCGAAGAGGCCGGGTCAGCCAGTCGGGACCTCAAGCCATGTCGCTGATGGCAAATTCCTCAGCCAGATGGTCGATCAGTGCCCGCACCGACGGCAGCAACCCTCGCCGCGATGGGAAGATTGCATGCACGATACCGCAGCGCGGGTGCCAGTCCGGAATCAGCTCAACCAGACGTCCCGCCGCCAGATCCTCACGCACCGCCACCCGCGGCAAGTGGGCGATCCCCACTCCGGCCACCACGAAATGGCGCAGGGCAAACAGGTCGTCAGTCACCATGCGTGGTGTATGCGGGATGACAATACGGCGGCTGTTGTCCTCACCCTGGAACAGTTCCCACTGGTACTCGCGCTGGGCACTGCCCCAATGCACGCTGGGTAGCGTGCCCAGCAACTGTGGGTCAAACCCTTTGGGCAGTTGCGCCAGGTATTGAGGTTGGCCAACCAGGCACTGGGTGCTGTTACTCAGCACCTTCATCACCATGTCGGTGTTCTCCAGCGGCGGAAAGCGCACCCGCAGGGCGATGTCGAAGCCCTCATGCAGCAGGTCGACGCGGCGGTTGGTGCTTTCGATGAACAGCTCCACCTGCGGGTACTTGAGCATGTAGCGGGTCAGCATCGGCCCGACCCAGGAGTTGAGCAGGGTGGTCGGGCAACTGATGCGCACCAGGCCGCGCGGTTCGCTGCGGTTGCGCTCGATTATTTCCGCCGCGCCCTCTGCCTCCACACGCATGGCCAGACAACGGTTGTAGTAGGCCTGGCCGATCTCGGTCAGCGAGCAGTGGCGGCTGGTGCGGTTCAGCAGCCGCACGCCCAGACGGTCTTCAAGGTCGGCGATTCGCCGGCTGAGTTTTGACTTGGGCATGTCCAGCGCCCGCCCGGCCGGGGCGAAGCCGCCATGTTCGACGACCTGAGTGAAGTAGTAGAGGGAGTTGAGGTCTTCCAATGATCGGTCTCCGGGTATTTGGTTGCCTTTGCCGGCCTCTTCGCGGCTGAAGCCGCTCCTACAGGGGTATGCGGTCCGTGTAGGAGCGGCTTTAGCCGCGAAGAGGCCGGCACAGCCCCCGACAAATCCATCGTTCATAAATCAGAACGCTAAAGCCAGATTCTGCTAACTACCGCCGCAAAGGTGATGATTTTAATCTGTGCCCATCAACTCGAAACACCCCGGATTGCTGAAAAATTCATAACCCTTAGGAGCACAGACCATGAGCAAACTCACCTACAACCGCCTGAACAAAGACGAAGCTGCCGTACTGCTGGTGGACCACCAGGCTGGCCTGCTGTCCCTGGTGCGCGATATCGAGCCGGACAAGTTCAAGAACAACGTGCTGGCGCTGGCTGACTTGGCCAAGTTCTTCAACCTGCCGACCATCCTCACCACCAGCTTCGAGCAAGGCCCCAACGGCCCGCTGGTGCCGGAACTGAAAGCCCTGTTCCCGGATGCGCCGTACATTGCCCGCCCTGGCCAGATCAACGCCTGGGACAACGAGGATTTCGTCAAGGCGGTGAAGGCGACCGGCAAGAAGCAGCTGATCATTGCCGGTGTTGTGACCGAGGTTTGCGTGGCGTTCCCGGCGCTGTCGGCCTTGGAGGAAGAATTTGACGTGTTCGTGGTGACTGATGCTTCCGGCACCTTCAATGAAATGACCCGTGATGCCGCGCATGACCGCATGAGCCAGGCGGGTGCGCAACTGATGACCTGGTTCGGCGTGGCCTGCGAGCTGCACCGCGACTGGCGCAACGATGTCGAAGGGTTGGCTGCACTCTGCTCCAACCACATTCCGGATTATCGCAACCTGATGACCAGCTATAACGCGCTGACTGCGGGTAAGTAACACTAAGTAACCTGATGGGTAGCCTCCCCTTGGGGCTACCGTTGACTTGATCGTAGAGTGTTGTTAGCGTTTGAACTGAGCGCGAAACCAGCTGCCATTCAGCGGTAAAAGCTGGCGTAGGAACCCCGTCGATGGCTGAATCATCAGCGTCGGGTGAGACCTCCACACCCCTGCTTGAGGGTGTGTATATGAATATCAAGCGCAAATACAGGGCCACTGGTGACAGTGGCCCTTTTCTTTTCTTGGCAGAAAATTGTACCGCTTGTAGAGCAGCAGCCCGTGGCGATGTTTGTTCAGTGCTTTTGCATCGCACTGCATGAAATTCCACAGCGTTTTGCCGTTGTCGAGGGTCACGATTACCAGCATCTGGCGCCTGGTTTCGTAGACGCCGATGAAGGCCAGCCTGAAAGTGTCATTGGTGTAAGCGACTTGCCATACCTCAAATGGTCCGATTAACGTATCCAGCGCTACCTTTACATAGCGTTCCCGGGCGTCCTGTCTCTTCTCGACGATGTGGTAGATACAGCTGCGCTGAATCCGGATGTCGCCCAGTGGGCTGCTGATGCTGACTACCTCAACGTTTTCGCTGTCCAAGCCCAGATGCAGTGCAGCAACCTCGACTGCAGCGTCATGCGAATCAGCAGGCGCTAGTTCTTCGATAGCCTGGGCGCGTAGTTCACGCGCAAGTGTTCTGAGGTCGGGTAATTGTTCGTCCAGCCAGGAGTTCTGGCCTTTCTTTTCGGCATTTTTTGCGGCTGGGCTGTTGGGGCTCAATGAAATACCTGACTGGGAACAGTCGCTGATGTGGCGGCGGCCAGGTAAGCCTATGGCGAAGGGGCCCCCCTAACAATCAGACGGAGGGTGACGCGTTGTGTAGGGTATTTCCGGCGTTTGGGTAGAGCAGGCTAGTCATTGCAGCCTGCTCAGGACTGATGTAAATCGCTTCAACTTATTGGCTGTGACTCAATCCCATCCAGCAATGCCTCAACCAAACCTTCTGCCATTTCGAGTGCGTTCAGGTTGCTCCAGAACAGGCTCTTGCCTGTGTCATCCAGATGCTCCAAGGCTTTGTAGCCACAGTCGTAGGCACCGCGCAGGTATTGGGCGACATGCACCAGGGCATCGTGGGCGGAAACGCCGGGGTTTACGGTGAACAATGGGGGATGGCCGGCATCGCAGCGGCTGAAAGAGCGTTTTGTGGTGTTGGGGAGGGGTGGATCGGGGACGATTCTTTTCATGGCAATTCCTTCTCCAGGATTGAACTGCAACCACCCGTTTCCACGCAGAAGGCGGCAGTTGTGCGCGGGGTGGAAAACCGGTGAGAAGGCAAGCCGGTAGGCCAAACGGCCTCACGCGCACAACTGCCATAACGGCAGCCCTTCATCACATCCGGGTTTCCACACCCGATCGCTGAACCGACAGCGACCCGGTCAGCCTAGAGAGCAGGCCTTCCCCGGACAATCAGATGGGCGTCGACACGATGCGTAGGATAATTCCTTGGGATTGGCGTGAACGTAGGAAATGGTTCGCGGGGAAGTAGGACCCAGCTGAGAATTAGACGATTTTGTGATGGCTTTTGTGTGTTCGCGTCATGGCGGCGAGGTGATCGTCAGGAAATTGCAGGATGGCTTCCAGGTGCCTGGCGATAGTTTTTGGGCGCCCATGAGATCGAGCGCCGCCCGCGCGGCGCTTCGCGGGTAAACCCGCTCCTACGTTTGTTTCTGGCCAGTCCCTCCTGTGCCAGGCGCGCGCGACCGCCTTGTTTGTACGACGCGATATCGAGGCGTGCGCCAGGGGGCTCGCGTGCGCGTCCCACAGGAATAACTGGCCCGAAACAGACGTAGGAGCGGGTTTACCCGCGAAGCGCCGCGCGGGCGGCGCTCGATCTCACAGGCACTACAACCCTCAAGGCATGCGCCAAAAGGCCTCAATCCGCATCCGATTCAAACAACCGTTCCAGCTCCACCCGCGCCTCCTTGCCCGTCTGCATCACCTTGGCCCGGTCATCACGTACCTGCCCCTGGGCCTCCAGCACCTCTTCGTCATGCTGGGTGAACCGTGCAATGCGGTCCGCCGCCTGTTCATCGCTCAGGCCCAACCCCACCAGTGCCCGGCGGGCCATTTCCAGGCTGGAGTGGTATGTCTCGCGAATCGGTTCGGCGCCCACATCCGCCAGTTTGTGCACGTGCTGGCGGTTACGCGCCCGGGCCAGCACTTTCAGGTGCGGGTACAGGCGTTTTACCCGTTCAGCGCTACGAATGGCGGCTTCCGGGTCATCGATGGTGATGATGAAGTACTCCGCCTCACCCACCTTGGCCGCATGCAGTACCTCGGGGCGCAGCGGGTTACCGTAGAACACCGGCACCTGCTCGAATATACGGGTCATCTCGATGGCATCCACCGAGGTTTCCAGGGCAACGAACGGGATCTTCTGTGCCCGCAGGATACGCGCGACGATCTGGCCCATACGGCCCATGCCGGCGATTACCACCCGCGGTGTGCCGGCGTCGATGGCCTTGTAATGTTCGGGCACTTCACGCACTGGCTGCGCACGTTTGAGGGCGTGGGCGCAGCCAATCATGAGCAGTGGGGTGATGGCCATCGACAGGGTAATGGTCATCAGCAGCAGGTCGTAGGTCTGGGTATCGAACAGGCCCTGGTCCTTGCCCAGCTTGAACACCACGAAGGCGAACTCGCCGCCGGCGGCCAGCACCATGCCCAGTTGCAGCGCGCTGGCGCCGCTCAGGCCGCCGGCCAGGCGACCGGTGCCGACCAGCAGCACCAGCTTCACGGCCACCAGCAACAGGGTCAGGCCCAGCACCACCAGCGGCATCTCCAGCAGCAGGTGCAGGTTTGCACCCATCCCGACACTGATGAAGAACAGCCCCAGCAGCAGGCCCTTGAAGGGTTCGATCTGTGATTCCAGCTCGTGGCGGTATTCCGAGTCTGCCAGCAGCAGGCCGGCGAGGAAGGCGCCCAGGGCCATGGAAATACCGGCTTGTTCCATGAGCCAGGCGGTGCCGATCACCACCAGCAGTGCGGTGGCAGTGGACACTTCCGGCAGGCCGGTGCGAGCCACGGTGCGGAACAGCGGGCGCAACAGGTAGCGGCCGCCGATGATGACCACGGCGATGCTGGCGAATACCTTCAGCCCATTCTCCAGGCTGTCGCCACTGCTGGTGTCCGGGCCAGTGGCGGCCAGCAGTGGTACCAAGGCGATCAGCGGGATCGCGGCGATGTCCTGGAACAACAGGATGGCGAACGCCAGACGGCCGTGCGGGGCATTGAGCTGTTTGTTCTCTGCCAGGCTCTGCAGGCCAAGGGCGGTTGACGAAAGCGCCAGGCCCAGACCGAGCACGATGGCCGCGGGCAGCGTCTGGCTGAAGCCGAACAGGGCGATGGCGCCGATAGCTGCGCCGGTCAGCAGCACTTGGGCAGTGCCAACACCGAACACCGACTTGCGCATCAGCCACAAGCGTTTGGGCGACAGCTCCAGGCCGATGATGAACAGCAGCAAGACCACGCCCAGTTCGGAAATGTGCGCCACCCTTTCTGTGTCGTGGACCAGGCCAAGTGCTTGCGGGCCGATGACCACACCGGCGAGCAGGTAGCCGAGCATGGCACCCAGTTGCAAGCGCTTGGCCAGGGGGACGGCGAGGACGGCGGCAAGCAGGAAGATCACTGCAGTTTGCAGAAGGCTGCCTTCGTGTGGCATTGGCTCTTACTCCATGAGCTGCCGGGGCAGCGTTATTACAGGTTGGCCGACGATTCTGGAGGCTGGGCTGGCATTAGACAATCTGATGTCGGGAAGAAACATTGTCCTGAAAAAAGAGACGGTGGCTGCGGTCAGTTGTGGGAGTGGCCCGCGCTCATCCCCCACCAAACTGTGCCCGATACTGCGCCGGCGTCATGCCAATCCGCTCACAGAATACCTTGCGCAAATGCCGGTCGCTGCCAAACCCGCACTGCGCTGCCACAACCTTTAACGGCAGGTCGCTGCCTTCGAGCAGCTTGCGCGCGCTGTCGATGCGCGCATTCTGCAGGTACTGCAGCGGCGTCATTCCCACCTCGCGCAGAAACGTTCGGGCAAAGTTGCGCCCGCTCATGGCCACCAGTTCGGCCATTTTCTGCACGGTGAATGCCTGCTCGATGTGGTCGACTATATAGGCTTGCACCCGGGCAATCGGCGAGTCATCGCGTGGTACCGCAGCCAGCAATGGCCCGTAGGGTGTCTGCCCACCCTGACGGTGGCGGGCTACCAGCAGTACCTTGGCTACTTCCAGGGCCAGCGCCTTGCCATGGTCCTCGGCGACCACCGCCAGTGCCAGGTCGATCCCTGCAGTGATACCGCCCGAGGTGATCAGGCAGCGGTCCATCACGTAAATCTGCTCGGTCTCCACCTTGGCTTCGGGAAACGCCTGTGCCAGGCGCTCCACGTAGTTCCAGTGGGTGGTGCAGCGATAGCCATTCAGTAACCCGGCCCGCCCCAGCAGGAACACCCCGGTGCAGATGGCACCGAAGCGCTTTGCCTGGCGCACGGCCTTGGGCAGCCAGCGCTCGATCCCTGGCAGGGCGATGTCATAGGCCCCAGGGCCGCCCGGCACCAGCAACAGGTCGACGGCCTCCGGCAGGTCTTCCAGGCGCCGGTCGGCCACTACCTTCAGGCCGCATGAGCCGCGTACCACTGCTTGCCCCTCGGCCAAGGTCAGCAGCCGATATTGCCGTGCTGCAGGCAAGAACCGGTTGGCGATGGCGAATGCATCCATGGGACCGGTGACATCCAGCAGTAGCACATCGTTGAACAGCACCATGGCCACGGTGCGGTGGGCGGGTTTTTCCTGCATACCTCTTTCGCCTTGAATGCCGACCGCGGGTAGCGGCCAGAAGCTGAATACGAAACGCATCTTAAGGTATCGGCAAAACGCCCAGGGCCAGCAGCGCACAATTAACAACAATTCAGGTTTGGCTCAGGACTTCGTCATGTGCCGGGGGCGAGACTTTCTGCATTGAACAGGAGAGTCGCCATGTACCCTGGGACGCCCGAAGCGCCGCTGCAAACCCCCGGCGCACTCACGCCCGCGCGGCTGCGCCGGGCCAAGGAGCTGATGTTGCACAGCCCGTTGTCGATCATTGAGATCGCCGCGGTATGCAACCTTACCCGCAGCCATTTTTCCCGCGCGTTCAAAGTCAACACTGGCCTTTCGCCGCAGGCCTGGCGCCTGCTGGCGCGCATGGAAAAGGCCAAGCGCTTGCTCGCCACCGAGGCGCCTATCACCCATGTGAGCCTGGAATGCGGCTTTTGTGACCAGGCCCATTTCACCCGCGCTTTCAGCCGCCTGGTCGGCCAGCCACCCAAGGCCTGGCGGCAGGCGCAGGTACTTTCTTAAGCAGAACTTATCCACCGGTATAACCCCTGCGGACAGTGCCGGCCCGTTATCCCAACCCAAGGAGTCACCCCATGAGCCAACCCGATTACAAGCGCCTGAACAAAGACGACGCCGTGGTGCTGCTGGTCGACCACCAGACTGGCCTGATCTCGCTGGTGCAGGATTTTTCGCCCAACGAATTCAAGAACAACGTGCTGGCCTTGGGCGACCTGGCCAAGTTCTTTGGCCTGCCGACCATCCTCACCACCAGCTTCGAGCAAGGCCCGAATGGCCCGCTAGTGCCCGAGCTGAAAGAAATGTTCCCGGATGCGCCGTACATTGCCCGTCCGGGCCAGATCAACGCCTGGGACAACGAAGACTTCGTCAAGGCAATCAAGGCCACGGGCCGCAAGCAACTGATCATCGCCGGTGTGGTGACCGATGTGTGCGTGGCTTTCCCGACCCTGTCGGCGCTGGCGGAAGGTTTTGAAGTGTTCGTGGTGACCGATGCCTCGGGTACCTTCAACGAAACCGTGCAACAAGCGGCTTGGGTGCGCATGACCCAAGCGGGTGCGCAGATGATGAACTGGTTCTCGGTGGCCTGCGAACTGCACCGCGACTGGCGCAACGACATCGAAGGGCTGGGCAACCTGCTGTCGCAGCGTATTCCCAACTACCGCAACCTGATGAACAGCTACGCGGCGCTCGCCTCGCGATGATGTAAACCTGTACCGGCCTCTTCGCGGGTAAACCCGCTCCTACAGCCGCGCCGACCGTAGGAGCGGGTTTACCCGCGAAGAGGCCGGCACAGGCTATGCGTAATTCAAAGGCAGACTGACACGAATCCGGCATCCACCCAACTGCGACACCAGCGCCTGCAACTGCCCGCCGTGGGCCTGAGCCACCGAACTGCAGATCGCCAAGCCCATCCCCATGCCACCGGTCTTGGTGGTATGAAACGCATCGAATATACGCTCCCGCTCGTCCGCCACGATCCCCGGCCCGTTGTCGTCCACGCAGATTTCCACCCCATCCTCGACCACCGCCGATCCAATCTTCAGTACCCCGTCACTGCGATACCCCGCCAATGCTTCCAAGGCATTGGTAATCAGGTTGAACACCAGTTGCTGCAACTGCACCGGGTCGGCTGTCACGCATACCCCGGCTTGTAACCGCGTCTGCACATCCACCTTGCCCCTGGCGGCGTCGGCCGAGGTCAGGCGCACCACCTCGCGGATCAATTCGTCCAGCTTCACCGCCTTGAGTTGCATCGGTGACTGCTTGGCCAGGGACCGCAGCGCCCGCACGATGTTGCCGGCCCGTTCGCTGTCGTTGCGGATATCTTCCAGGCCGGCAATCGCTTCTTCCAGGTCGGGGTTGGCGCGCTTCAGCCAGCGCAGGCTGGCCGCGGCATTGGAAGCGATGCCCAGTAGCGGCTGGCTGATCTCGTGAGCGATGGACGCTGACAGCTCATTCATCGCCTGCAAGTGCGCACTGCGTGCCAGTTCCGCACGCGAGCGGCGCAACTCAGCCTCCATCTGTGCGCGGATCTGGTTTTCCTCGGCCAGACGCGTGTAGAACTTGGCCGTTTGTAGCGATACCGCCGCCTGCGAGGCGAGGATCTCCAGCATGGCCAGGCGCTGACTGCCGAACAGGTTCGGCACAAGGCGGCTTTCCAGGTACACCAGGCCGATCAGCACGCCCTGGATCACCAGCGGCAGGCACAACACCGAGCGGGCGTTGCGTGCCTGCAATTGTTGGCGGAAGGCCTCTGGGCACTCATCAAGGGCATCGTTGAGCACCAGCGGTTTGCGGGTGCGCATGGTGGCGTTGATGACTGACAGCGGCGCCTGGGTCATGAACTTCTGGCAGTTGTCCATGCTCACGTGCAACCCGGCATCGTCGATGTGGGCCAGGGCAGCCATCTGGAATTCGGCCCCGCTTACAATCAGCAACACGCCATGATCGGCACCGGAGTGCTGGGTCAGATGGCCCATCAGGGTTTCGATCAGGCCTTCGAGCAGTACTTCCTCGGACAGCGCCCGCGCAGCTTCGATACCGGCTTCGAGGTCCAGCCTGGCCTGGTGGGTGGCACGATAAGTTTCCTGAACCGGCTGGGTGCGCAGAAACGGATGCAACGTCTCTAGCTGGTGCACCTTGCCGGTCGCGCCCCAGATATGGAAGCAGTCGCGGGCGATACGCAGGTGCAGGTTGGCGCCGGAGATCAGGCCGTTGGGGATGCACACCTCGGCCAGCTGTTCATGGGCCAGTGCCTGCTCGTGGATGAAACCGGCAGCAGTGGCGGCGATCTGCGCCTGGTCGAAGCAGCGGATCGCGGCCAGGCCGTCGCCATCGAGCTTGGCGATCACGCCCTCGATCAGCAACTGCTTGCTGCGGAAGGTGGCCGGGTTGAAGCCGGCCCAGCGGCTGAAGCGCTCGCGCAGGGCCTGTAGCTCGCGCAGCTTGTCGGCAAGGCTGCCGTGGGCTTCGGGGCTGCCCAGGGCCAGGCCGCGGAACAGGTGATAGTCGGCCAGGTTGATGTGCGCCGGTGCCGCCCAGCTGTTGTCACCAGCCAATGCCAGGTCGCGCATGGCCTTCGGGATATTGCCCATGTAAAAGGCGCACATGGCGGCGAACAGGTGCTGGAAGAACCGCGTGGTGGCCGACCTCGAGGGTGCGGCCGGGGCTGGGCTGGGCAGGCCGCTCAGGTTGGCGACGAACGCTTGCTGGGCCTGCAGGATCAGCTCGATATCGCGGTAGCCGTGGTGACGCACAGTGGCCAGGCCTTGCGCCACTTCCTCGACCACGTCCGGCAGGTAGCGGCCCATGAACAGCGAGTCTGAAACCAGGTGGTTGCAGGCATAGCAGCTCATCGCCAGGTCACCGCTCAGGCGCGCCGAGTCGACCGCGTCCAGCGCGGTGCGTCGGGCGAATTCCATGGGTGAGGTCCAGGCGCTGACCTGGTCCAGAGCCAGCAGCGCACTGGTCAGATCAGCGTCGAAACCGTGCCGTTCGATCAGCTTGAGCGCGGCCAGGCAACAGGCATGGCCATCATGGTAAGCGCCAAAACGCTCGGCAATCATCACCCCGTACCAGGCCATGCCGTAGGTGCTGCCAGGCGCAACACCGTGCAGTAGCGACATCTCCATGAGCTTGGCCAGGTGCAGGAAGCAGATGTCGTCCTTCACGAAGAACGATGATGAAAGAGTGGCCAACAAGCTGATGGCAACCATCACCTCCTCCGAATCGGTGCGCGGCAGCGACTCCAGGCAATGCCGTCCTTTCTGTTCGACCAGCGCCTGGACATGGGCATGACTGGCCTCGACCTCTTGCCAGTCGATGCCCCGTACCGGGCTTATACCCAGCAAGTCCAGGCCGCTCAGGGCGCTGTCGATGGCTGCCTGATAGTCACCGCGCAAGGTATACAGCAATGCCTGCAGCCGGCACGCTCGTGCCTGGTCCAACACCGAGCGGGCACGCTGTCGGCATTCAGTGAGGCGTGCCTCGGCCGCGACCGTTCGTGACAGTTGCATGTCGCACTCCGTCGCCATGCAGGCGATGGCAAAGCCATGCGTGGCGCGGCTTTCCAGTGTGGCGCTGTGGTGCAACAACTGCTCGGCGGTGTGCAGGTAGCCTGCGGTCTGTTCGAAGGCGCCGGCGTCGCGTGCGCGTGATGCGGCATCTCGTAAAAGCTGCAGGAACGCTTCGCAATCATCCGCTGCAAACCCGCGGGGGGTGGCACGTTGCAGCTGGCTGGCGAGCTCGAACAGCCCCTCCTGCATGTGGTCTGGCCAAGCCTGGCGCATGGCCAGGGCGATGCGTGCATGCAGCGAGGCGCGCTCGTGTACGGGCGTGAGTGCATAAGCAGCCTCCATCACCCGGTCATGAGTGAAGCCCAAGCCGTTCTGGCCCGGTTGCAGGAAACCGGCGCCAATCAAGGCTTTCAACGGTTCGTCTGGCGGTTGGGCAAGCACTTGCCGAAGCAGGCGTTCATCGCAGTGGCTGCCCGCCGCGCTGACGACTCGCAAAAGCTCGCCTTGCGATGCCGCCAGGCGCCCCAGGCGGTGGACCATCAGGTCGGCGACATTGTCGGAATAGCAGTGCCGGGCCACGGCCTGCAGGCACCATGACCAGCGCATGGCCTGGGTGTCGAAGATGAACAGCTGGTCCTCGACCATGGCCCTGAGGATCTGGTTGATGAAAAACGGGTTGCCCGCCGTCTTGCCGTGCACCAGTTCGGCCAGCTGAAATGCGTCTTCGGGGGCAACATGGAAGCGCTCGCCAATCAGCTCGGCCACCGCCCCAACGGCCAGCGGCCGCAGGTTCAGCGTGGTGCAGCGCACCGCTGCGGGTATGGCCAGCTGTGCGCTGGTGGTGGGCGTATCGTTGCACCGGGTGAAAATCAGCAGCAGGTTGGCCGGTGCGTCAGCCAGCAGTTGGGCCAGCAGTTGCCGGGTGGCGTCGTCGGCCCATTGCAGGTCGTCGAAGAACAGCACCAGCGGTTGGCCCAGCCGGCTGAAAACCTGCAGGAACTCAATGATCGCGTGCAGTTCCTTGTGCAACGCAAGGCGCGTGGGCTTGGTGGGTAACTGTGGCAGGGGGCCGAGAATCAGTTGCAGGTCCGGGGCCAGCTTGCCGAGCAGACGGCCATGACCTTTGATGCGGCGCAGGATCTCGCGGCGCAGGGTGTCGAGGTCCTGACTGTTCTTGGCCAGCAACTGGGTAGTCAGAGCTCCGAGCACTTCGATCCAGGGCGTGTAGGGCACGGCTTGTGCCTGGCTGTTGCACTTGCCGACGGCCCAGTAACCTTCAGCGTTGGCCTTGAGCGCTGCTTCGACCAGGCTCGACTTGCCCATGCCAGTAGCGCCGTTGATGACCAGGGCTTGTGGTTTGCTGTCGCGATGCAAGGCCTTGAGCAGCAGGGTGATAGCCTTTTGCTCGGCGCCGCGGCCATACAGGCGTGCGTGGCCGGGTGCTACCGGGTCGGCGCAGCCTGGGGTGAAGGGTGCCATGGTTTTGTGGGCGACCCACTGCCGCTGGCAGTGAGCCAAATCCACTGCAAGGGCGCGCACGCTCTGGTAGCGGGCGTCCGGCTCTTTGGCCAAGGCCTTTGCCAGGATCAGGCTGAGGGGCGGCGGTACGCTGCTGCGCACTTCGCATGCCGGCCGCGGCTGCACGCCGGCATGCAGCTGTCGCCAGTGCTGGGTGTCGCGCCCGGCGAGCGGCAGCTCGCCTACCAATAGCTGGTAGAGGATCGCCCCCAGGGCATAGATGTCACTGCGTCGGTCGCAGCTGCTACCGTGCGGGCAAATCTGCTCCGGCGCCAGGTAGGCCCAGTTGCCGAGCGGGGATCCCTGTTCGCTGAACTGCTCTGCCGGGTCGGCGTGAAAGAAGCCCAGGCGCACCTGCTGATGGGCGTGCAGGCACACATGCTCCGGCTGCAGTGTACCGTGCAGCACATTGCGTTCATGCGCTTGCGCCAACGCAAGGGCGGCGTTAACCGCGATGTCGAGAAACGGCTCCAGCGGCGCAGGGCCTTCAGTGATCAGGTCGGCGACTGAGCGCCCGGCCGGGTACACCAGCAATGGGCCTTCGGCCGAGCGCACGAACGCCGAGGGGATCACCGCCCACTGCGGGTCCAGTTGCAGGCGGTAGTCACGTTCCAGGCGCTGACAGGCGGAAGGGGCCTCAAGCGGGGCGCGCACGGCGATCCAGGCCTGGAGTGTGGCCGGGTCACGCAGGCGGAAGTAGCTGAGCTCACCTTCCTTGCCCAGTGCGCTGATCTCGCACCGGTTCAGCCAGCCTTCGTCGATTGACTGATCGTAATCGATGGGCCTGTGGGCAAGGCGTTCATCGAGCATAACGCACCCCGCTAGCGACATCCTGAGGCGTGAGTATACGCAGCGGGTCCAGCATGAATGCGGGATACAGTCTGCTTGGCAGGAACGGGCACGCTGTTGTCCGTTATCGTCCCCTTGGGGCTGGCGGGCTTTTGTATAGTCCTTTGGCCAACCTATCCCTCGGGATAATTGTCTGAACGCCAACGCTGGCCTAGGCTGCCCAGGGCAGCGAAAACGCCCGTGCCCGCGCGAGGAAGCCATGATCCGAATAGGCAATGCCCAGGTGTCGCTGGAGCGGCGCGAAGTCTTTGTCGACGGCAAGCCGATCCTGTTGGGTGGGCGTGCTTTCGAAGTGCTGGCCACGCTGATCAGGGCCAAGGGCCGCGTGGTCGGCAAGGACGAGCTGTTCAGTCAGGTGTGGGCTGGTACGGTGGTTGAGGACAATAACTTGCAGGTGCAGGTGTCCTTGCTGCGCAAGGCCTTTGGCGACCGCGGCCTGATCCAGACCGTGCCGCGCCGGGGCTACCGTCTGGCCGCGCCGATCAGCCTCGAGGTGCCGGGTCAGGCACTGTGTGGGTCGTTGCTGCACACCATGGCCGAGGCTGTCGAGCCGCTCGATGAGTGCGTGAACGTGCCGGTGCTGGTCGTGGATGACGACCCATCGGTGCGCACCGCTTTGGGCCGGCTGTTGCGCTCGCAGGACATCCCGCATCACTTGTTTGCCAGCGCCGAGGCCCTGTTCGAGGCCCGTCTGGAAACCCCCTGTGCCTGCCTGCTGCTGGACATGCACTTGCCGGGTACAAGCGGCCTGGAGGTACAGGATGCGCTGTGCCGGCTGGCGCTGCCCTGGCCGATCGTGTTCATGACCGGCTTCGGCACCATCCCGATGACCGTTCAGGCCATGCGCGCCGGGGCGGTGGAGTTTCTGACCAAGCCATTCGATGAAGACCAGTTGCTGACCCTGTTGCAGACAGTGCGCGCCCGTGCTGTGGCCGAAGGCCGCAAGTGGCTCCATGCGCGGCAGGTCGAGGAAAAGTACCAGCGCCTGACTCACCGTGAGCGCCAGGTCTTCTCGCTGGTGGTCGGCGGCTTGTCGCACAAGCAGATCGCCAGGCAGATCGGCACCAGCGAGGTGACGACCAAGGTGCACAAGAAGAACATCATGAACAAGATGCAGTCCCGCTCGCTGCTGGAGCTTGCGGCCATGCACAACCTCCTTGGCGTGCGGTCAGAAAGCCTGGGCGGCGCATGAGCAGAGGGGTGTGCATCGTCGACGACGATGCCTCGGTGCGCAAAAGCCTGGCCAACCTGCTGCGCTCGGCGGGGTTCGAGACCTTGTCGTTTTCCGCCGGGGACGCATTTCTGGCCTCGCCATTGGCGGGCGAGGCAGGCTGTGTGCTGCTGGACCTGAGGATGCCGGGGATGAGCGGGCTGGAGGTACAGCGTGAGCTGGCACAGCGGGAGGGGCGCTTGCCGGTGATCTGCATGTCGGCACATTGGGACGATGGCTCGGTACGGGCAGCGATGGGCCTTGGGGCACTGGCCTGCCTGGGCAAGCCGTTTTCTGAAGAGGTGCTGCTGAGGGTGGTTGAAGAGGCTTTGGCTGGCTGTCAGTGAGGTATGGCTGTGCCGGCCTCTTCGCGGGTGAACCCGCTCCTACAGGGCATCCAGCCCTGGCAATCTAACTGCTCCCCGGCCGGTACTGCAGGGCCTCGGCCAGGTGCGCCCGGCCAATCGTCTCGCATCCCTCCAGGTCCGCCAACGTCCGCGCCACCTTCAACAATCGGTGCGCCGCCCGTAGCGACAAGGTCAGCCGCTCGCAGGCCCCTTCCAGCCAGACTTGGTCCGCTGCTACCAACCCACAGTGATGCCTTAAACCTTCAAGGTCTAGAAATGCATTTGCACACCCTTGTCGCCTGTGCTGCAGCTCCCGCGCTTCAGCTACCCTGACGGCGACATCGGCACTGGTTTCACCGCAGGGCTGGTTGTTCAGCGTAGTGCTTTCGCGAGCCACGGTCAGGTGCAGGTCGATGCGGTCCAGCAGTGGCCCGGACAGTTTGTTGCGATAGCGCGCGATCTGCTCGGTGCTGCAGCGGCAGCGGCCAGTGGGGTCGCCCAGGTAGCCGCAAGGGCAGGGGTTCATCGCCGCCACCAGCTGGAAGCGCGCGGGGAAACGCACTTTGTCGCGGGCACGGGCAATCACGATTTCACCTGACTCCAGTGGCTCGCGAAGCACTTCCAGTACGCGCCGCTCAAACTCCGGAAGTTCGTCGAGAAACAACACGCCGTGATGGGCGAGCGTGATTTCACCTGGTTGCGGTCGGCTACCGCCACCGACCAGCGCCGGGCCGGACGCAGAGTGATGGGGGTGGCGAAAGGGGCGCTGTGGCCAGCTATTCAGCGGCGCTTTCCCGCTGACTGACTGGATTGCCGCCACTTCCAGCGCTTCGTGCTCGTCCAGCGGTGGCAGCAGCCCGGGCAGGCGGCTGGCGAGCAAGGTCTTGCCGGTGCCGGGCGGCCCGGTGAACAGCAGGTTGTGCGCACCGGCCGCAGCCAGCAGCAAGGCACGCTTGGCTGCCAGTTGGCCCTGCACTTCGCTCAGGTCCGGGTAGGGGCGTTGCTGCAGGATCAGGCCGTTGGCAGCGTAGGGCGGCAGCGGCACCTGGCCGTTCAGGTGGGCGATCAACTCCAGCAGGTGGCCCACCGCATACACCACCAACCCGCCGGCCAGGCTGGCTTCCTCGGCATTTTCCCGTGGTACCACCAGCGCCCGGCCTGCTTCGCGTGCCGCCAGTGCCGCAGGTAGCACGCCCTGCACCGGGCGCAATTTTCCCGACAGCGCCAGTTCGCCCAGGCATTCCATATCGGCCAGGGTGGCAATCGGCACCTGGCCGTCGGCGGCGAGGATGCCCAGGGCGATGGCCAGGTCATATCGGCCGCCATCCTTGGGCAGGTCGGCGGGGGCGAGGTTCTGGGTAATGCGCCGCTGCGGGTACTTCAGCCCGGAGTTGACGATGGCGCTGCGCACCCGGTCCTTGCTTTCCTTGACCGTGGTTTCCGGCAGGCCGACCAGGGTGAGATGAGGCAGGCCGTTGGCCAGGTGGGTTTCGACGCTGACCGCCGGTGCCTGCACGCCAACCTGGGCGCGGCTGTGGACGAGGGCTAGGGACATGAACACTCCGTTGTTGCTGGAAAATGCCGCTTCCTGCGGCTGGGCAAAGCATAGCCAGTGCTGCCACGGCAGGCGCAACAAGTGTGCGTCGTGGTTTTTCAGGGCAGGGGTTTTCCCTGCGTTTTCATGGGCTTCGGCAAAAATGGATCCAATAGGCTTTGCGCAGTCGTCAGGTATGACTTAGTGTTGTTGGGCAACCGCAGTTGCCATGGGATGGCACTGCGTCTTCTTTCAAATGGACTTGAGGTATTGCTCCGTGCAAACGCTCACCTGCACGCACCAGGCAATTCGCGAACTGGTGCAGGCCAGTGCATTCGTTGAACTCAACCGCTTTTTCGACAGGCTCGAGGCTCAGTGGCGTCAGGCCCCGACCGGCGAGTTCCCGGCCTACCTGGCGGCCATTGAAGGGCACATGCTGCTCGACCAGGAAAACCAGAGTGACAGGGCCCTGAGCCAAGTGCTCAGAGCCTGGATTGACGCCTGCCCCAGGGCATACCACCCACAAGTGGTAATGGGTATGCACTGCTTCCACCGGGCCTGCCAGGTGCAGGTTGGTGGCCAACGCAACGCTGCACGCTTGCTGGCTGTCGCGCAAATTTGTGAATCCGCCAGCGCGCACCTGTTGCGTGCAATGGACCGCTCTGCGCACCCCGTGGCAGCGGCCATTGGCATGCTGCGCATCAGTGCGCAGTTCCATGAGCCTGGTTGGTTGCTGCAACTGTTTCAGGGGGAGCCCGCACGTTTCAGGCCCAGTGCCCATGCCGATGTAGAGGTGCAGGAAGCTGCAGCGCCGTTGCTGGTGAAGCATGGGTTGTTGCCCTTGGCCGAGCTTCCTCAGGCGCTGCCGCTCTGCCTGGGCAGGCGGGTCGAACATGAAAACGAAGACCCTCGCTATTTTTGGCTGCGCCATGCGCTGATCGCTCGCCCCGGTTGCTTCGAGGCGATCCAGGCCCTTGCTGTTTACCTGCTGCCCCATTGGGGCGGCAGCCTTGATGCGTTCGAGCTGTTGGTCAATGGCCCGTTGTGCGTAGCCTGGGACGAGCGCTTGCGTAATGCGCTGCGCTGGATGGCCGTCGAAGGCCGCCTGATGCTGCCACAGGCTGACCCGTTGCAGGCCGTCGCCGACTGGCAGCAGGTGGTCGAAGACTGGTCAGAACGCCCGTTAAGGCCCAGAGAGCGTGCCGTTGTTCTGGCATGGCGGGGGACGCTGCGTAGCAGGGCATCGGGCGACCATGCTGGCGCGATGCGCGATTTTGCCGCGAGCTTGGCGTGCAATGCCGATCTCGGCGCCATCCGCGCCATGGGCGTGCCTTTTCGCTGTTTGGCCGAGCTGATACTGCGCGATGGCATGGCAGATGAGAAGCAACTGTTACACGGCGCCATTGAGCGCCTGTGTGACGGCCGTTCACATGCTGCTGCCTGTGCATTGCGCGCGGCCGGGCACCGTTTCGGGCTGTGGGCGCTGCCACGCTCGGCCGAGCAGGCAAGGCTATGGTTGCAACGGGCGGTGAATCGCCAGTGTGCGGGCCAGGCACCGGGGTTCGAAGTGCTTGAAGTGGCACGGTTGCTGTGGGCAGCCAACCGGCATGAAGTGGCCTGCTACCTGTATGAACGCTGCGCCGAACTGAACCTGCCGGGTGCTGCCTTGGCCTTGTACGAGCTGCACCACGGCGGCCTGGCCAACACCCCGGCGCATTACCTGGATGACGAGGCAGCCGGGTATTGGCTGCAGCGTGCGGTGGAGGCGGGTAGCAGGCAGGCCAAGTACAATCTGGCCTGCCTGCGCATGGATGGCGATGAAGATTTGAACGAGCGCAGTGCCCTGCTGGCGGTCAGGCGCCTGCTTGTCGACGCGTTGGGCAACGCGCAGATCAACGCGCGTGCGCGTTTGCATCTGGGAATTTTGTTACGCCGGTTTGGTGAGACGCAGGAGCGAACCGAGGCGGTTGCTTACCTGTTGAGCCTGGTCGAGCACCCGGACCCGCGGCTTGCCGGGCGTGCCTGCGCCGAACTGGGGCTGGCCTGGATGCAGGGGCGCGGCACCCGCAAGCAAAGCCGCTTTGCCGCCATCGAATGGGTCAAGCGAGCGGCCAGCTTGCAGCCACGGGATACGGCCATTGGTGATATCCAGGCCGAGATCCTCAATTCGCGCAATCGGGTGAAGACGCTGTTTACTCAGTGCGGGGCGGCGTTGTTCCGCGGCACACTGCATGCAAGTGAGCTACCACCGAAACAGGCCTTTACCCACACCGAGTCGTTGCGGGTTCAGCCTGCATCGGACCGTCTCAGGCACGTACATAAACCCAGGCTGTCAGGCCCGATGCAAGGGTGACGGCGACGCGCTTGTAGTCGGCAACTTCATAGCGGTCCGCTGCAGCCAGTTCGTCTTCGCTGATCTGGAAGACCATGCCGGCCACGCTGTCGTTCGCCTGGCTGCTGGGGGAAACGATGGGGTGATGGGACTTGCCGCTGGTCGCCAGTACGCCTGGGTCGGTGATCTCGACCCAATCCAGGCGGTAGCCCGGCATGCGGTCGGCCTGACCGTTCAGCTCACGGCCAAAGTTGGCCAGTTGCACGGCTTTATCCTGCAAGGTGCCGTAGGAAAACAACAGTACCGGGTATGCGCTGGAGGGTTGCATTCACTCATCCTGTGAGGGTGGGTTCAGCCGGGCTTCCAGCTCGGCTACCTGTTTTTCCAAGGCCTCAAGGCGTGCGCGGGTACGCGCCAGTACGACCATCTGGCTGTCGAATTCGTCACGGCTGACCAGGTCCAGCTTGCTGAAGGCACCTTGCATCAACACTTTGAACTGGCTTTCCAGTTCCGCACGGGGCTGGGCGGCATCGCTGCTGAATAGGCGCGAGGCCTGGTCGCTCAGGGCATCGAGAAGGGCTTTGGGCGCGAGCATGGGGCTGTCCACTGAAACGGAGAAATGGCCGCCAGTGTAGCACGCACAAACCTGGCGCCTGAGTGCACATTGGCCTTCGTAGGAGCGGGTTTACCCGCGAAGAAGACACCGCGGTGGATGGCACGGGCTTCGCCCGTGTTCGCGGGCAAGCCCGCTCCCACAGGAATGATCTGCGGTTTCTAATCTGTTGCACATTTTTCGCGCAACGTGTCCCGCCGCTGCGCACCGAAATTGTGCATGTTTCCCATGCTGGCGACTGGCCAATCCCGACCAAATCACATAACGCTCTGTTTTTCGGCACTTTGTCGGAACTGGCAAGGATTCTGCAAAGACCTGTACGAGCCATGCACTGAAGCAGTTCCTTGTGACCAGGCAGTGCGCACGCGGAGCCGGGTGCCGACGACGCGTTACAAAGCCAACCGCTGCGCTTAGACTTGAGACGGGTTTGTTTTCCTGGGGCAAGTCCACCAAATCGGGAGAGAGTTTCATGAAGCTAGTCACAGCCATCATCAAGCCGTTCAAGCTGGACGACGTACGCGAGTCGCTGTCGGAAATCGGCGTGCAGGGCATCACCGTCACCGAAGTCAAAGGTTTCGGTCGGCAGAAGGGCCACACCGAGCTGTATCGCGGTGCTGAATATGTGGTTGATTTCCTGCCCAAGGTGAAGATCGATGTCGCCATCGATGACAAGGACCTTGATCGGGTAATCGAAGCCATCACCAAGGCAGCCAACACCGGCAAGATCGGTGACGGCAAGATTTTCGTGGTGAATCTGGAGCAGGCGATCCGCATCCGTACCGGCGAAACCGATACCGACGCGATCTAAGCAGCAACAAAGCCTCACCAAACCCAACGCCCCAGGAGAAAACAACATGACTCTGCGTAAGATCGCAGGGCTAGGAGCCCTATTGTCCCTCGTAATGCCCGGGCTTGCCCTGGCAGAGGAAGCTGCCCCAGCGCTGAACTCCGGCGACACCGCCTGGATGCTGACCGCAACGGCGCTGGTGCTGTTCATGACCATTCCGGGCCTGGCCCTGTTCTATGGCGGCATGGTGCGTTCCAAGAACGTGCTGTCGGTGATGATGCAGTGCTTTGCAATTACCGGCCTGATGAGCATTCTCTGGGTCGTCTACGGCTACAGCATGGCCTTCGATACCGCCGGTATGGAAAAGGGCGTGCTCAACTTCAACTCTTTCGTTGGCGGCTTCTCCAAGGCCTTTCTCAGCGGTGTCACGCCTGACAGCCTGACCTCGGCCACCGCGCTGTTCCCTGAAGCGGTGTTCATCACCTTCCAGATGACTTTCGCCATCATCACCCCGGCGCTGATCGTCGGCGCCTTTGCCGAACGCATGAAGTTCTCGGCGATGCTGGTATTCATGGGCATCTGGTTCACCCTGGTGTATGCGCCGATCGCACACATGGTGTGGAGCGGTGACGGTGCCCTGATGTGGGACTGGGGCGTACTGGACTTCGCTGGCGGCACCGTGGTGCACATCAACGCCGGTATCGCAGGCCTGGTCTGCTGCCTGGTACTGGGCAAGCGCAAAGGCTACCCGACCACCCCGATGGCCCCGCACAACCTCGGCTATACCCTGATGGGCGCGGCGATGCTGTGGATCGGCTGGTTCGGCTTCAACGCAGGCTCTGCTGCTGCTGCCAACGGCACTGCCGGGATGGCCATGCTGGTCACTCAGATCGCTACCGCCGCCGCCGCACTGGGCTGGATGTTCGCCGAGTGGATCGGTCACGGTAAGCCAAGTGCGCTGGGCATCGCCTCGGGCGTGGTGGCTGGCCTGGTCGCCATCACCCCGGCTGCGGGCACCGTCGGGCCGATTGGCGCGCTGATTATCGGCCTGGTTTCGGGTGTGGTCTGCTACTTCTGCGCCACCACGCTCAAGCGCAAACTCGGCTATGACGATTCGCTGGACGCGTTCGGCGTGCACGGTGTTGGCGGCATCATCGGAGCCATCCTCACGGGTGTGTTCGCGGCCCCGGCACTGGGCGGCTTCGGTACTGTCACCGACATCGGCATGCAAGTCTGGATCCAGGCCAAAGGTGTGATTTTCACCGTGGTCTACACCGCCATCGTCACCTACGTGATCCTCAAGGTGCTGGATGTGGTGATGGGCCTGCGGGTCAACGAAGAAGAAGAGTCGGTCGGCCTCGACCTGGCTCAGCACAACGAACGCGGCTACAACCTGTAACTGCGACGCGGTAAAAACTTGCCCGGCTTGCCGGGCATTTTTTTGCCAGTTTTTCAGCATTTCCCGCACGGCAAACGGTTTATTCGACACGTTCGTGACGTAGGTAAAAAACTTACAAGTCGCAGGGCGTTTATGGTGCTTTGCTTTTTCCACGGGCGCGCTAGAATGCGCGCCGAAGGGTGTTTGACGAGTAGTCCACACACTTCGCCAGCCTTTGCTAGGCTTGCCAATAGCGTGTGGCCAGCAGGGGCTAATGGATTTGTCAGGTCCTGCCAGGAGCAGGGCCTGCTGGGTACCGCATCCCATCAGGAGTGCCGACCCAAGGGCAGTGGCCTAACCCACGGCCAGTTGAATTTTCACTGGTGGCTGCCGGTCTACGGCTGCACTGGTCTATAACCAACCTGCTTTTCGCAAGTCATGAGGTAGAACATGAGCGACGACGATCTGGAAAATGATGACCTCGAAGTAGGCGACGAAGACGAGGGTGATGAGGGCCTCGAGGCGGCGGCTGATGACGGCGTGGAAGACGCTGGCGATGATGACAGCAGCCCGGCACCCGTTGCCAAGGGCAAATCCAAGGCAGCAGTCTCGGTAGACGAGATGCCGAGCATGGAAGCCAAGCAGAAAGAGCGTGATGCACTGGCCAAGGCGATGGAAGAATTCCTTTCTCGCGGCGGCAAGGTGCAGGAAGTCGAGGCCAACGTGGTCGCCGACCCGCCCAAGAAGCCAGACAACAAGTACGGCAGCCGCCCTATCTGAGTGGCTGATCGCAAAAAAGCCCGCCGTCGCTGCGGGCTTTTTTATGCCTGTGGGTTTTGTGTTGCCTGTTCCGGCCTCTTCGCGGGCACGCCCGCTCCCACAGGTTCACCACAGGGTTCAGGACCTGCGCGGTCCCTGTGGGAGCGGGCGTGCCCGCGAATGGGCCGCAAAGCGGCCCCGTCAGCGCCAGCGCGCAAGCACGTCAGGTAGTTGCGACAGGCGCTGGATCTCGGCATCCGGCGCCTGTTCGCCAGCCCAGGTCTTGCCCTGCGGGTTGAACCACACCGCGCGCAAACCGGCGCGCTGGGCACCGGCAATGTCATCGCCAGGGTGATCGCCGATGTGCACCGCCGCACCCGCATCCACCTCGCCACGGCGTAGCGCTTCGAGGAACGGCGCCGGGTCTGGCTTGCCAATGCCCAGATCCTCGGCGCACAGGGCAAAGCGGAAATAATCGGCCAGCCCCAGCCGGCTGACGTCGGCATTGCCGTTGGTGACCACGCCCAGGATGTATTGATGGCGCAAGATCTCAAGCACCGGCTGCACCTCTGGGAAGATCTCCACCTGGTGGCGGGCATGCAGGAACACTTCGAAGCCCTCGTTGGCCAGCGCTTGCGCGTGCTGCTCGCTGTAGCCGACCTCTTCCAGGGCATGGAACAGCACGCGCCTGCGCAGGGCGCTGATGCGGTGCTTGAGGCCGGGCTCTGCTTGCACCAGGCGCTCGCGGATGGCGAACAGGTGCTCCACCGGTATGCTGCCGAGGGTTGGTGCGTTGGCCTCGAGCCAGTCGCGCAGCACGACTTCCGCGGTGGCAATCACCGGCGCGGTGTCCCACAGGGTGTCGTCGAGGTCGAAGGTGATCAGCTTGATGCTCATGAGTCTGTGCCTTTGCTGCGTTTGGCCCGAGGGTGGGCGCTGTCGTACACCGCGGCCAGGTGCTGGAAGTCCAGGTGGGTGTAGATTTGCGTCGTGCTGATGTCGGCATGGCCGAGCATCTCCTGCACCGCGCGCAGGTCCTGGGACGATTCCAGCACATGGCTGGCGAAAGAATGGCGAAGCATGTGCGGGTGAAGGTGTTGGCCCAGCTCACGCTCACCGGCGGCCTTTACCCGCAGCCGAACGGCCCGGGGGCTGATGCGATTGCCCTGGCGGGTAATGAACACTGCACGGTCGCGCGGGTTGCCGATGCCGCGCAAACGGTACCAGGCCTGCAACGCCTCGCGAGCCTTGCGACCCACCGGCAGCACGCGGGCCTTCCCACCCTTGCCCAGTACCTGCACCAGGCCGGCGGCGAGGTCGAGGTGATCAAGATCGAGGTTGGTCAGCTCGGACAGGCGCAGGCCCGAGGAATAGAACAGTTCGAGGATCGCCTGGTCACGCCGGGCGATGAAGTCGTCGTCCACGCCGCCATCGAGCAGCTGCAGTGCGCGGTCGGTATCCAGTACCTTGGGCAGCCGACGCTCGCCTTTGGGCGCGCTCAGGCCGGTGGCCGGGTCGTGCTGGCACAGGCCTTCGCGGTTGAGGTAGCGGTACAGGCCGCGCACTGCCGACAACAGGCGTGCCAGGCTGCGCGGGGACTGGCCATGGTGGTGCAAGCGAGCGACCAACTGGCGCAGTTGCTGAATTTGCAGCGCCTGCCAGTCGGCAATGCCGTGCTCTTCGCAGTAGGCGATGACTTTTTCCAGGTCGCGACGGTAGCCCAGCGAGGTGTGCTCCGACACTTGGCGCTCGTTGCGCAGGTGTGCGCAATAAGCCTCCAGCTGGCGTTTCATCAGCGTACCGAGCGCAGGGTCTGGGTAACGCGTGGCACAACGCGGCCGAGCACCTCGGCGATATAGCCGAGGAAAAGGGTGCCGACGCTGCTCTTGTAGTGTTGCGGGTCGCGGCTACCGATGGCCAGCACCCCGTGCAGCCCTTGGTACTCAAGAGCTGCCACGGCGCTGGAGCCCACTTCCTGGCGCTGTTCTTCACCGAACAGGAAAGCCAGCTCGTGCTCGCGCAGGTTGCCACTGACGGTCTTGCCACCGCCCAGCAGGGCACCGATGGCTTGCTGCGCCTCGGCATTGCTGACCCAGCGCCCGACCGGCGCGACGTTGTCGCCGAACAGGATCAGGCTGACGAAGGGCACCTGGAATTCCTGGCGCAGGCTGTCTTCGACCGCCATTACCACTTCTTCCAGGCTGCCGGCATCGAGCAGGTCAAGGATCAGCCGGCGGGTCTTGTCGAACAGCCGGTCGTTGTCGCGGGCCACGTCCATCAGTTGCGACAGGCGATGGCGCATTTCGATGTTGCGGTCACGCAGCAGCTTGAGCTGGCGTTCCACCAGCGACACGCTGTCACCTCGCTGGTGCGGGATGTGCTGTTCGATCAGCAGCTCGTCGTGCTCGGCGAAGAAGGTAGGGTGGGCGCGCAGGTAGGCGACCACCGCTTCGGCATCGAGCTCGGCGGACTGCTTGGGTACAACCTTGGGCTGATCGGTCATGGCGGTTACTCGTTTAGAGACGAACCTGTCCTTCGTAGACGCGTACGGCCGGGCCGGTCATCATCACGGGCTTGCCGGGGCCGGCCCATTCGATGTGCAGGCGGCCACCGGGCAGGTCGAGGGACACCGGGGAGTCCATCCAGCCCTGGCTGATCGCCGCCACGGCCGCGGCGCAGGCGCCGGTGCCGCAAGCCTGGGTTTCGCCGGCGCCGCGTTCCCACACGCGCAGGTTGGCGCGGTGGCGGTCGATGACTTGAATGAAGCCGGCATTCACCCGCTGTGGGAAGCGTGGGTGGTTTTCGATCTTCGGGCCCAGCTCGTGCACGGGGGCAGTATGCACGTCGTCGACACGCAGCACGGCGTGCGGGTTACCCATGGACACGGCGGCTATGGAATGCAGCTGGCCGTCGACCTCCAGTGGGTAGCTCAGCGCCTGCGCGTCAGCAACGAAGGGGATTTCGGCAGGGATGAAGCGGGGTGGGCCCATGTCGACACTCACCTGGCCGTCGTTCTGCACGTCCAGCACGATGATGCCGCTCTTGGTCTCCACGCGGATGCGCTTTTTCGCGGTCAGGCGCTTGTCCAGCACGAAGCGGGCAAAGCAGCGCGCACCGTTGCCGCATTGCTCGACCTCGGAGCCGTCGGCGTTGAAGATGCGGTAGCGGAAGTCCACTTCCGGGTTGTTCGGCGCCTCTACGATCAGCAACTGGTCGAAGCCGACACCGGTATGGCGGTCACCCCATTGCTTGGCGTGCTTGGGCTGGATGTGCGCGTGCTGGCTGACCAGGTCCAGGACCATGAAGTCGTTGCCCAGCCCATGCATCTTGGTAAAACGCAGCAGCATGGACTTACTCCGGCAGCAGGCTTTCGCCAGCATACAGTTCGGCGACGGTCTCGCGGCGGCGTACTTCGAACGCCTGGTCGCCGTCGACCAGGATTTCAGCGCAACGGCCGCGGGTGTTGTAGTTGGAACTCATGACAAAACCATAGGCGCCCGCGGACTCTACGGCCAGCAGATCACCTTCGGCCAGATTGAGGACGCGGTCCTTGCCGAGGAAGTCGCCGGTCTCGCAGATAGGGCCGACCAGGTCATAGGCACGGCCTTCGCCTGCACGTGGCTTGACCGCGCTGACACCCATCCAGGCCTGGTACAAGGCCGGGCGGATCAGGTCGTTCATCGCTGCATCGATGATGGCGAAGTCCTTGTGTTCGGTGTGCTTGAGGTATTCCACGCGGGTCAGCAGCACGCCTGCGTTGGCGACGATGTAGCGGCCTGGCTCGAACACCAGGGCCAGGTCGCGTTTGCCCACGCGCTCGCGGATGGCCTTGATGTAGTCGGCCACCCGTGGCGGCTGTTCGTCGCGGTAGCGCACGCCGACACCGCCACCCAGGTCCAGGTGGCGCAGGTGTATGCCGCACTCGGCCAGGCGGTCGACCAGCACCAGCAGGCGGTCGAGGGCGTCGAGGAATGGCTCGACGGTGGTCAGCTGCGAGCCGATGTGGCAGTCGACTCCGACCACTTCCAGGTTCGGTAGCTGTGCGGCGCGCACGTAGATGGCCTCGGCATCGGCGATGGCGATGCCGAACTTGTTTTCTTTAAGGCCAGTGGAGATGTACGGGTGAGTACCGGCATCGACATCCGGGTTGACCCGCAGCGAAACCGGGGCAACCTTGCCCATTTCGGCGGCTACCACTTGCAGGCGCTCCAGCTCGTCGGTGGATTCGACGTTGAAGCAGTGCACGCCAACTTCCAGGGCGCGGCGCATGTCTTCACGTGTTTTGCCGACGCCGGAGAACACCACGCGGTCGGCACGCCCGCCAGCGGCCAGCACACGCTCCAGTTCACCACCGGAAACAATGTCGAAGCCTGCGCCCAGGCGCGCCAGCACGTTCAGCACGCCAAGGTTGGAGTTGGCCTTGACCGCGAAGCACACCAGGTGCTCGGTGCCTTGCAGGGCATCTGCGTAGCTCCGGTACTGGGCCTCGATGTGGGCGCGCGAATACACGTAGGTTGGGGTGCCATAACGTTCAGCAATGGCCGACAGGGCCACGCCTTCCGCGAACAGTTCACCGTCGCGGTAGTTGAAAGCGTTCATCTGGTTTCCTTACTGCGCTGGCGATTGCTCGGGCTCGGATTGCAGCTCGGGCTGCTGTTCTTGTTCCGGGGCCGGCTCGGCTTTTGGCTGGTGCTGGTGCGACTTGTGCGCTTTGCCGTTATCGCCATCTTCAGGCAGATACAGCGGGCCTTTCTGGCCACAGGCCGAAACGAGGCAGGCAACAGCGACCAGCGCCGCGAAGGAGGAAATCAGGCGCTTCATGGGTGAAATCCTTAGAAAAATGCAGTATTGCGCCCGAGTATACCGAGCGACCGGCGGCTTGCCTATGCAAGGACCGGTCCGTCGGGCGGGCTATGCTTAGCCTCTGCGTAGCCCCTGTACAAGCCGGCTTGCCCGCGAAGAGGCCGGTGAAGGCAACGGCTAAACCTTTGCATTCGGCGGCAAGCGCCCGTATCTTGCCCGGCTTGCCTGTAACGCAGCCAATTTCGAGGTTCCTGCAATGAGTTTGAGTGAAGCGCGTTTCCATGACCTGGTCGACGCGACCCAACAGGCCCTGGAAGACCTGTTCGACGAGAGCGGCCTGGACTTGGACATGGAGAACTCCGCCGGTGTCCTGACCGTCAAGTTCGAGGGCGGCGCCCAGCTGATCTTCAGCCGTCAGGAGCCACTGCGCCAGCTGTGGCTTGCCGACCGCTCCGGTGGTTTCCACTTCGATTACGACGAAGACAGCGGCAAGTGGGTGTGCGAAAAGAGCGAAGAGTTGCTGGGTGAAATGCTCGAGCGTATCGTCTGGGAGCGGGCCGGCGAGAAGCTGGACTTCGACGAGATCTGACATGAGTAGCGCCCAGGTTCGGCCGCCCAAGCCGCTTTACAGCAACGTCAGCCCTGCAGTGCCGTCACCGTGCATCAGCGTATGCCGGCTGGACGAACAGCGGGTGTGTACCGGTTGCCATCGGCATGTCGAGCACATTCGCGAATGGCGCTCTGCCGATGACGAACGGCGCCGGCAGATCTGCCGCGAGGCCCAGGTCTTGCGTGAGCAGGCTAAGGCACACTGAGCGCAGGGGCTTGAGTATTTGCCCGGCTGTGGTAGTGTCGGGTTCTGCGTCGGTGACGCCAAAGCCTTCTCAAACCCCGCCCTTGGGCGGGGTTTTGCTTTATTTGCACGTTGAAAACTGCCTGTTCAAAGGAGTCTGACTGGATCATGAGCACCAAGCCTTCCCTCATCCTCACCCGATTGGACGTACAACGTCTGGAGCGTCTGATCGACAGCCTCGACGAGAGTACGCCGGGTGTGCTCGCCCTGCAGGACGAGCTGGACCGCGCCGAGCAGGTGGTCGGTCACGAGGAAGTGCCGGCGGGCGTGGTGACCATGAACTCGCGGGTGCACTGCCGTGAGGAAGCCAGCGGCAAGGACTACCACCTGACGCTGGTGTACCCCAAGGATGCCGGGCCGGAAGGCAAGGTTTCGATTCTGGCGCCGATTGGCTGCGCCTTGCTGGGGCTGTCGGTGGGCGAACAGATCGATTGGCCGGCCCCGGGGGGCAAGACCCTCAAGCTGAAGCTGCTGGAAGTGGAATACCAGCCGGAGGCGGCGGGCGATTACGACCTGTAAGGGCCAGTAGGCCGCTTCGCGGGCCATTTGCAGCACAAGGCTGTTCCATCTTGTGCTGCGAGTTCAGGCGCCTTCCGCCAAAACCTGCCCCAGCCCCTCATTCAAAGCCTGCTCCAGCACCCGCTTGTAGCTCAGGTATACCTGCGTTGCCCCCAGGCGGTCATCCAGCAGCTCGGACAAATCCAGGTCGGTGATATAGCACCGGTACTGCGCTGCACCACGGCGCTGACCGATGATCTGCCGGGCCGCCACCGCATACAGCTGCTCACCATGTTCCAGCTCGGAAAACTCCTGCTGGTCGCAGTACAGCGTCACATGCGCCACACCCGCTACACCGGCCTGGATAATCGCCTGTACCTCATAGTAAGGCTGGTCGCTGCCCTCGGCCGGGGCCAGGCGCGGCTCGATGCTGCGTGCCTTGCCTGGGCCGGTGGGCAACAGCTGCGCGAAGTGGATATCCAGCGAGGCCGGCCGCAGGCTATCGAGGGGCAGGCGTGCATCGCGGCGCATTACCACCGAGCGCAGAAAGCGCTGCAGTGGCAACAACAGATGCGCTTCGTCATGCAGCGGCAGGCGTTGTTGCCACAATGCGTTGTATTCATCCAGCACATACACGTCGGCCCAGCCGCCCTGCAGGCGGTAGAACACCTGAATGCAGGCTGGTCGGCCTTGCTCCAGCACCAGGCGCAGGTCGTGGTCCTGCAGCGCATTGGCATCCAGGTACAGCGGGCTGTAGGCGCTGCGCTCTTCGCCCAGGTAGGCCAGTAGCGCCTCATGCTCGGCCAGGGTCGTCAGGCTGACATGCTCGGGCAGCAGCTCCAGCACATGGGTGTGCTGGGCCACCTGCAACAGGTAGCGGTGGTGTAGCCCTTGATCCCGCAGCAGCTGCGCGGTGTCGAAAATTTCCTCTACGCGCTGGCCGATAGGCTGGGCACGGCTTTGGCAGAAGCAGCGTACTCGCACCCGTGGCCGGTGGCCGCGCTGCGCCGGGCTGTTGAGGAAGTCGCGCAGGCAGCGCACCAGCGCGTGTTCGCCGTCATAGCGCTGGACCAGCACCTCGTTCCAGCTGTTGACGGTGACCTGGTCCAGGGTCAGCACCAGGTTTTCGCGTACGCCAGCGTAGCTCAACGAATCAGTGCGCTCTGTGGTCATCAAAACGTTCAGGTCGCGGTGGTGGCGCAGCGGGTCGACGCCGACGTTGACCAGCAACAACACCTCATCGGCAACGCTGGGCTGCAACAGGCGCACTTCGCTGACGGTGGGCAAGGGCAGGGTGATACTTTGCCGCAGACAGCCCAGCAGGTTGAACAGCTCGAATTCCCCGAGGTCGCTGACCCCTGGATGCAGCGCCAGGCGGGTGCTGTTGTCGATGACCCCGTTGCGATGGGCCCAGGTCAGCAGTTCGAGTAGCTCACGGCAGCGCTTGATCGGGCTGAAGTGCTGCACCTCGTGGGTGTTCAGGTTGCCGCTGTACAGCTCCCAGTGGTAGCTGCCCGGCTCCTTGCGGTTGGGTGCCTGAACCAGCGTCAGGGTGCCTTCGGCGAGGTCAGGGGCGATGCCGGGGTTGATTACTTCGATTTTGCCGGCGCGGCGCTCGAAGGCTGCGTACAGGCGCCGGCCCAACACATTGAGGTCGCGCTGGTCAGCGCGGCTGCTGGCGTTCTGGGTACGGGCGAACTGGCTGAGGAAGCGATAACTGAGGTTAAGCTCGGCCACCAGTTCGCGGCGCTCGACGGCAACCTGCTGCACTTTCCATTGGCTGCGGCTGTCCAGCAGGGCCAGCTGGCGCTGGTCCCAGCCCCACTCGCCGGCCAGGCGCTGCAGCAGCCGGCGTTGCCAGCCTTGGCTGCGGCCTTGGTCGCTGAGCTTCTTGTTCACCTTCAGGTACAGGCTGCGCCTTACCAGCTCCAGGCGCGCGGGTTCGCCGCGTTGCAGCAGGTAACGTTCGATGCGCCGGTAGACCATCACGTAGGGGTCCAGCTCGTCGAGGTCGAGCTGGTTGGCAAACACTGCCTGCTTGTAGTCCAGGCTCAGGCAGCGCACCGCAGGGTGTTCGCTGGCGTAGGCTTCGGTCAGCAGCAGTTTGAGCAGCGATTTGTAGGGCGAGTCGATGCCTTTGAACAATTGCCACAGGCCCGCGCCGACGAACTCACCGGGCGGAATGTGCGCCAGGTTGCCAAGGTCTAGGGCGTCCTGGCTGCGGATGAAGCGTTTGGACAGCAAGGTCTGGGTGTAGCTGTAGTAGTTGTGCTCCTCGTACACAGGTACCAGCCACCACAGCGGCGTGCGCCCGGCCAGCCACAGGGTGGTGCGGTAGAACTCATCCAGCAGCAGGTAGTGCTGGGTGGTGCCGCAGTCGTCGGAGCCGAGCTGGCCATCGCGCTGACCTTGGGCGAAGCCCTGTGTATCGATCAGGAAAAAGTGTGCTTCGGCTCCCAGGCTTGCCGCCCAGACCTCCAGCAGCTGGCACTTGCGGCGCAGCTCTCCCAGCAGCTGTTCGGGCAAGCCGGGTGCATGGCACACCCACAGGTCCATGTCGCTGTGCTCAGCCTGCGCCAGCGAGCCCAGGCTGCCCATCAGGAACAGGCCGTGGATTGGGCGTGGCGGGTTGCCATGCTGGGCCTTGTAGGTGAACGAGCGGGCCAGGCGTTGGGCATCTGCCACCAGCTCGGCGCTTGGCTCGTAAGCCGATACGCCCGCGGGTGTGCTGCCGGAGACGTAACCCGGCAATAACGGGTGGTTCACGTGAAACAGCAGCGGCAGCAACGACAGTACCTGTTGCTGGCGCGTTGACAGGCCCTCCTTTGCTCGCTGCAGTCGGCCCTGGTTGAGATGCAGGAAGCGCGCACGCAATGTCGCCAGGACCTTGCGGTCGATGCCTTCGTCCAGGTCAGGGCGGATTTCGTGAGGGTGGTTCATTGCGCGCTCGGGCAGGCCATTGAAGCTGTGGCGAGTTTAGCCTGAGTGGCGGGGTCGGATAAGCGGTAAATGAAATTTTGGCGCCATTTTTCCAGCGCTGGCCTGCTCCAGCTTTCGCTGCACTTCAGGCATGATGGGCGCATTGAGTTCATGTAGAGAGTGTCCAATGCGTGTATGGATCGATGCCGATGCCTGCCCCAAGGCGGCCAAGGATCTGATCGTCAAGTTCGCCCTCAAGCGCAAGTTCGAGGTGGTGATGGTGGCGGGGCAGGCTGTGGCCAAGCCGGCGTTCGCGATCGTGCGCCTGATCGTGGTGCCCAGCGGCATGGATGCGGCCGATGATTACATTGTGGAGCACGCCGTGCCTGGCGAGCTGGTGATCTGCAGTGACGTGCCGCTGGCTGACCGCCTGGTGAAAAAGGGTGTAGCCGCACTGGACCCGCGTGGGCGTGAGTTCGACGAGCGCAACATGGGCGACCGCCTGGCGGCGCGCAACCTGTTCACCGAGCTGCGTGAGCAGGGCCAGGTGGGGGGTGGACAGGCGGCTTATGGGGAGCGCGAGAAGCAGGCGTTTGCCAATGCATTGGACCGGATCATTGCCCGGCTCTCGAAAAGCTGAGCGCTGACATGGTTCCTGTAGGCGACAGCCCAGCGTAGCGCGGTGGATGGCACTGGCTCTGCCGGTGTTCGCGGGTAAACCCGCTCCTACAGGACCTGTGGGAGCGGGCATGCCCGCGAAGAAGCCAACGCAGTCGCTTACTCGTGCGTCAGCTCCAGCACTCGGTCCACCAGCTTGTAGATTCCGCCCGCCGCCTCGCTGATCGACTTGGCCTCCATGTACGCCGGGGTAGTCACGAGCTTGCGCTGGGTGTCTTCGACAATGTCGTGTACATCGCATTCTTCATGGGTGCCGCCCATCTTCTCGACAGCCGCCGCAGTGCCGGCATCGCTGCCGATGGTGCAGACCACGCCCGGCCCATAGATCTTCGCCGCCAGCGCCGGCGAGATGCAGATCAGGCCAACGGGTTTGCAGGCGTCGGCAAAGGCTTCGGCCAAGGCCAGCACGTCTGGGTTCACGCTGCAGTTGGCGCCTTCCACGGCAAAGTTGGACAGATTTTTTGCTGCCCCGAAACCGCCCGGTACGATCAGCGCATCGAAGTCTTCGGCCTTGGCCTCACGGATATCCTTGACCTCGCCGCGGGCGATGCGCGCCGACTCCACCAGCACATTGCGCGATTCGGGCATTTCTTCGCCAGTCAGATGGTTGATTACATGCATCTGTGCGATGTTCGGCGCGAAGCACTGCACCTGCGCACCGCGCTGGTCGAGGCGCAGCAGGGTGATCACGCTTTCGTGGATTTCGGCGCCGTCATACACGCCACAGCCGGAAAGAATCACCGCTACTTTTTTTGTCATGCTCATTACTCCAGTGTCGAGGCGCTAAATGTCCTCTAGTTTGGCAGATGTCGCCATAGGGATTCCTGCGGGTGCGGCCTAATCTTGGTGGATAACGTCTGAGGTCGCGCCCATGGACCTGATACTGCTGGCCGTGCCGTTCTTTTTTGTGCTGATAGCCGTCGAACTGGTCGCCGATCGTGTGCGTGGCCAGCGCAATTTCACCTTGGCCGATTCGATCAACAGCCTGAGTACCGGCGTACTGTCGACCAGTACCGGGCTGCTGACCAAAGGCGTAGGGCTGGTCACCTATGCCCTGGCCTTCGAGCACCTGGCGCTGCTGCGATTGCCGGCAGAGGCATGGTGGGTCTGGTTGCTGGCCTTTGTCCTGTACGACTTCTGTTACTACTGGCTGCACCGCCTGGGGCATGAGCGCAACGTGCTGTGGGCTGCGCACTCTGTGCATCACCAGAGCGAGGAGTACAACCTCACCACGGCGCTGCGCCAGACCAGTAGCGGGTTCATTTTCTCGTGGCTGTTCTACCTGCCGTTGGCGCTGCTGGGCGTGCCGCCACTGGTGTTCATCACCGTGGCCTCGCTCAACCTGCTGTATCAGTTTTGGGTGCATACCCGGCATATCCCCAAACTTGGCTGGCTTGAGTGGGTGTTGATCACGCCATCCAATCATCGCGTCCACCATGCGCAAAACCCTGCTTACTTGGATCGCAATTACGGCGGTGTGTTCATTTTCTGGGACCGTCTGTTCGGCACGTTCAAGGAGGAGGACACGGCTGAGCCGGTGGTGTTCGGGGTGACCACGCCGCTGGCCAGTTGGAACCCGCTATGGGCCAACCTGCAGTTCTATGCCCAGCTCTGGCATGACGCCCAGCGCACCACCAGCCTGTGGGACAAGCTGCGTATCTGGTTCATGCCTACCGGCTGGCGCCCGGCCGATGTGGCTGCACGTTACCCACAGGCCAAGCAGGACCTGGCGTTATTTCGCAAGTTCGAGATTGCCCTGGGGCGCGCGCAGCAAGCCTATGTGGCCGCGCAGTTCGTGGTCTACGTGGCCTTGGGCAGCTACTTGATGGACGTGGCCGAGCGCGTGCCGGTTGCCGCGCTGGTGCTCGGCTGGTCACTGATGGCGTTTGGCTTGTTCGTGCTGGGCGCGTTGCTGGAGAATCGGCCCTGGTCTGCACGCCTTGAGCTGGCGCGGCTGTTTCTGAATGCGCCGGCCTTGTACCTGGCCGGCGCCTTGGGCTTAGCGGTGGTCGTGCCGCTGGCCTGGTTTCTGCTCGTGGCCTACAGCCTGCTCAGCCTCTGGGGGCTGGGCCTGGCTCGCCGCCCTGCGCTCCGCGCGCAACGCGCGGAAGCGCCGGCGCAGCCACAGCAGACCGCCCAGCGCCACCAGGCCACCAAGCACCCATAGCTCGTAACGCTTGACGTTGCCCAGCAAGCCTTCGAGGATGGCGCCGAAGTGGTAGGCCGCGACGCCCAGGGCCACTGCCCAGATGCCCGCGCCAATCCCGTTCAGCAGCAGGTAGCGGCGTGGCGGGTAACCCGACAGGCCTATGGCCACCGGCATGACCGTGCGCAAACCATAGACAAAGCGGAAGCTCAGCACCCAGATATCAGGATGGCGGCGGATGTGGTCCAGCGCGCGGTCACCCATTGCCTGCCAGCGCGGCTTGCGCGCCAGGATCCTGCGCCCGTGGCGTCGGCCCATGAAGTACCACAACTGGTCGCCCGCGTAGCTGCCGAAGAAGGCCACCAGGCACACCAGATTGATATCCATGTAACCGCGGAACGCAAGGAAACCCGCAAGCACCAGAATGGTCTCGCCTTCAAAGAAGGTGCCTAGAAAAAGGGCGAAGTAGCCGAAATCCTGCAGGAATTGTTGAAGCATTTTCTGAGGTGCTGGCGAAATGAACGCGCAGCCTACCCCTTCGCGCGCGTTCGTGAAAGTGTCCAAATGTGTCTCGACGTGAACAATTCCAGCGCAGACAATGCCAGAGGCCTTGCCACGGCTTGCCCATGTGTGTCACACGGGCGTCATAATGGGCGCTTATCTTGCCGCTCAATAGATGATAGGGCGTTAACGTCCTCAGGAACGCCAGATGAATAATGAAGTGCTAAGCCCTGTCGCGATCAAGGATGCTCAGGAGCTCCCAGAAGAGATGGTGCAAACCCCGCCAGACCTGCCTCCGGCGGCCGAGCCTGAAGCGGAACAGGTGGCCGAGCCTGTGGCTCCGGTGCCTGCGCCGGCCCCGGCCCCGGCAATCGCCGTCCCTGGCCTGGACGACAGCAGCCTGTACATTCATCGCGAACTCTCGCAACTGCAGTTCAATATCCGGGTGCTGGAGCAGGCACTGGACGAGAGCTACCCGCTGCTGGAACGCCTCAAGTTCCTGTTGATCTTCTCCAGTAACCTCGACGAGTTCTTTGAGATTCGCGTCGCCGGCCTGAAGAAGCAGATCAACTTCGCCCGTGAACAGGCCGGAGCCGATGGCCTGCAGCCCCACCAGGCGCTGGCGCGCATCAGCGAACTGGTGCACATCGAGGTAGAGCGCCAGTACGCGATCCTCAACGACGTGCTGTTGCCTGAGCTGGAAAAGCACCAGATCCGCTTTATCCGCCGCCGTTACTGGACACCCAAGCTCAAGACCTGGGTACGCCGCTATTTCCGCGACGAAATTGCCCCGATCATTACCCCGATTGGCCTTGACCCGACTCACCCGTTCCCGCTGCTGGTGAACAAGAGCCTCAACTTCATAGTCGAGCTCGAGGGGGTGGATGCCTTCGGTCGCGACTCGGGTCTGGCGATCATTCCGGCGCCACGCCTGCTGCCGCGGGTTATTCGCGTGCCGGAAGAGGTGGGCGGCCCGGGCGCAAACTACGTGTTCCTGTCGTCGATGATCCACGCGCACGCCGACGACCTGTTCCAGGGCATGAAGGTGAAGGGCTGCTACCAGTTCCGTCTGACGCGTAACGCCGACCTGGCGCTGGACTCTGAAGAGGTCGACGACCTGGCTCGCGCGCTGCGCGGTGAGCTGTTCTCGCGCCGCTACGGTGACGCCGTGCGCCTGGAAGTGGCCGACACCTGCCCGAAACACCTGTCGGACTACCTGTTGAAGCAGTTCAGCCTGAGCGAAAGCGAGCTGTACCAGGTCAATGGCCCGGTCAACCTCACCCGCCTGTTCAGCATCACCGGCCTGGACAGCCATCCGGAGCTGCAATACACACCGTTCACCCCGGCGATCCCCAAGCTGCTGGCGAACGCCGATAACATATTCAGTGTGATCAGCAAGCAGGACATCCTGCTGATGCACCCGTTCGAGTCCTTTACGCCAGTGGTCGACCTGCTGCGCCAGGCCGCCAAGGACCCGCACGTGCTCGCCGTGCGCCAGACCCTGTACCGCTCGGGGGCTAACTCAGAAATCGTCGACGCCCTGGTGGACGCGGCGCGTAACGGCAAAGAGGTCACTGCGGTGATCGAGTTGCGTGCGCGCTTTGACGAAGAGTCCAACCTGCAGATGGCCAGCCGCCTGCAAGCGGCCGGTGCGGTAGTGATCTACGGCGTGGTCGGGTTCAAGACCCACGCCAAGATGATGCTGATTCTGCGCCGCGAGCAGGGTGAGATCGTGCGTTATGCGCACTTGGGTACCGGTAACTACCACGCCGGCAACGCCCGCCTGTACACCGACTACAGCCTGCTGACCTCTGACGATGCGCTCACCGAGGACGTCGGCAAGCTGTTCAGCCAGTTGATCGGCATGGGCAAGACCCTGCGCATGAAGAAGCTGCTGCATGCGCCGTTCACCCTGAAAAAGGGCATGCTCGACATGATCGCGCGGGAAACCCAGTTTGCCCTCGAAGGCAAGCCGGCGCACATCATCGCCAAGTTCAACTCGCTGACCGACGCCAAAGTCATCAAGGCGCTGTACAAGGCCAGCCAGTCGGGCGTGAAAATCGACTTGGTGGTGCGTGGCATGTGCTGCCTGCGCCCTGGCATTCCGGGGGTTTCGCACAACATCCAGGTGCGTTCGATCATTGGTCGCTTCCTCGAGCACACGCGGGTGTTCTACTTCCTCAATGGCGGCGAAGAGCAGATCTACCTGTCCAGCGCCGACTGGATGGAGCGCAACCTCGACAAGCGTGTCGAGACTTGCTTCCCGGTGGAAGGCAAGAAGTTGTTGCTGCGTGTGAAGAAGGAGCTGGAAGGCTACCTGACCGACAATACCCACGCCTGGACCTTGCAGCCAGACGGGCGCTACGTGCGCAGCACCCCGACCGGCAACCAGAACCCGCGCAGCGTTCAGGCGACCCTGCTGGAGCGCCTGAGCAACCCGGTCCTCAACGTACGCTGAGGACGAAACCGACCCGGGCCAGCCACTCCGCCTCGTTGGCGAAGTCGGCCTGGGTCAGCTGGTTCTGTTCCAGCCAACCCTCAGGGAAGGCGACATCCAGGCTGTTGTCCCCGCCGTGCAGTTCTACTTTTGGCATTTGCTGGGTGCCGCGGATGTGGTGGAACAGGATGGCAAAGCGCAGCAGCACGCACAGGCGCAGCAGCTTGACCCCTTCCTCACCCAGTTCGGCATAACGGTCCTTG
Organism: Pseudomonas sp. VEM90; assembly: GCF_054611535.1. Taxonomy (NCBI): domain Bacteria; kingdom Pseudomonadati; phylum Pseudomonadota; class Gammaproteobacteria; order Pseudomonadales; family Pseudomonadaceae; genus Pseudomonas; species Pseudomonas sp. VEM90. The sequence goes on along the minus strand of NZ_JBTRAR010000002.1, from coordinate 53,239 downwards.
GGGATGTTGCGGCGGTGCCCGCGCACCAGCAGGGCCATCATCTGCTGATCTTCCCGAGAAAAGCCCGACAGGTCCGAGTGCTCGATCAGATAAGCGCCGTGCTTGTGGTAGTGATAATGGGCAATGTCCAGCCCGATTTCGTGCACTTTCGCGGCCCAGCCCAGTAGATCGCGCCAGTTTCCTTCTTTCAGATTCCAAGCATCGGCCACCTGGTCGAATGCGTGCAACGCCTTGCGCTCAACGCGCGCAGCCTGGCCCTGGTCCACGTGATAGCGCTCCATCAGCGAGTTCAGGGTGCGTTCGCGCACGTCTTCGTGGTGGTGGCGGCCGAGCAGATCGAACAGCACGCCTTCGCGCAGGGCGCCGTCGCAGTGGTCCATGCGGTGCAGTTCAAGGGCATCGAAGATCGCTTCGAGAATCGCCAGGCCAGCCGGGAAGATGGTGCGGCGGTCTGGCTTGACGCCGTCGAAGTCGATCTTGTCGACCTCGCCCAGCTTGAACAGTTTGCGTTTGACCCAGGCCAGGCCTTCGGCGTTGACCTCGCCATTGCCCAGGCCGCCGGCCTTGATGGCGGCGCCGATGGCGCGAATGGTGCCGGATGAGCCGATGGCCTCATCCCAGGTCAGGCGGTGCAGGGCATTTTCGATGCTCATCAGTTCCAGGCGCGCGGCAGTGTAGGCCTGGGCATAGCGGGCCGGGGTGATCTTGCCGTCGCGGAAATAGCGCTGGGTAAAGCTTACGCAACCCATCTGCAGGCTTTCGCGCAGCAGCGGCTCGAAGCGCTGGCCAATGATGAATTCGGTACTGCCGCCGCCGATGTCGGCCACCAGGCGCTTGCCGGGGGTGTCGGCCAGGGTGTGTGACACGCCCAGGTAGATCAGGCGCGCCTCTTCACGGCCGGAGATGACCTCCACCGGGTGGCCGAGGATGGCTTCGGCGCGTTGGATGAATTCGTTACGGTTGCGCGCTTCGCGCAATGCATTGGTACCGACGATACGCACGGAGCCTGCCGGCATGCCGTTGATCAGCTGGGAAAAGCGCTTGAGGCAATCCAGGCCTCTTTCCATTGCCTCTTCACTGAGCATGCGCTCTTCGTTGATGCCGGCGGCCAGCTGAACCTTCTCGCCGAGCCGCTCAAGGATGCGGATTTCGGTATGGTGGGCCTTGGCCACGACCATGTGAAAACTGTTGGAGCCAAGGTCGATGGCGGCGATCAGGGACAGGTTCTTCGCGATGGTATGCGGCATGATCTGGTTGTTCTCGGTCGTTAACCTGGCAATCGTGCCACGATAGCAGGCTATCGCCAACGCGTGGCACTCCGCCGTTGTACTGGCCTTGATGCAAGGCAATGTGCCATTCGATTCTATGACGGCCATATGACAGTTTCGATTCGCGGCGTCTTGCGCAACTATAGTTACACTCAATCGTCCGTGGCTTCCTGTCCGGCGTGGGTGCGGCTATCATGGGCCACGTTTTTTGCTTACGACCCTGGAGATATCCATGAGCAGCGATCTGATCAAACATGTCACCGACGCCTCCTTCGAAGCCGATGTCCTGAAGGCCGAAGGCGCGGTACTGGTCGACTACTGGGCTGAATGGTGCGGTCCATGCAAGATGATCGCTCCGGTTCTGGACGACATCGCTTCCACCTACGAGGGCAAACTGACCGTCGCCAAGCTGAATATCGACGAGAACCAGGAAACCCCGGCCAAGCACGGTGTGCGTGGTATCCCGACGCTGATGCTGTTCAAGAACGGCAACGTCGAGGCCACCAAGGTTGGTGCACTGTCCAAATCGCAGTTGGCCGCATTCCTCGACGCCCACCTGTGATGTGAAAAGGCCCCGCAAATGCGGGGCTTTTCTTTTTCAGAGCACTAGACGCAGAAAAAAGCAAGTGTTACATTCGGCCTCGCACTGCTTTTCCAGTGCCCTCTACATGCCGTCGCCGAAGCATCCCTAATTCGAATCAGTACGCGATCCTGTCGCCATCCAGCGGCGCGGCCTCATTAAGCCAGAAGCTTAATTCTCCCTTCTTACATGATTACGTCATTCCCCTTATGAACCTGACTGAACTCAAGCAAAAGCCGATTACCGATCTTTTGGAAATGGCCGAACAGATGGGCATCGAAAACATGGCCCGTTCGCGCAAACAGGACGTGATTTTCGCCCTGCTGAAGAAGCATGCGAAAAGCGGCGAAGAGATCTCGGGTGACGGCGTGCTGGAGATTCTCCAGGATGGTTTCGGTTTCCTGCGTTCGGCTGATGCGTCCTACCTGGCCGGCCCAGACGATATCTATGTCTCGCCCAGCCAGATCCGCCGTTTCAACCTGCGTACCGGCGACACCATCGTCGGCAAGATCCGCCCACCGAAGGAAGGGGAGCGTTACTTCGCCCTGCTGAAGGTCGATACCATCAACTTCGACCGCCCGGAAAACGCGAAGAACAAGATCCTGTTCGAAAACCTGACGCCGCTGTTCCCGAACAAGCGCCTGAAGATGGAGGCCGGTAACGGCTCCACCGAGGACTTGACCGGTCGCGTCATCGACCTGTGCGCCCCGATCGGCAAAGGCCAGCGCGGCCTGATCGTTGCCCCGCCGAAAGCCGGTAAGACGATCATGCTGCAGAACATTGCGGCCAATATCACCCGCAACAACCCCGAGTGCCACCTGATCGTCCTGCTGATCGACGAGCGCCCGGAAGAAGTGACCGAAATGCAGCGCACCGTGCGTGGCGAAGTGGTTGCCTCCACCTTCGACGAGCCGCCAACCCGCCACGTGCAGGTTGCCGAGATGGTGATCGAGAAGGCCAAGCGCCTGGTCGAGCACAAGAAGGATGTGGTTATCCTGCTGGACTCGATCACTCGACTGGCACGTGCCTACAACACCGTGATCCCGAGCTCCGGCAAGGTGCTGACCGGTGGTGTCGACGCCCACGCCCTCGAGAAGCCCAAGCGCTTCTTCGGTGCTGCGCGTAACATCGAGGAAGGCGGTTCGCTGACCATTATCGCCACTGCGCTGGTTGAAACCGGCTCGAAGATGGACGAAGTGATCTACGAAGAGTTCAAGGGCACCGGCAACATGGAGCTGCCGCTGGACCGCCGCATCGCCGAGAAACGTGTGTTCCCGGCCATCAACATCAACCGCTCCGGCACCCGCCGCGAAGAGTTGCTGACCGCTGACGACGAACTGCAGCGTATGTGGATTCTGCGCAAGCTGCTGCACCCGATGGACGAAATCGCTGCCATCGAGTTCCTGGTCGACAAGCTCAAGCAGACCAAGACCAACGATGAGTTCTTCCTGTCGATGAAGCGCAAGTAAGCTTCCCGATCAGGCAGTAATTGGGGCCGCCTTGCGGCCCTTCGCGGGCACGCCCGCTCCCACAGGTTAAATACAATCCTTGTGGGGGCGGGCGTGCCTGCGAAGGGGCGCAAGGTGGCCCCAGTGCATTTTTGCCCCCAAACAGGCCTCGAACGGCGCTACACTCTGCACCCCGACCGATACGGCCAACACGAGGCTCCTGCATGCAGTATCGCGACTTGCGCGACTTCATCCGTGGCCTGGAACAGCGCGGTGAGCTCAAGCGCATCCAGGTACCGATCTCCCCCGTCCTGGAAATGACCGAGGTCTGCGACCGCACCCTGCGCGCCAAGGGCCCGGCATTGCTGTTCGAAAAGCCCACCGGCTTCGACATCCCCGTGCTGGGCAACCTGTTTGGTACCCCGGAGCGGGTGGCCATGGGCATGGGCGCCGAGTCGGTCAGCGAACTGCGGGAAATCGGCAAGCTGCTGGCCTTCCTCAAGGAGCCCGAGCCGCCCAAGGGCCTGAAGGACGCCTGGTCGAAGCTGCCGATCTTCAAGAAGGTCGTGTCGATGGCGCCCAAAGTGGTCAAGGACGCGGTGTGTCAGGAAGTGGTGGTCGAGGGTGACGATGTCGACCTCGGCGCACTGCCGATTCAGCACTGCTGGCCTGGCGACGTGGCGCCGCTGATTACCTGGGGCCTCACCGTGACCCGTGGCCCGAACAAGGACCGCCAGAACCTGGGCATCTACCGCCAGCAGGTGATTGGCCGCAACAAGGTGATCATGCGCTGGCTCAGCCACCGTGGCGGCGCCCTCGACTACCGAGAGTGGTGCGAGAAGAACCCCGGCCAGCCGTTTCCGGTCGCCGTGGCGCTGGGCGCTGACCCGGCGACCATTCTCGGCGCCGTGACCCCGGTGCCGGACACTCTTTCCGAGTACGCCTTCGCCGGCCTGCTGCGAGGCAACCGCACCGAGCTGGTCAAGTGCCGTGGCAGCAACCTGCAGGTACCGGCAACCGCCGAGATCATCCTGGAGGGGGTAATCCACCCGGGCGAAATGGCCCCGGAAGGCCCATACGGCGATCACACGGGCTACTACAACGAAGTGGACAGCTTCCCGGTGTTCACCGTAGAGCGCATCACTCACCGGCAAAAACCGATCTACCACAGCACCTACACCGGTCGGCCGCCCGATGAGCCGGCCATTCTCGGCGTGGCGCTGAACGAAGTCTTCGTGCCGATCCTGCAGAAGCAGTTCCCGGAAATCACCGACTTCTACCTGCCGCCGGAAGGCTGCTCGTACCGCATGGCGGTGGTGACCATGAAGAAACAGTACCCAGGCCACGCCAAGCGCGTAATGCTGGGTGTGTGGTCGTTCCTGCGACAGTTCATGTACACCAAGTTCGTTATTGTCACCGATGACGATATCAACGCTCGTGACTGGAACGATGTGATCTGGGCCATTACCACGCGCATGGACCCCAAGCGTGATACGGTAATGATTGACAACACCCCGATCGACTACCTGGACTTTGCGTCACCGGTATCGGGGCTGGGTTCGAAGATGGGCCTGGACGCTACTCACAAGTGGCCGGGCGAGACTACACGCGAATGGGGCCGGGTCATCGTCAAGGATGAGGCCGTCACCCGCCGTATCGATGAGCTGTGGGATCAGTTGGGAATAGATTGATGCAGGTAACGTTGCAGCCGTCCGGGGCGGTGCTGGCGCTTGAACCCGGGGAAAGGATCCTGGATGGAGCACGGCGGCTGGGCTATGACTGCCCAAACAGCTGCCGCAATGGCAATTGCCATGTTTGCGCCGCATTGTTGGTTGAAGGCCGGGTTCGCCAGGATGGCGAAGTCCGCGACCATGGCGAGTTGTTCACCTGCATTGCCGAACCGCTGGAGGACTGCGTGTTGCTCTGGGACGGTGTGCTTGCCTTGGGCGAGCTGCCAGTGCGCAAGCTGGCGTGCAGCGTCAGTGAGTGCGTCGACGTCGGTGGCGACGTCTGGCGGGTGCTCCTGCGTGCGCCTGCCGGCAAGCCACTGCGCTACCACGCAGGGCAATACCTGATGATCGAACGTGAGGGCGGCAAGCAGGCGGCCTTCTCGCTGGCATCCGCGCCGCATGCCGGGCGTGAACTGGAATTGCACGTGCTGGCGCGTGAGCCTAGTGCGGTGCAACTGATCGACCAGCTCAGGCGAGATGGCCTGGCACGCATCGAAATGCCGTTTGGCGATACCCATCTGGCCGAACTGCCCGACGGGCCTCTGGTGCTGATTGCCGCCGGCACCGGCATGGGCCAGATGCACAGCCTGGTCGAGCACTGCCGGGCCCAGGGCTTCAAGCACCCGGTGCACCTGTACTGGGGTGTGCGCCGGCCTGAGGACTTCTACCAGATCGAGCACTGGGACGAATGGCAGCGCCTGCCCAACCTGTTCCTGCATCAAGTGGTCAGCGACCTGTGCGGTTGGGAAGGCCGTTGCGGCATGCTGCATGAAGCGGTCTGCGAAGACATTGCCGACCTCAATAGCGTGCATGTGTATGCCAGCGGCTCACCGAACATGATCTACGCCACACTCGACGCTTTGGTCGAAGCCGGTATGGATGCGCACCGCATGCGTGCCGATGTGTTCGCCTACGCGCCGCGCGGTTAATAACCAAAGTTTGAAAGTATGGGTATAAGGCGGTAATTATTACCGCCTTCGCCAATAACTTTCACCGTTGCTGAAACAGTACTTCCCAGTCGTCGGAGCCGTGCACGAAACGCGTGTTCAAGGGCTTGAGTATTCCTGCAATTCTGGCCTATGGTTACTGCAAGCGCCCTTGGTACAGCGGCCTGGCGGCGCAGTGTAATCGAATCTCGCTACCTCCGTAGTTCAAAGGAATAATGGCGGCAGCTTATGTCGGCTCTTGAACGTATGTCTTGGGAAGTTTCATACCCTCCAGCTCTCGATTTCGGTCAGCAACATACTCGCGAACAGTTGTTCAGCTCCATGAAGACAACCATGTCCAGGCATCAGGGTGGCCCGGTGTGGCTGTTTGCCTATGGCTCGTTGATCTGGCGTCCGGAGTGCAATTCGGTGGAGCGCCAGCGCGCGCGGGTACATGGTTATCACCGTGGCTTGTACCTGTGGTCGCATGAACATCGCGGCACCCCGGAAACCCCCGGCCTGGTGTTTGGCCTGGACCGCGGTGGTTCCTGCAGCGGTTTTGCCTACCGGCTGGATGAGCGCAATCTGGACGACTCACTGATGGCTCTGTGGCAACGCGAGATGCCGTATCCGGCCTACCGGCCGCACTGGCTCCACTGCCGCCTGGGCGATGGTAGCAAGGTGCAGGCCTTGGGCTTTGTGCTGGAGCGGCATTTGCCGTGCTATGCCGGCAACTTGCCGGATACCTTGCTCAGCCAGATCCTGGCCAGTGCCAAGGGGCGTTATGGCACCACGCGCGACTATGTCGAGCAGACCTTGAATGCACTGCGCAGTCACCAGATGCCCGATCGCAATCTGGAGGCGCGATTCAGGCGTTGCCATAATCTGCGCGAAGTGTGAACAACCTGTTCCGGCCTCTTCGCGGGTAAACCCTGCGCGGTCGCCTGTAGGAGCGGGTTTACCCGCGAAAGGGCCGGGCCTGCCGGCCAATTCCACCCGCCGTTCACCGTTGCCGTCACCACCGTATTCGCGGGTCCTGCCTTACCTGGCCACCACCACCAACTTACCCACAGCCTGCCGTTGCCCCAGTTTCTCAATCGCGGCCCCAGCCTCTGCCAGTGGATAAGTCTGCGACACCAGCGGCTTCAACTTGCCCTCGGCATGCCAGGCAAACAGCTGGCGGAAGTTGGCGGCATTGTCCTCCGGCTGGCGCTGGGCAAATGCCCCCCAGAACACGCCCAGTACCGCCGCGCCCTTGAGCAGCACCAGGTTGGCCGCCAGCTGTGGAATGCTGCCGCTGGCAAAACCCACCACCAGCAGCCTGCCATTCCAGGCCAACCCGCGCACCGCTTGTTCGAACAGCTCGCCTCCGACCGGGTCGTAGATCACGTCCACGCCCTGGCCGCCGGTCAGGCGTTTGATTTCTTCGCGCAGGTTGGCCTGGCTGTAATCGATCAGTTCATCCGCCCCGGCAGCCTTGGCCACGGCCAGTTTCTCGGCACTGCTGGCCGCCGCGATCACTCGCGCGCCCATGGCCTTGCCGATCTCCACCGCCGCCAGGCCGACCCCACCGGAAGCGCCCAGTACCAGCAGAGTCTCGCCTGCTTGCAACTGGCCACGCTGGCGAAGGGCGTGCATCGAGGTGCCGTAGGTCATGCCGAAGGCCGCAGCGGTGGTGAAGTCCATGCTCGCCGGGATCGGCAGAACGTTATAGAACGGCACCGCCACTTGCTCGGCGAACGCCCCCCAGCCGGTGAGCGCCATGACCCGGTCGCCTACCTGGAACGCGCCGGCCTTTTCACCGATGGCGGCCACCACGCCCGCTGCCTCGCCACCTGGAGAGAACGGCAGCGGTGGCTGGAACTGGTACTTACCTTCGATGATCAAGGTGTCGGGGAAGTTGACCCCGGCAGCCTGCACGTCCAGCAGGATCTCGTTTTTCTTCGGCAGTGGGCTGGCCACCTCTTCCAGCACCAGGTTGCGCGCTGGACCCAGGGTTTTGCACAACACAGCTTTCATCGGGGCTATTCCTTTGCGGGTAGTGGCCGATAAGTGTAGGAGGGCCGCTTGGCAGGTCAACGAGCATGGCCCGCCCTGATGGGCCGGCATAAGCCCGGGCTTGGGTTTGAGCGGTGTGCTGGGTAAGCTGGCGCCAATTGTATTGAGGAGCGAATTCGTGAAAGCGTGGATCTTGATGGTGCTGGCGCTGCTGCTGCCGGCTGCGGCCATGGCCGAAGAAGCCAAGGAAGGGGTGCCCAAGGTCGCCTACATCAGCCTGAGCCCGCCCTTTGTTGGCAACTATGCGCTCGACGGCAGCCCGCGGCTGCGCGTGTACAAGGCTGACGTGGCCCTGCGCGTGACGGGTGACGAAGCGGCCAAGACGGTGAAACACCACGAACCGCTGATCCGTAACCAGCTGGTGGCACTGTTCACCCAGCAGACGGTGGACAGCATGAGCAACGTCGAGGCCAAGGAGCATCTTCGCCAAGAGGCGCTGAAACAGGTGCAGCAGGTGCTGGAGGCGGAAGAGGGTAAGCCGATCGTTGAGGACCTGCTGTTCAACAACCTGATTGTGCAGTGACCTGAAACAGTGTGAGGTCCATCACTGGTAAGTCGGATTGAATTCAGGCTTACCCCGTGTGTAGGACCCTTCTGTCTTTCCTGTAAGCCCGCCAGTTTTCAGTTTTTGGGGCCATGGCCAAGCTAGATTGTGCCCTGTCTTCAGTTGCTCGAGAGTGTTGGCAATGGCTTTGAAGTACCAGCCGAAAGAGGCGACTGTACTGATGTGCGACTTTTCAGGCTTTCAAGTGCCTGAAATGATCAAGGTGCGTCCCGTGGTCGTTCTTCGCAAGCACAGTCAAAATCGCCAGTTAGTGACGATAGTCCCTTTGAGTACCACTGCACCGGATCACATGGCAGGGCATCACGTTGTGCTGCCGAGTTATCTGCCTGGTTCGGCCCTGACATGCTGGGCCAAGTGCGACATGATCTACACGGTGGCTACCTCCAGATTGGACAGATGTCGGGTCAAATCGCGGCAAGGAAGTGGTCGGGAATACATGACCTTTACAATGCGGCCAGAGCATTTCGCCGCCGTGAGGGCTGCAGTTGGCTTTACGCTGGGTTTCACACATCCAGCAACAGAGCGGTCTGTTGTCAATGTTACGCTCGATGCGTGATAATCAGCCTGTTCCCGCAAGGGGCTTGTAAGACTCTGAGGATCCTGGTTCAACCAGCAATTACAGAGCCGGGCAGGTATATGGCGATGACAAGTCGACCTGTCTGTGAGTAGGGCGCCGAAAGGCGCCCTTTGTCTTTGTGCCAGTTTTCCAACTTTCGGCGGACGCTCGCGCATGCCTTCAAGACGCCAGGGTACGGCGGAACCGCGCGAGGGCCACGCTGAAGAACACCAGGCCGATCAGCGTCAGCGCCAGGATATCCGGCCATACCACCGCCCACCCGGCATCCCGGAACAGGATTGCGGCACTCAGGCTGACAAAGTGCGTTGAGGGTGACCCCTGCATCACCCACTGCAGCCACTGCGGCATGCTGTCCAGTGGTGTGCTGCCACCGGACAGCAACAGCATCGGGATGATCACCGGGATCGCCAGCAAGCCGAACTGCGGCGTCGAGCGCGCCAGGGTAGCTAGGAAAATACCCAGCGCAGTGCTGGCGAACAGGTACAGCGCGGTCACGGCCAGGAACAGCCCCATCGAGCCAGAAAGCGGCACGCCCAGTGCACCTTTGACGACTACCACCAATGAAATCCAGGTGCAGATCACCACCACCAGCGCGTTGCTGCCGATTTTGGCCAGCATGATCTCCAGCGCGGTCAACGGCAGCACCAGCAGGTGGTCGAGGGTGCCGTGCTCACGCTCGCGCAGCAGCGCGGTGCCGGTGAGGATGATCGCCAGGATGGTGATGTTGTTGACGATCTGGATCACTGCCAGAAACCAGCCCCCCTCCAGGTTGGGGTTGAACAGCGCTTTGGGGTTGATCAGCACCGGGCTTTGCACGTTGCCACGCTGGCTGTAGTCGAGCAGCTCACGCTCGAAGATGCGGCCGATGTAGCCGGCGCCCATGAATGCCTGGCTCATGGCCGTGGCGTCGACGTTGATCTGCAGCTCCGGCGAGCGCCCGGCCAGCAGGTCGCTCTGGAAGTTCACCGGTACGTTGATGACGAAGGTGTACTGGCCGCTGTCCATGGCCTGGTCCAGGCGCTGCGGGGGCAGCGGCACGGCTGGCTGGAACTCGGGGGGTTGCAGGGCTTCGCTGAGCTTGCGCGAGAGCAGGCTATGGTCTTCATCCACCACCGCCACGCTGGCGTTGTGTACGCCGATCACCGAGCCGGCTGCCGGCATGTAGATCGCCACGCTGAAGGCATATAGCAGGAACAGCAGCAGTACGCTGTCATGGCGCAGGCTGGTCAGTTCTTTCAGGCCCAGGCGCAAGGTGTGGTTCAGGCGCGACATGTCAGGCCTCCTGCTTCTTCAGCATTGCCAGGCTCAGGCCGGTGAATGCGGCAAAGAAGCTCAGCAGGATCAGGCACTGCGGCCACAACTCGCGCAGGCCTAACGCCTTGGTGAAGGTGCCGACTGCGATGTCGAGGAAGTAGCCCGCCGGGAACAACTGGCCCATCACCGCTGCTGCGCCGTCCAGCGACGAGCGTGGCACGATCAGCCCGGAAAACTGGATGGTCGGCAGGCTGGTAATGATCATGGTGCCGAGAATGGCGGCGATCTGGGTGCGGGTGAATGCCGAAATCAGCAGGCCCAGGCTGGTGGTTGCCAGCAGGTAGGCCACGCCGCCACACGCCAGGGCCAGTACGCTGCCCTTGAGCGGTACGGCGAACAGCCAGCAGTTCATCGCGACGAGCAGCGCCAGGTTGACCAGGCTCACAGCCAGGTAGGGCATCTGCTTGCCAAGCAGGAATTCCAGGCGGGTGAGGGGTGTGGCGTAGAAGTTGGTGATGGAGCCGAGTTCCTTCTCGCGCACGATGCCCAGTGCAGTGAGCATGGCCGGTATGAAGGCCAGTATCAGTGCCATCACGCCCGGACCGATGGCGTTCACGCTGACCACATCCTGGTTGTAGCGGAAACGCGTTTCCAGGCGCACCGGGTCCTGGCGTGGCTGCGGTTGCGGGCTGGCCTGTGCCAGTTGCTCCAGGTTGGCCTGGTGCACGGCTTCCACGTAGTTGCGGCTGGTTTCTGCGCGGAACGGCATGCCACCGTCGAGCCAGGCAGCCACCACCGGCTGGCGCCCTGCGTACAGGTCGCGGCCAAAACCGGGCGGAATCTCCAGTGCCAGTTTGATTTCCGAGCGTTGCAGGCGCTGGTGCAGCTCGCTGCTATCGCGGATGGGTGCCTGTTCGGCGAAGTAGCGTGAACCACGGAAGGCTTCGAGGTAGGCGCGGCTTTGCGGGCTCTGGTCCTGATCGTGCACGGCGAAGGCGAGGTTTTCCACATCCAGTGAAATGCCGTAGCCGAAGATCACCATCATGAACATTGCACCCAGTAAGGCGAAGGCCAGGCGCACCTTGTCGCGCAGCAGCTCCTTGCCCTCACGGCCGGCCACTGCCAGCAGGCGGCGCAGGCTGAATCCCTGGCGTAGCGGCAGGGTGGGGGTGGACGCCTGTTCCAGCACGCTGCTGTCGGTGGCGGCTGGCGCCAGCTCCTGGGCCTGCTCCAGGCAGCGGACGAACGCGTCCTCCAGCGTGGCGCCCTGGTACTGATGCTGCAGGGCATCGGGTGTGTCGCAGGCCAGCACTCGCCCGGCGTGCATCAGCGAAATACGATCGCAGCGCTGGGCTTCGTTCATGAAGTGGGTGGAGAGGAAAATGGTCACGCCTTGCTCGCGGGACAGTTCTACCAGCAGGCGCCAGAAGTCGTCGCGGGCGGCCGGGTCGACGCCAGAGGTCGGTTCGTCGAGGATCAAGACTTCCGGGCGATGCAGAACCGCCACTGCCAGCGACAGACGCTGGCGCAAACCAAGGGGCAGGGCGCCAGACGGTTGGTCGGCGATAGCGGCGAGGTCGAAGCGCTCGATCAGCTCATCGATGCGCTGGGCGCTCTCGGCTTTGGGCAAGTCGAACAGGCGGGCATGCAGGGCCAGGTTCTGCCGGGTGCTGAGCTCGCCATACAGAGAGAAACTCTGCGACATGAAACCGACCCGCTTGCGTGTGGCGAGGTCGCTGGCGTCCACCGGGCGACCCAGCAGGCTGGCGCTGCCCTCGCTGGCCGGCATCAGGCCAGTGAGCACTTTCATGGTGGTGGTCTTGCCGCAACCGTTGGAACCCAGGAAGCCGAAGATCTCCCCACGGCCAATGGCGAAACTGACCTTGTTCACCGCTGTGAAGTCGCCAAAGCGCAGGGTCAGGTCGTGCGCCTCGATGGCGACCGGGCCGTCCGTGGCTTGGCGCGACGGGATTGCCAGTGGTTGATGCTGCGCCTTGCCCGCGCCCTGGTAGTGGGTAAAGGCGTCATCCAGCTTGCCGCTGGGGGTTACTGCAGCCAGTTCGTGGCTAGGGCCGGCGGCCAGCAGCCGGCCGCCATCGAGCATCAGGCAATGCTCGAACTGTTCGGCTTCTTCCATGTAGGCGGTAGCCACCAGCAGGGTCAGTTGCGGGCGTTGTACGCGAACCTGCTCAACCAGCTCCCAGAAGCGCCGCCGCGACAGTGGGTCGACGCCGGTGGTCGGCTCGTCCAGGATAAGCAGGTCTGGCTCGTGGATCAGCGCGCAGCAAAGCCCCAGCTTCTGCTTCATGCCACCCGACAGCTTGCCGGCCGGGCGCTGGGCAAAGCGCTGCAGGTCGGTGGCCTGCAACAGATTGGCCATGCGCTGCTCACACTCGCGGCGGCCCAGCCCGAACAGGGTGGCGAAAAAGCGGATGTTCTCGCTGATCGACAGTTCCGGGTACAGGTTGTTGCCCAGCCCCTGCGGCATGAACGCTACTTTGGGGTATAGCGCCGTGCGATGGCGGCGTTGGCGGATCGAGCCGCCCAGCACCTGCAGCTCCCCCTGTTGCAGGCGTTTTACGCCGGCGATCAGCCCCAACAGGGTTGATTTGCCTGCCCCGTCGGGGCCGATCAGCGCGCAGCGGGTGCCCACAGGCAGGCTGAAACCTAGCGGGTGCAGGGCTATGAGGTCGCCGTAACGGTGGCTGATGCCTTCGGCCAGCAGTGCCGGGGCGTTCATTGCAAGTTGGCCGGCCAGTCCACTTCAGCCGTGCGGACATAGCCGGCGCCTGGCATGCCTGGTTTGGCTTGCGGCACGGCGCCCGGGTCGCTCAGGCGCAGTTTGACCCGGAACACCAGCTTTTGCCGTTCGTCGCGGGTTTCGACCTGTTTGGGGGTGAACTGGGCCTTGGCTGCGACAAAGGCCACCTTGGCCGGCAGCGCGCGCTCGGGCAGGGCGTCGAGCACGATGCGCGCCTGATCGCCTACGGTCAGCCGGCCGCTGGTGGACGCCGGCAGGTACAGGTTCATGTATTGGTCGCTGGGGTCGATCAGCATCAGGACGCGGCCGCCGGCACCCAGCACTTCACCGGGTTCGGCCAGGCGCAGTTGGATGATGCCGTTGATGGGCGCTCGCAGGCTGCTGTCGTCAATTTCGCTGGTGAGCTGTGCCACTTGAGCTTCGGCGGCGCCGATTGCAGCCTTGATCGCTGCCAGTTGGGCGCGGGCAGCGACCACTGCTGCGCTGGCTGTGTCAAAGCGCGCCTGCTGTTGGTCGAGCAACTGCTGGCTGGCGTACTTGCGCTGGAAAATTTCGCGCACGCGCTTGAGCTCCTGGCTGGCCAGCAGCAGTTCGCTCTGGCGCAGTTGCACGCTGGCCTGGGCGGCGGCGTAGTTTTCCCGGGCGCGCAGCACTTCGGCTTCGGCCTGGCTGCGCTGGGCTTCCATGGTGCGGGTGTCGATGCGTGCCAGTAGCTGGCCTTGGGTAACGTTGTCGCCTTCATCGACCAGTACCTCGGCCAGGCGACCGGGGACCTTGCTGGCGATCTGCACTTCGGTGGCTTCAAGGCGGCCGTTGCCCATGCTCAGGCCTTCGGGCAACTGGTCGTGGAGCGACTTCCAGTACCCCAGCCCGCCGGCTGCAACGAGCAGTGCGATCAGTGCAGTGGCGAAGATTCTAGGGGCGTATCGGTTCATCGTTCTGCATCCTTGCGGTCATGCACGGTCCATCATGCCTTGCGGCCATGTGTGGCGTGTTGATATTGGTCAAGCCCTTGACCTTAGCTGCGCATTCAGCGCAACGCGACAATCACCGCCCACTGCTCGGGCGTTACCGGCATGACCGACAGGCGGCTGCCTTTTTGCACCAGCGGCAACTCGACCAGCCCGGCCTGCTGTTTCAGCCATCCCAGCTCCAGCACCCTTGGGAAGGTTTGTACGTGGGCCACATCCACTGCGCTCCACGGGTTCTTGTCGGTCGTGGCCTTGACATCGTGATAATGGCTTTCCGGGTCCAGCGCGGTAGGGTCCGGGTAGGCCGCGCGGGTGATTCTGGCAATGCCGGCGATGCCGGGTTGTGGGCAGCTGGAGTGGTAGAAGAAAAATTCGTCACCCACGCTCATGGCCCGCAGAAAATTACGCGCCTGATAGTTACGCACGCCGTCCCAGCGCGCTTCACCCAAGCGTGCGAGGGCTTCTATGGAGAGCTCGTCGGGCTCGGATTTCATCAGCCAGTAAGCCATGAATGCTGCTCCTGAAAAGGTTTGAAATAACCTGTTGCACGAAACCGACAGTCGGTTGGCGTCAAGGTTTGCGTGCGGACGCATGTTGTCGGAAAATGCGCACCGTTTAAAGCGCGTGCACCGGCGGTACCCAGAATATCGCCGAGTACAGAACAGTTTGCCTGGGGGGCAATCTTCGATGAATCAACGTAAAAAGCCGGATCTACTGTGGATCCTGGTGTTCATTTTTGGCCTGGGTGTGGTCACTACCGGTTATGCGCAAGGGTTCTGGGAGCGCAAGCTGGACAGCGCCTATCAGATGCCGGTCGACGCCGGCCAGCCACAACGTTGATATCCCCGCTGGCGCCGCTCAACGTGGCGCCAGGTACCAGCCACGGTCAGAGACTGTGCCCTGCAGCGGTACGTCCCAACTGGCCTGCGCCAGCCGCTCGACCTTCTGGCATTCATGCGCCAGCCCCAGCAGCAACGGTTTTTTCCAGGTTTGCCGACGCGCCTGGTAGGCCAGGCTGCGATCATAGAAGCCACCGCCCATTCCCAAGCGGCCGCCCACTTCGTCAAAACCGACCAGCGGTAGCAGGATCAGATCCAGCGCCCAGATCGGCCGTTGGCGTTTGCGATCGATTATCGGCTCTGGAATACGGAAGCGGTTGGGCTTGAGCTTCTCCCCCTGTTCAAAACGCTGGAACACCATGCGCGTGCGCGGCCAGGCGTGCAGCACCGGCAGGTAGGTGCGCTTGCCTCGACGCTGGGCTTCGCGCAGCAGTAGGCGAGGGTCGATTTCACCGTCGTTGGGCAGGTACAGGGCAATGTGGCGGGCGCGGCGGAACAAGGGGTGTTGCGCCAGCTGGCGGTACAGGCCGAGGGTGGCCTGGCGTTGCTGGGCAGGGGTAAGGGCGCGGCGGGCATTGCGAAGCAGGCGACGTAGCTGGGGGCGGGTGAGCGGCACGTTTTCGGTCATGGCACGTGGGATCCCAGATGTGCTGGCTTTGTCCGAACAGTGCCTGCGCGGTGAATCGTCGTACAAAGCTTGAATAAAGTCGGCCAAAACGAATTGCCCGCCGGGGGGCGGGCAAGAAATTCAGGCTCCCCGATAAGACCGCTATCGGTGTAGCCCTTGAACCCGAAAGTTCAAGGTGGAGATTGCAGGGGGCGTTAAGGCTTTCCGTCGGGCGGACATGCACACCGGCCCCAGCGTGCAACCCCCGTGGTTGTGCGTATCGGCTCAGGGACATAACCGACTGGCGCATCCCCCAGGGAGTGGCGCCAGTATACCAATCTCAGCCGATTTTGGTATCCGTGTCGTCGGACAAAGCCTTATCTACCCGATCTAGCAGGTCGCGCACCTGTTCGCGGTTTGTGCCGCTGACCGGTGCATCGTTGCGATCTTCCTGGCGGTGCAGCATTTCGTGGGTAATGTTCAATGCTGCCATGACCGCGATGCGGTCGGCACCGATCACCTTGCCGCTGCTGCGGATCTCGCGCATCTTGCCGTCCAGGTAGCGCGCAGCGCTGACCAGGTTGTTGCGCTCTTCCGGCGGGCAGATGATCGAGTATTCCTTGTCGAGGATCTGCACGGTGACGCTATTGCTTGAACTCATGAGTCTTGCTCCAGAGCCTTGAGGCGTAAAATCATCGACTCGACTTTGCGCTTGGCGATCTCGTTCTTTTCGATGAGGTGGGCGCGCTCTTCGCGCCAGGACTTTTCCTGAGCTACTAGGAGTGCATTTTGCCGTTTTAGTTGCTCGACGCGTTCGATCAGCAACTCGAATCGGCTCATCAGTGCCTGCAGGTCGTTCTCTTGCGTGGGTTGCACTCGATTCGCTCCGTCGTTGAGTCACCTGGCGATGATGCCTCCCCCTGGGCGGCAACGGCCAGTGCAGATGGTCTTGGCGCGCCTGCCGGTGCTAGGATACAAGGTCTTCATTCTAGACATTGCGCCGTCTGGCGCCTAGCTGCCCATGCCCAATACTCAATCGCCCTACAACGCCTTCGCCATGCTGCTCTCGAGCAATGGTCATCCCGTCACCCCGGCCGAACTGCACGGCCTGCTGATTGGCCGCAGCTGCGCCGGCGCCGGCTTCGATGCCGATGCCTGGTTGGCCGATGCCGCCCAACTGCTGGAAACCGAGCCTGGTGACAGTGTCCGCAATGCCTTGGTCGGCTTGCAGGAAATGGTCAAGGGCGAGCTGACCAGCGACGACATGGCGATCGTCCTGCTGCTGCCTACCGATGATGCTGCACTGAGCGACCGCGCCACCGCGCTGGGCCAGTGGTGCCAAGGCTTCGTGACCGGTTTCGGCCTGAACGCTGGCGGTAAGGACTTGTCCGACGAGGCCAAGGAAGTGCTGCAGGACCTGGTGGCCATTTCGCAGGTCCAGGAAGCGCTCGAAGAATCCGAGGACGGCGAGAGCGACTACATGGAGGTCATGGAATACCTGCGCGTGGCGCCCCTGCTGCTGTTCTCCGAACTGGCCAAGCCGGCCGCACCCGCGCCCAAGCCGTCGCTGCACTGATCAACCAGGGGTAGTCTGCCCATGAGCCACATTCCCAAGGCCGAATATGCCCGTCGGCGCAAGGCGCTGATGGCGCAGATGGTCCCCAACAGCATCGCTATTCTGCCCGCCGCCGCGGTTGCCATCCGCAACCGCGACGTCGAACACGTGTACCGCCAGGACAGCGACTTCCAGTACCTCAGCGGCTTCCCGGAGCCCGAGGCGGTGATTGCTTTGATTCCAGGGCGCGAGCATGGCGAGTACGTGCTGTTCTGCCGTGAACGCAACCCTGAGCGCGAGCTGTGGGACGGCCTGCGGGCCGGCCAGGAAGGGGCGGTGCGTGATTTCGGCGCCGACGATGCCTTCCCCATCACGGATATCGACGAGATCCTGCCTGGCCTGATCGAAGGCCGCGAGCGGGTCTACAGCGCCATGGGCAGCAACCCGGAGTTCGATCGCCGGCTGATGGACTGGATCAACGTGATCCGCTCCAAGGCACGCCTGGGCGCCCAGCCACCGAACGAGTTCGTTGCGCTGGATCATCTGCTGCACGATATGCGCCTGTATAAATCGGCGGCGGAAGTGAAGGTGATGCGTGCTGCCGCAGACATTTCTGCGCGAGCCCACGTGCGGGCCATGCAGGCCTGCCGCGCCGGGCTGCACGAGTACAGCCTGGAAGCCGAGCTGGACTACGAATTCCGCAAGGGCGGGGCGAAGATGCCGGCCTACGGCTCGATCGTTGCGGCCGGGCGCAACGGCTGCATCCTGCACTACCAACAGAACGATGCGCCGCTCAAGGACGGCGACCTGGTGCTGATCGACGCCGGCTGCGAAATCGACTGCTATGCCAGCGACATCACCCGCACCTTCCCGGTCAGTGGGCGGTTTTCGCCCGAGCAGAAGGCCATCTACGAGCTGGTGCTCAAGGCGCAGGCGGCGGCGTTTGCCGAAATAGCCCCCGGCAAGCACTGGAACCACGCCCATGAGGCGACCGTGCGGGTCATCACTGCGGGCCTGGTGGAGCTGGGCTTGCTTGAAGGGGATGTGCAGGCGCTGATCGACAGCGAAGCGTATCGCGCCTTCTACATGCACCGCGCCGGGCATTGGCTGGGCATGGATGTGCACGACGTGGGCGAGTACAAGGTGGGCGGCGAGTGGCGGGTGCTGGAACCCGGCATGGCGCTGACCGTGGAGCCGGGTATCTACATTGGCGCCGACAATCAGGCCGTGGCCAAAAAGTGGCGCGGCATTGGGGTAAGGATCGAGGACGACGTGGTAGTGACCAGGCAAGGTTGTGAAATCCTGACTTCGGGTGTGCCGCGTACGGTCGCCGAGATCGAGGCGCTGATGCAGGCTGCCCGCAAGGCCGTGGCATGAGCCGGGTAAACCTGGCGATCATCGGCGGTGGCCTGGTTGGCGCAAGCCTGGCTTTGGCCCTGCAGGCCGGCGCCAAGGCGCGCGGCTGGAAGATCCTGCTGATCGAGCCGTTCGCCCCCGGCGACAACTACCAACCCAGCTACGATGCGCGCTCGTCGGCGTTGTCATTCGGCACCCAGCAGATTTATCAGCAACTGGGCCTGTGGCAGGCCATCGGCCGCCGCGCCGAGCCTATTCGCCAGATTCACGTGTCCGACCGTGGTCGCTTTGGCGCCACCCGCCTGGATGCCCTGGAAGAGGGCGTACCGGCGCTGGGTTACGTGGTGGAAAACGCCTGGCTCGGCCAGTGCCTGTGGCAAGGGCTGGACAGCGAGGTGGTGAGCTGGCGCTGCCCGGCGGAAGTGACCTCGATGCAGGCCATCGAACGCGGCTACCGGCTGGGGTTGAACGACGACACTCAGCTGGAATGTGACCTGGCGGTGCTGGCCGATGGTGGTCGCTCTGGCCTGCGCGAGCAGTTGGGAATCCATGTGCGGCACACGCCTTACCAGCAGAGCGCGTTGATCGCCAACATTACCCCGGGTGAGGCCCACGGTGGCCAGGCTTTCGAGCGCTTCACCGAGGAGGGCCCCATGGCCTTGCTGCCGTTGCCGGAAAACCGCTGCGCACTGGTGTGGACCCGCCAGGGCATGGATGCGCGGCGCCTGGCCGACATCGACGAGCGCAGTTTCCTGCGCGAACTGCAGGGTGTGTTCGGCTACCGCCTGGGCGCGCTGCGCCAGGTGGGCGTACGGCACCTCTACCCGCTGTCCTTGATCGAGGCCCAGGAGCAGGTGCGGCCGCACCTGGTGGTGCTGGGCAACGCAGCACACAGCCTGCACCCCATCGCGGGCCAGGGTTTCAATCTGTCGCTGCGTGACGTGCAGGCCCTGGCCGAAGCACTGCTGGCGGGTCCACAGCAGCCTGGCGACCTGACCACGTTGCAGGCCTATCACCAGCGCCAGCGCCTGGACCAGGCGATGACCATCGGCTTCTCCGACCAGGTCACCCGTCTGTTCGGCAGCAATCAGCCGTTGCTGACGGCCGGGCGCAACCTTGGCCTGCTCGGGCTCGACCTGCTGCCACCGGCAAAAAGCTGGTTCGCCCGCCAGGCCATGGGCCTGGGCACCCGCCCTGATCCGCGGGGCCAGGCATGAGCAACCCGCGTAAACTGGCGCGTCGGGCGCGCATGCTGCGCTGGCTGCTGAACCTTTACCCACCGTACCTGGGGGCCGGTATCCGTGTGCAGCACATCAGCCCGGACCTGCGTAGCGTCAAGGTGGCGATGAAGCTGACCCGCTGGAACCGCAATTACGTCGGTACCCAGTTCGGTGGCAGCCTGTATGCCATGGTCGACCCGTTCTACATGCTGCTGCTGATCGAGCAGTTGGGGCGTGACTATATCGTATGGGACAAGGCCGCCAGCATCGATTTCATCTCGCCGGGCAAAGGCCCGGTGTATGCCGAATTCCACGTCGATGATGCGCTGCTGGACGAAATTCGCCAGCAGGCCGCCACCGGCAAGAAATGCCTGCCGCGTTTGCAGGTCGATATCCGCGATGGCGCCGGCGAGTTGGTGGCGCGGGTCGATAAAACCCTATACGTGCGGCTCAAGCCGCAAGCGAGGCAGGCGTAAGGCATGGAAATGCGCGCAGATCTGTTGATTGTCGGTGCCGGTATGGTCGGCAGCGCCCTGGCCTTGGCGTTGCGCCACAGTGGCCTGCAAATTTTGTTGCTCGATGGTGGCCCGCTGACGGTTGTACCCTTCGATGCCCAGGCCCCGTTCGAGCCGCGTGTCAGCGCGCTATCGGCGGCCAGCCAGCGCATCCTCGAGCGCCTTGGCGCCTGGGACGGCATTGCCCAGCGGCGCGCCACGCCATACTCCGACATGCATGTGTGGGATGGCAGCGGCACCGGGCAGATTCACTTTTCGGCGGCCAGTGTGCATGCCCAGGTGCTCGGCCATATCGTCGAGAACCGGGTGGTGCAGGACGGCCTGCTGGAGCGCCTGCACGACAGCGACATCGGCCTGTTGGCCAATGCGCGGCTGGAGCAATTGCGTCGCTCCGGCGATGAGTGGCTGCTGACCCTGGCGGATGGCCGGCAACTGCGGGCACCGTTGGTGATCGCTGCCGACGGTGCCAATTCGGCGGTGCGGCGTCTGGCCGGCTGCGAAACCCGCGAGTGGGATTACCTGCACCATGCCATTGTCACCAGCGTGCGTTGCAGCGCCGGGCACCAGGCCACGGCCTGGCAGCGCTTCACTGACGAAGGTCCGCTGGCGTTCCTGCCGTTGACCCGCGATGGCCTGCAGGACTGGTGCTCGATCGTCTGGTCGACCACCCCGGAGCATGCCGAGCAGCTGATGGCGATGGATGAAGCGGCCTTCCTGCAGGCCCTGGAGCGGGCCTTCGAAGGGCGTCTGGGGGACGTGCTGCAGGCCGACCCACGGGT
This sequence comes from Pseudomonas sp. VEM90, assembly GCF_054611535.1. Classification (NCBI taxonomy): domain Bacteria; kingdom Pseudomonadati; phylum Pseudomonadota; class Gammaproteobacteria; order Pseudomonadales; family Pseudomonadaceae; genus Pseudomonas; species Pseudomonas sp. VEM90. The sequence continues at coordinate 32,230 of NZ_JBTRAR010000002.1, read as the reverse complement.
GTGCGTGCCGCTGCGCCAGCGTCACGCCAAGCGCTATGTGGATGAAGGCCTGGCCTTGATCGGTGATGCTGCACACACCATTCACCCGTTGGCCGGGCAGGGCGTGAACCTGGGCTTTCTCGATGCGGCGGTGCTGGCCGAGGTGTTGGTCAATGCCTGCGAGCGCGGCGAGAGGCTGGCCGATGTGAAGGTGCTGAGCCGTTACGAGCGGCGGCGCATGCCACACAACCTGGCGTTGATGGCGGCGATGGAGGGGTTCGAGAGGTTGTTCCAGGCCGATCCGCTGCCGTTGCGCTGGTTGCGCAACAGCGGGTTGAAGCTGGTGGAGCAGATGCCGGAGGCCAAGGCGCTGTTTGTGCGCCAAGCGTTGGGTTTGAGTGGTGATCTGCCGGATCTGGCCAAGGCTTGAGAGTGGCGGGGCCGCTTTGCGGCCCTTTCGCGACACCAGGCCGCTCCCACAGCGTGGCGCAATCACCTGTGGTAGTCCTTTGCAACATCCGGTAACGCCTAGGTAGGTGAGCCAGAAAATGGGATTCACTACCATTCGCACCTCTCATACGATCGAGGAGTGCTTAAAATGTTGCCACGCAAGCCCCTACTGGCCGCCTTGGCCCTGACCCTGTTCGGCGGCACTGCCCAGGCAGCGGACGAAGTGGTGGTGTACTCCTCGCGCATCGACGAGCTGATCAAGCCGGTGTTCGATGCCTATACCGCCAAGACCGGTGTCAAGATCAAGTTCATTACTGACAAGGAAGCCCCGCTGATGCAGCGCATCAAGGCCGAGGGCGACAACGGCGTGGCCGACCTGTTGCTGACCGTCGATGCAGGCAACCTGTGGCAGGCTGAGCAGATGGGCATCCTGCAGCCGATCGAGTCCGACGTCATCGACCAGAATATCCCGTCGCAGTACCGCGCCTCGTCCCACGACTGGACCGGTCTGAGCCTGCGCGCCCGCACCATCATCTACTCCACCGAGCGAGTCAAACCCGAAGAATTGAGCACCTACGAAGCCCTGGCTGACAAACAGTGGGAAGGCCGTCTGTGCCTGCGCACGGCCAAGAAGGTGTACAACCAGTCGCTGACCGCCACCTTGATCGAAACCCACGGTGAGGCCAAGACCGAGCAAATCGTCAAAGGTTGGGTCAACAACCTGTCCACCGATGTGTTCTCCGACGACAACGCGGTGATCCAGGCCATCGAGGCCGGGCAGTGTGATGTGGGCGTGGTCAACACCTACTATTACGGCCGTCTGCACAAGCAGAACCCGAACCTGCCGGTGAAGATCTTCTGGCCCAACCAGGGTGATCGTGGTGTGCATGTGAACCTCTCGGGCATCGGCCTGACCAAGCATGCGCCACACCCGGAAGCCGCGAAGAAACTGGTGGAATGGATGACCGGCGAAGAAGCGCAGAAGCTGTTCGCTGACATCAACCAGGAATTCCCGGCCAACCCGAAGGTGAAACCTTCGGAGGAAGTGGCGGCGTGGGGCAGCTTCAAGGCCGACAGCATTCCGGTGGAAATTGCCGGCAAGCGCCAGGCTGAAGCCATTCGCCTGATGGATCGGGCTGGCTACAACTAAGCGCCAGGCTTTATCCTCTCTGGGCCCGTTAGGGCCCTTTCGCGGGTAAACCCGCTCCTACAGGATCTGCACTGCCTTGCGCGGTCCCCGTAGGAGCGGGTTTACCCGCGAACGGCCGCGCAGCGGTCGCCATCGCACTCGAGATTTCAGCCTTGCCCCACACCCCCCAACGCCGCTGGTACCTCCCGGTCTCCCTGATCGCCGCCTTGGTGCTGCTGCCCCTGAGCGTGCTGCTGCTCTCCTGGCAATCCATCGACCTGCAGATCTGGTCCCACCTGCTCGACACCCAGATGGGCCGCCTGCTCGGCAATACCCTGACTCTGGTGGTGGGTGTGGGTATTGGTGTCACCGTGCTGGGCGTCAGCCTGGCCTGGCTCACCAGCCTCTGCGACTTCCCCGGTCGACGCTGGCTGGACTGGGCGCTGATGTTACCGTTCGCCATCCCGGCCTACGTGCTGGCGTTCGTCTTCGTCGGCCTGCTGGACTTTGCCGGCCCGGTGCAAAGCGCCCTGCGCGAGGTGTTCGGGCCAATGCGCCTGCCTCGGGTGCGTTCCACCGGTGGGGTAATCACCGTCCTGGTGCTGGTCTTCTATCCCTATGTCTACTTGTTGGCGCGCACGGCTTTCCTGGCTCAGGGCAAGGGCCTGATGGAGGCGGCGCGGGTACTTGGGTTAACGCCCCTGCAGGCTTTCTGGCGGGTGGCCCTGCCCATGGCGCGGCCGGCGATCGGTGCCGGTATCGCCCTGGCGCTGATGGAAACCCTGGCCGACTTCGGTGCAGTGGCCGTATTCAACTTCGACACCTTCACCACGGCTATCTACAAGACCTGGTACGGCTTCTTCAGCTTGTCCAGTGCGGCCCAGTTGGCCAGCTTGCTGTTGCTGGCGGTGATGCTGGTGCTGTACGGCGAGCGCCGCGCCCGTGGTGCCAGCCGCAGCGGCAACGAACGACCACGCGTGCAGGCGCTTTATCAACTGCGTGGACTCAAGGCGCTGCTGGCCAGTGGCTGGTGCCTGCTGGTGTTCGCCTGCGCTTTCGTCATCCCGTTGCTGCAGTTGCTGGCGTGGTTCTGGCAGCGCGGCCGGCATGACCTGGATGAGCGTTATATCGGCCTGGTGCTGCACACCCTTTACCTGGGCAGCATGGCGGCGCTGGTCACGGTATGTGTGGCGCTGCTGCTGGCCTTTGCCCGGCGCCAGGCACCGACGGGCGGTATCCGCGCCGGGGTTGGTCTGGCCAATCTGGGGTATGCCCTGCCCGGTTCGGTGTTGGCGGTGTCGATCATGCTGGCCTTCAGTTACCTCGACAACCACCTGGTCATTCCGCTGTCCAGCTGGCTGGGCGGCGCCGGCAAGCCGCTGCTGCTAGGCAGCCTCTCGGCGTTGCTGTTGGCCTACCTGGTGCGCTTCATCGCGGTGGCCTACGGGCCGCTGGAGAGCAGCCTGGAACGCATCCGCCCCTCACTCCCCGAAGCCTCGCGCAGCCTGGGTGTCGGCGGCGCAAGATTGTTTTTCAAGGTATATCTGCCGCTGCTGGTACCCGGTGCCCTTAGTGCCGCGCTGCTGGTGTTCGTCGACGTGCTCAAGGAAATGCCCGCCACCTTGCTGATGCGGCCGTTCGGCTGGGACACCCTCGCTGTGCGGGTGTTCGAGATGACCAGCGAGGGCGAATGGGCGCGAGCCTCGCTGCCGGCACTGACCTTGGTAATGGTGGGGCTGCTGCCGGTCATCGGACTGATTCGCCGTTCGGCCCGTCGACCCGGTCACAGTCACTGAGGATGTCAGCTTGCGACCTTGCGGCTACAATGCGCGGCATTCGCGCGGCGGGTGTGAGTAACAAGAACAGCTGACGACCCAACGTCATCGACCGCCGCCGCTTCGCCACGCCCGGAAGGAGAAACCCATGGGACAGCGCACGCTTTTGTATGACCTGCACCTGGCGCTAGGCGCCAAGACGGTCGATTTCGGTGGCTGGGACATGCCCCTGCACTATGGCTCGCAGGTCGAGGAGCACCACCAGGTGCGCAGCGATTGCGGCGTTTTTGATGTTTCCCACATGACCGTGATCGATGTCGACGGCACTGATGCCACCGTTTGGCTGCAGCGCTTGCTGGCCAACGATGTGGCCCGCCTCGACGACACCGGCAAGGCGTTGTATAGCCCACTGCTGCACGAACAGGGCGGGGTGATCGATGATCTGATCGTCTACCGCACGGAAACCGGCTATCGCCTGGTCACCAATGCCGCCACCCGTGCCAAGGTGCTCGATTGGCTGCAATTGCAGCGTGCCGGTTTTTCCGTGGGCTTCCAGGTCCGACCTGATCTGGCCATCCTTGCCATCCAGGGGCCGCGTGCCCGCGAAAAGGTCGCGGCCCTGCTCAGCGCCGGGCGCGCAGCTCTCATCCGTGAACTGCGCCCGTTTGAAGGCGTTGCCGACGGCGACTGGTTTATTGCCCGCACCGGCTATACCGGTGAAGACGGCCTGGAGATCATCTTCCCGGGCGATCAGGCGGTGGCCTTCTTCAACGACCTGGTCGGCGCCGGTATCGCTCCAAGCGGCCTGGGCGCCCGCGATACCCTGCGCCTGGAAGCCGGCATGAACCTGTACGGCCAGGACATCGACGAAAACCACACCCCGCTCACCTCCAACCTGGGCTGGAGCATCGCCTGGGAACCGGCCGAGCGCGACTTCATCGGCCGTGCCGGCCTGCTTGCGGAAATCGAGCACGGCGTGCAGGAAAAACTGGTGGGTCTGGTGCTGGAAGAGCGCGGTGTACTGCGCGCCCATCAGGTCGTGCGTGTAGCCGGCATTGGCGAAGGGGAGATCACCAGTGGTAGTTTCTCGCCTACGCTGAGCAAGTCCATTGCGTTGGCGCGCGTGCCTATGGCTACCGGTGATCGGGCCGAGGTGGAAATTCGCGGCAAGTGGTACCCGGTGCGGGTGGTCAAACCGACCTTCGTGCGCCACGGCAAGATCCTGATCTGAACAATTTATAACCGGCGGGCGTACCGCTGAGCCAATCGAGGAATTCAAGACATGAGCAATATCCCCGCCGACCTGCGTTTTGCCGAAAGCCATGAGTGGGCTCGCCTGGAAGCCGACGGCAGTGTGACCGTGGGAATCAGCGATCACGCCCAGCAAGCCTTGGGTGATGTGGTGTTCGTCGAGCTGGCTGAAGTCGGCAAAGTGTTTGGCGCTGGCGACGCTGCGGGTGTGGTGGAGTCGGTCAAGGCCGCTTCGGATATCTACGCCCCTGTCGGTGGCGAAGTGATTGCGGTCAACGAAGAGCTGGCTGAGAGCCCGGAACTGCTCAACGAAGAGCCTTACGATTCGTGGATCTTCAAATTGAAGCCAAGCAACCCGGCCGAGCTGGACAAGTTGCTGGATGCTGCTGGCTACAAGGCCCTTATTGGCGAGTAAGACCGCGTCGCCTGCTTCGCGGCTAAAGCCTCCTACACGGGTACAGCACTGCATTCGAGGCGGCTAAAGCCTCCTACACGGGTACAGCACTGCATTCGAGGCGGGTGCAGCCCCTGTAGGAGCGGCTTTAGCCGCGAAGAGGCCGGGCCTGCAGACAAGTTTCCCCGCACAATCGGCAATCCCTTCCTAGACTTGTAAGTCTCCATGAGACCTGGTCTAGGAAGAGAGCGTCGTCATGTCCCAGTCGCCATCCCTGCATCAACTGCAAGAGCTCAACCCATTTCTGCGCCGTCACCTGGGCCCCGATGCCACAGAGCAGCAGGCCATGCTCAACGCGCTGGGTATCGCCAGCCGCAACGAGCTGATCGAGCAGACCGTTCCGCCCGACATCCGCCTCAATCGCCCCCTCGACCTCCCAGCGGCACTGGACGAGCAAGCCGCCCTGGCCAAGCTCGCCGGTTACGCCGAACAGAATCAGGTCTGGACCAGCCTCATCGGTATGGGCTACCACGGCACCATCACCCCCACGGTCATCCTGCGCAACGTGCTGGAAAACCCCGGCTGGTACACCGCCTACACGCCATACCAACCCGAAATTGCCCAAGGCCGGCTGGAGGCGCTGCTGAACTTCCAGCAAATGGTCATTGACCTCACTGGCCTGGCTCTGGCCAATGCCTCGCTGCTCGATGAAGCCACTGCTGCCGCCGAAGCCATGGCCTTGGCCAAGAGGGTGGCGCGCAACAAGAGCAACGCCTTCTTCGCCGACGAGCACTGCCACCCGCAGACCCTTTCGGTACTCAAGACCCGCGCCGAGGGCTTCGGCTTCGAGTTGATCGTCGATTCTGTGGATAACCTTGCCAAACACTCGGTGTTCGGCGCTTTGCTGCAGTACCCCGACACCCACGGCGAAGTGCGCGACTTGCGCCCGTTGATCGACCAGGTGCACAGCCAGCAGGCCCTGGCCTGCGTAGCCGCTGACCTGCTAAGCCTGGTGGTGCTGGCGCCGCCCGGAGAGCTGGGCGCCGATGTGGTGCTGGGCTCGACCCAGCGCTTTGGTGTGCCGATGGGCTATGGCGGGCCTCACGCGGCCTATTTCGCCTGTCGCGACGACTACAAGCGGGCTATGCCGGGGCGCATCATCGGCGTATCGCGCGATGCCCGTGGCAACACCGCATTACGGATGGCCCTGCAGACCCGCGAGCAGCATATTCGCCGCGAAAAGGCCAATTCCAACATCTGCACGGCCCAGGTGCTGCTGGCCAACATTGCTGGCTTCTACGCGGTGTACCACGGCCCGGAAGGCCTGCAGCGCATCGCTCAGCGTGTGCACCGGCTGACCTTCATCCTGGCTGCCGGCCTCGAGGCCAAGGGCATCAAACGCCTCAATCAGCACTTCTTCGATACCCTTACCCTGGATGTTGGCGGTGCCCAGGCGGCCATCATTGAAAGCGCCGAGGCCGCGCACATCAATTTGCGCATTCTCGGTCGCGGGCACCTGGGGGTGAGCCTGGACGAAACCTGCAACGAGCAGACGGTGCTGCGCCTGCTCGACATCTTCCTGGGGGTGGATCACGGCCTGGAAATCACCGCCCTCGACCAGTTGGCCCTGCCTGAAGGCATCCCCGCCAGCCTGGTGCGACGCACGCCATTCCTCGCCCACCCCGTGTTCAACCTGCATCACAGCGAAACAGAGATGCTGCGCTACCTCAAGCAACTGGAGAACAAGGACCTGGCGCTGAACCAGTCGATGATCCCGTTGGGCTCGTGCACCATGAAACTCAACGCCACCAGTGAGATGATCCCCATTACCTGGCCCGGCTTTGCTCAACTGCATCCGTTCGCCCCGGCGGCCCAGGCAGCAGGCTACAAGGCGATGATCGACGAACTGGAAAGCTGGCTGTGCGCGATCACCGGCTTCGATGCGATCTGCATGCAGCCCAACTCCGGTGCTCAGGGTGAATACGCCGGCCTGATGGCCATCACGCGCTATCACCGCAGCCGCCATCAGCCGATGCGCACGTTGTGCCTGATCCCGTCGTCGGCCCACGGCACCAACCCGGCGTCGGCACAGATGGCTGGCATGGAAGTGGTGATTGTCGACTGCGACAACGATGGCAACGTCGACCTGGCAGACTTGAAAGCCAAGGCACACGCGGCAGGGGAGCGTCTGTCGTGCCTGATGATCACCTACCCCTCGACCCATGGTGTGTACGAAGAGGGGATACGCGAAATCTGCGCTGTGGTGCATCAGCACGGTGGCCAGGTGTACATGGACGGTGCCAACCTCAATGCCCAGGTGGGCCTGGCGCGCCCCGCAGACATTGGGGCCGATGTTTCACACATGAACCTGCACAAGACTTTCTGCATTCCCCACGGCGGGGGCGGCCCGGGTATGGGGCCGATCGGTATCCGCGCGCACCTCAAGCCGTTCGTCGCCAGCCACCCGGTGGTGCCGGTGCCTGGGTTGGACCCGAACAACAGCGCGGTCAGCGCCGCGCCCTGGGGCAGCGCAAGCATCTTGCCGATAAGCTGGATGTACATTGCCATGATGGGCCCGCAGCTGGCCGACGCCAGCGAGGTGGCTATCCTCTCGGCCAACTACCTGGCCAGCCGATTGGGCGCGGCGTTCCCGGTGCTCTACCGTGGGCGTAATCAGCGCGTGGCGCATGAATGCATCCTTGATCTGCGGCCGTTGAAGGCACTGACAGGCATCAGCGAAGAGGATGTGGCCAAGCGCCTGATGGACTACGGCTTCCATGCGCCGACCATGTCCTTCCCGGTGCCGGGTACGCTGATGGTGGAGCCGACCGAGAGTGAGTCGAAGGCCGAGCTGGACCGGTTCGTCGAGGCGATGCTGGCGATTCGGGCGGAAATTGAAGAAGTACAGCAGGGCAACTGGCCAGCGGAGAACAACCCGCTGAAGCATGCACCGCATACCTTGGCTGATGTGCTGGGGGTGTGGGACAGGCCGTATAGCCTGGAGCAGGCGGTGGCCCCCAGTGCTCACGTGCGCCAGCACAAGTACTGGCCGGCGGTGAACCGGGTAGACAACGTTTATGGGGACAGGAACCTGTTCTGTGCGTGTGTGCCGGTGGAGGCTTATCGCTGAGGTTGGTGTTGGATGCTTCGCGGGTACCTGTAGGAGCGGGTTTACCCGCGAAGCAGGCGACGCAGTTACTCGGCTACCGCATTCTTGGCCAGGATGGCATTGGCCAGTTCCATGTCGGAAGCCTGCATCCCTGGGTTCTCTGCCCGTGCCTCGCGCATGGCCGCTTCCAGGAACGGCCCGCGGATCGCGCCTTCGCTGGCGACGAAGCTGCTGGCGTCATCCTGCGCGGCCACCACCCGCTTGTGATCGCGCGAGGTCAGGTAGCTCGACGCCGTGGTAGCGCCGGAAGTCATCACGTTACGCCAGAAGGTATCGGCCATGGCCGAGCCAAGAGGCAGCGAAAGCAAGGTAGCCGCGGCAATGGCGGTTTTGAGACGCATGTTGAAACACCTCGAAGGGTGATGATTGAAGATGCGCGCTTGGATCTTTACGGGCAAGGCAAGTTCCTTGAATACAAAGGACTTTTCGTCAGTTGCAGACGCGCAGCACTTCCTCGGTACGGGTCTGCCCAGCGGCCACTTTGGCCTCGCCGCAACGGCGCAGGTCAATCAGGCCATCGGCCAGCGCCTGGCGCCGCAAACGGGTCAGGTCGGCATCAGGGCCGATCAATGCGCGCAAGGTGTCGCTGGGCTCGAGCAGTTCGAATAATCCCGTGCGCCCCTGAAAGCCGGTGCCGCGGCAGGCTCGGCAGGTGACTGATGAGCCTGCCTGGCAGTCGGTGCAGACGGTTCGCACCAGGCGCTGGGCCATCACCCCGATAAGCGTCGCCTTGATCAGGTAGTCGGCTACACCCAGCTCTTGCAAGCGGGTGATGGCTGCACAGGCGTCGTTGGTATGCAGGGTCGACAGCACCAGGTGCCCGGTCAGCGCTGCCTGCACCGCCACCAGGGCGGTTTCGCGGTCGCGAATTTCGCCGATCATGATGATGTCGGGGTCTTGGCGCAGCATGGCCCTGACCGCGTTGGCGAACCCCAGGTCCAGCGCTGGCTGCACCTGCAGCTGGTTGAAGGCTGATTCCAGACGCTCGATCGGGTCTTCGATGGTGCACAGGTTGACCTGAGGTGTGGCCAGCAGTTTGAGGCTGGTGTACAGCGTGCTGGTCTTGCCAGAGCCGGTGGGGCCGGTGACCAGGATGATGCCTTGGCGCTGACGTAGCAGGCGCTGCCATTGGGCCAGTTGCTGGCCTTGCAGGCCAAGGCGTTCGAAGCCCTCTTGCAACTGGTGCGGGTCGAACAGGCGCAGCACCAGTTTCTCGCCAAACGGGGTGGGCAGGGTCGAAAGCCGCAGCTCCACTTCGCCACCGCCCGGTAGGCGGCTTTGTAGCCGGCCGTCCTGCGGCCGGCGCTTCTCTGCAACGTCCATGCGGCTCAGGTGTTTCAGGCGGCTGACGAGGGCCAGGGTGACCCCGGCGGGGAAGGCATAGACGGTGTGCAGCAGGCCATCGATGCGGTAGCGCAGCTGGCCCTGTTCGCGGCGCGGTTCCAGGTGAATATCGCTGGCGCGTTGCTCGATGGCGTACTGCAACAGCCAGTCGACGATATGAACGATGTGCGCGTCGTCTGCGCTGGCCTCGGCCTGGCGTTTGCCCAGCTCGAGCAATTGCTCAAGTTCCCCCAGGCTGGCCGACTGCTGGTATTGCGCGCCTTTTACCGACTGGGCCAGGCGGTGGAACGACTGCGCTGACTGACGGATCTGCTGCGGGCTGGCCAGTACGCGACGGATCTCCCGGCCGAGGCTGCGGGCTAGGTCGGCCTGCCAGTCATCCTGGAAAGGCTGGGCGCTGGCGACGGTGACGCTGGAGGCATCGGCGGCGACGATGAGGATGCCGTGGCGCTGGGCGAAGGCTGGGGAGATCAGGCCGGTGACCTGGGGCAGGTCGAGTTGCATGGGGTCGATGCGCAGGTAGGGTTGGCCGACCTTGTCGGCCAGCCACTGGCAAAGGTGCTCCAGGTCCAAGGGCTGGCCGGGGTGCTGGCGGCTTTCCAGGCTGCAGGCGGCGATGTGCTCCAGTGGGTGGCTAGCGGGGTGGGCAGCGGCGTGTTCGAGTACTTGCAGGGTATCGCTGACGTGCAGGTGCTGGTCAGCGAGCAGGGCCTGGAGCACGTGCTTGAGGTCGAGTGCAGGGTTGTCGGGGGTGTGCATGGTTGGCGTCCGTGCCTGATCGGGTAGTGCTGATCAAGGCTAGCCGGGCGGCGGGAGGCTATCGGAGGTGAAAGGTTTCGGAATTTTGCTGCGCCTGTATCGGACGCTTCGCGGGTGGACCCGTTCCTAAAGGGATCGCACGGGCCTTTAGTGCTATGGCGGTACAGGCCCGGCAGAGAGGGTGGTTCAGACCACTGCCAACGCCACTCGCTGCAAGTTGGTCAGGCTCACCTCACCCACACACACCAGGTTACGCAGCTTCTGTGCTATGACCTCGGCCCGGTGCCAGCTCAACCCGCCAATGCCGATTTCGATATCCAGCCAGTCATCCTGCTGCCTGACCTGCACGCTATGCGGGGTCAGGAACTGCAAGGCGAACAGGTTGAGCACCCGGCACAGGCTATCGGGCTCGGCCTCGGCCTGCAGGCGATAGTGCACGGTGCTGTGGGCGTTGGTGGCGGCCCAGGCGTCGGTACGGGGCTGTGCGTTCATGCTGGTCTCCGCAAATGAGGGAGAAATTCTTGCACGTTGCTGGCGGCATTTTTTCGCTATGATTGGGCTGTTTCACCTTAATGGTGAATTCAATTATTCAATAAAAGCCGTTTTGGAGAATGAATAATGCACAGCGAGCTGGACGCCTACGACCGTCGCATCCTCGAACTGCTGCAGGAGGACGCTTCGCTGTCCAGCGCACAGATCGCCGAGCGCGTCGGGCTGTCGCAATCGCCGTGCTGGCGGCGCATTCAGCGCTTGAAGGAAGAGGGGGTGATTCGTGGGCAGGTGACCTTGCTGGACCGCAAGAAGGTCGGCCTGAACACGCAGATTTTCGCCGAAGTGAAACTGAACGCCCATGGGCGCTCCAACTTCACCGAGTTCACCGAGGCGATCCGCGGGTTCCCAGAGGTGCTGGAGTGTTATGTGCTGATGGGGGCTGTGGACTTTCTGCTGCGTATCGTCACGTCGGACATCGAGGCCTACGAGCGGTTCTTCTTCGAAAAACTGTCGAACGTGCCGGGGATTCAGGAGGTGAACTCGATTGTGGCGCTTTCCGAGATCAAGTCCACCACTAGCCTGCCGCTATCGCGTTGAGGCCATTCGCGGGTAAACCCGCTCCTACACCGGTGAGGCCATTCGCGGGTAAACCCGTGCCTACACACGGCCTCACGCCTGGCGCGAACCCTTTGTAGGAGCGGGTTTACCCGCGAAGCAGGCGACGCGGTATCACGCCTTGAGCAGGTGCTTCCAGCCGCGGCTCTGGTCCACCGCCCGAGCCTGTTCGATACGCGCTTCCAGCACTTCATCGCTGATGGGCTGCTCGGCCAGTTCGTGCAGCTTTTTCAGGTCGCCGTACAGGCGGTCCATCTGCGGCGCTTCCAGCACCTGGCGGGCGTGGTGCAGCCAGGCCAGAAGCTGCTCGATACGTGGCAGCTGCTCGGCCAGGTCTTCCGGGCGCTGGGTGTACAGCGGCAGCTTCAACGCGCGGCCTTCCTCGCCCAGCAGGTGCCCCAGCCAGCTGGCCAGTTGTGCCTTGCCTTGGCGTTCGCCGCGGCCCTTGCGCTCTGCGGTCCAGGTGCGGGCCATCAGCCAGCGTGAGGTTTCCAGTGAGAACTGGCCCCAGCGTACGTCTTCCAGTTCTTCGGCAAACTGCTCAGGCGCGGCGCGACGGATGTCTTCGTCATCGTTGCCAGCCTGCACCAGCGGGCGCCAGTCTTCAAGCAAGGCATCAAGGCTGGCGCGCAGGTCGCGGGTGGTTGCGCGCGGTGCTGCCTGGCCCAGGCTGGCGGTGAGCGCGCGCAGTTCGCTCAGGCACTCGACCCAGTCCTGGAGCAGGCGCCAGTGGCCGTTGTGGCGGTACTGCTCGGCCAGGCGCTGGCTGCTGCCCAGCAGTTGCCAGGCGAGGGCGGCATAGGCGTCGTCCAGGGCCATTTCGGCTTCCAGCGCGGTGTGTGGCAGGGCCAGCTCGTAGCTGTCCGGTTCCAGCAGGCGGTAACCACGCTCGGCCTTGCTGATGTCGCACGGCATCAGTGGCAGGCTGGCGGCCAGTTCTGCGGCCAGTTCCAGCAGGGCTTGCGGCTCACCTTCGCGCAGTTCCAGCTCCAGCTCGCAGATCTCTTCCTTGCGCTTGCCGGCGATCACGAAGCCTTGGTCCAGCGCAGCCTCGATCACCACCTTGCTCTTGCCACGGCCCCAGGCGATTTCAGCGTATTCACGGTTGAAGTCGGTGGTGAACAGCGGCTTGATGGTTTTCTTGTCCAGGTTGGCCAGTTGCTCGGGCCAGCAGGTGGCGTCCAGCTTCTTCAGGTCGAGCTTGACCTTGTCCAGGTTCCATTCGTACTCGTTGCGCTCGGACAGGCCGGCCACGCTCTGGCCGCGGCACTTGAGGGTTTGAATGACAGCGTCGCCATCGCGGCGCAGGCGCAGGGCGACACGGGCGGCGGACAGCTCACGCTCGGGGGTGTCGAAGTACTGGTTGAGCAGTTCACGGGTCTGCCAGCCGGACTTGTTGCGCTTTTTCAGCAGAGGGTGCTCGCGCAGGGCGGCAAGGGTCTCGCGGCTGGCGCGGAGCTTCAGTTCGGTTTCTTTGTGCATCACAGACTCGAAAGAGGGGGCGTGGTTGGCAAGGAGTTTACAGCAGTCGGCTGTCGACTGTTGGATCGTGGTGGCTTCTTCGCGGGCTTGCCCGCTCCCACAGGTAACGCGTAGCCCTTGAGGGCAGCGAAACCCTGTAGGAGGGCGAGCCCGCGAAGAAGCCCATGGGGTTGCCCTGCGAACGATAGGCATTGTTATGATGGGCAACGTTTCCGAGGAGTACGCGCATGCCGTTGCCGACGCTGAAAGACCAGTTTGCCGCCTTGATCGCCGCGCCTTCGGTCAGCTGTACCCAGCCTGCGCTGGACCAGTCCAACCGCCAGGTTATCGACCTGCTGGCCGGTTGGCTGGGCGACCTGGGTTTCAAGTGCGATATCCAGCAGGTCAGCCCCGGCAAATTCAACCTGCTGGCCAGCCGTGGCACCGGCCCGGGAGGGCTGGTGCTGGCCGGGCACAGCGATACCGTGCCCTATGACGAACAGTTGTGGGCCAGCGATCCGTTGAAGCTTACCGAGACCGATGGCCGCTGGGTCGGTCTGGGCAGTTGCGACATGAAGGGCTTCTTCGCCCTGGTCATCGAAGCGGTCATCCCGCTGCTGGAGCACGACTTCAAGGAGCCGCTGCTGATCCTTGCCACCTGCGACGAAGAAAGCTCCATGTCCGGCGCCCGTGCCCTGGCCGAGGCCGGCCAGCCACTGGGCCGTGCAGCGATAATCGGTGAGCCTACCGGGCTGCGGCCGATCCGCATGCACAAGGGCATCCTCATGGACCGCATCGACATCCTCGGTCGCAGCGGCCATTCGTCGGACCCAAGCCTGGGCCGCAGCGCCATGGAGGCCATGCATGCGGTCATGGGCGAGCTGATGGGCCTGCGCCAGCAGTGGCAACAAACCTATAGCAACCCGCAATTCACCGTGCCGACCCCTACCATGAACTTCGGCTGCATCCACGGCGGCGACAACCCCAACCGTATCTGCGGCCAGTGCGCCCTGGAGTTCGACCTGCGGCCACTGCCTGGCATGGACGTGGAGCAACTGCGCGCGGCCATTCGCGAAAAATTGCTGCCGGTTGCAGAGCGCCATGAGGTGCGCATCGACTATGCGCCGCTGTTCCCGGAGGTGCCGCCGTTCGAGCAGGCTGCCGATGTCGAACTGGTACAGGTCGCGGAGCGCCTGACCGGTCATCGCGCTGAAGCGGTGGCGTTCGGCACCGAAGCACCTTATCTTCAGCAACTGGGCTGCCAGACCATTGTGCTGGGCCCGGGCGACATTGCCTGCGCCCACCAGCCCGGCGAATACCTTGAAATGTCACGAATCGAGCCTACCGTGCGTCTATTGCGTGACCTGATCCGGCACTATTGCCTGCACTAAACGTCAATCGAACTGATTCGTTCCTGCCTAGAGGAGACCGCGCGTGACCGCAAGCCTGTTCCGACGATGATCCTGAACGCCCCCTGCATCGCCGTTCTCCGTCCACTTATCCACAGGCTCTGTCATGCCCGATTACGTCAACTGGCTGCGTCATGCATCCCCCTATATCAATGCCCATCGCGACTGCACCTTCGTGGTCATGCTCCCTGGCGATGGGGTGGAACACCCTAATTTCGGCAACATCGTCCACGACCTGGTGCTGCTGCACAGCCTCGGCGTGCGGCTGGTGCTGGTGCATGGTTCGCGCCCGCAGATCGAAAGCCGGCTGGCCGATCGCGGCCTGACCCCGCACTACCACCGGAGCATGCGTATTACTGATGCGGCTACCCTGGATTGCGTGATCGATGCCGTCGGCGCCCTGCGCCTGGCCATTGAAGCGCGGCTGTCGATGGACATCGCCGCTTCGCCCATGCAGGGCTCGCGCCTGCGCGTGGCGTCCGGCAACCTGGTCACCGCGCGGCCGATCGGTGTGCTCGAAGGCGTGGACTACCACCACACTGGCGAAGTGCGCCGGGTCGACCGCAAGGGCATCAGCCGCCTGCTCGACGAGCGCTCCATCGTGCTGTTGTCGCCCTTGGGCTACTCGCCTACCGGGGAAATTTTCAACCTGGCCTGTGAAGACGTGGCTACCCGCGCGGCCATCGAACTGGGCGCCGACAAATTACTGCTGTTCGGCGCCGAGCCGGGCCTGCTGGACGCCGACGGTAGACTGGTGCGCGAACTGCGCCCGCAGCAGGTTACCCCGCATCTGCAGCGTCTTGGCAGCGACTACCAGGGCGAACTGCTGGATGCTGCGGCCGAGGCCTGCAAAGGCGGTGTGGCGCGCAGCCATATCGTCAGCTATGCCGAGGACGGCGCGCTGCTCACCGAGCTGTTCACCCGTGGCGGTGGCGGTACGCTGGTGTCGCAGGAACAGTTCGAAGTGGTGCGCGAGGCGACTATCGAGGATGTGGGTGGCTTGCTGGAGTTGATCAGCCCGCTGGAAGAGCAGGGCATCCTGGTGCGCCGTTCGCGCGAAGTGCTGGAGCGAGAGATCGAGCAGTTCAGCGTGGTCGAGCGCGAGGGCATGATTATCGCCTGTGCGGCGCTGTACCCGATTGCCGATTCCGAGGCCGGGGAGCTGGCTTGCCTGGCGGTGAACCCGGAGTACCGCCATGGCGGGCGTGGGGACGAGCTGCTGGAACGGATCGAGAGCCGGGCACGGCAGATGGGCTTGAGTACTTTGTTCGTGCTGACTACGCGCACGGCGCACTGGTTCCGCGAGCGCGGCTTTGCACCGAGTGGCGTGGAGCGGCTGCCGGCGGCGCGGGCTTCGCTGTACAACTACCAGCGCAATTCGAAGATTTTCGAGAAGCCCCTGTAAGCCTGGGCCGCCCTCTTCGCGGGCTCGCCCGCTCCCACAGGGTAATTTCGAGGGCTGAATCCTATGGCTTACCTGTGGGAGCGGGCGTGCCCGCGAAGCAGGCGACACCGGTCTCAAACAAAAAACGCCGCCCTTGAGGGGCGGCGTTTTCGTTTACACGGTATGCAGGTACCAGTTGTACTCGAGGTCGGAGATCGAGTGCTCGAACTCTTCCAGCTCGCTTTCCTTGCACGCGACAAAGATGTCGATGTACTTCGGATCGATGTACTTGTTCAGGATCTCGCTGTCGTCCAGCTCGCGCAGGGCATCGCGCAGGTTGTTCGGCAGGCTCTGCTCCAGCTGCTCGTACGAGTTGCCTTCGATCGGCTCGCCCGGCTCGACCTTGTTGGTCAGGCCGTGGTGCACGCCCGCCAGCACCGCAGCCATCATCAGGTACGGGTTGGCGTCGGCACCGGCCACGCGGTGCTCGATGCGCACGGCGTCCGCGGAGCCCGTTGGCACGCGCAGCGCCACGGTGCGGTTGTCCAGGCCCCAGCTCGGCGCGTTCGGCACGTAGAACTGCGCGCCAAAGCGGCGGTACGAGTTGACGTTCGGGCAAAGGAATGCCATGGACGCGGGCAGGGTCTCGAGCACACCGCCGACAGCGTGACGTAGCGCGGCGTTCTGCTCGGGATCCTCGCTGGTGAAGATGTTGTTGCCATCTTTGTCCAGCACGGAAATGTGCACGTGCAGGCCGTTGCCTGCCTGGCCCGGGTAGGGCTTGGCCATGAAGGTGGTGTCCATTTCATGGTCGTAGGCGATGTTCTTGATCAACCGCTTGAGCAGTACCGCGTAGTCGCAGGCCTTGAGCGGGTCGGCCACGTGGTGCAGGTTGACTTCGAACTGCGCCGGAGCGCTTTCCTTGACGATGGCGTCGGCCGGGATGCCTTGTTCTTTCGCGCCTTCGAGGATGTCCTGCAGGCAGTCGGCATACTCGTCGAGGTCGTCGATCAGGTACACCTGGGTCGACTGTGGGCGCTTGCCCGAAATTGGCGAGCGGGGTGGCTGCGGGCGGCCGTTCACGTTCTCCTGGTCGATCAGGTAGAACTCCAGTTCGAATGCGGCGCAGATAGTCAGGCCCAGTTCGTCGAACTTGGTCACCACCTGACGCAGCACTTCGCGCGGGTCGGCGAAGAACGGCTCGCCTTCCAGCTCGTGCATGGTCATCAGCAACTGGGCAGTGGGGCGTTTTTGCCACGGCTCGTTACAGAGCGTGTCGGGGATTGGATAGCAGATGCGATCAGCATCGCCGATATCCAGGCCCAGCCCGGTGCTTTCGACGGTGGAACCGTTGATGTCCAGGGCGAAGAGGGAGGCCGGCAGGTTGATGCCTTTCTCGTAAACCTTGTGGAGGCTGGTGCGCTCAATGCGCTTGCCACGCACCACACCATTCATATCTGCAATCAGAAGGTCAACGTAGAGAACCTCAGGATGTTCCTTAAGGAACGCGTTCGCTTCGTTAAGCTGAACGGCACGCGGGGGTACCGACATGATGCAACACCTTTGTTGTTAAAAATATCAATCAAGGGGGGCTTGCAAGACCAGTCAATCGAAAAGCCATACTGATGTCAAGCCAACCCCATGATGCCCTGAAATGGCACATCTACGGCAGATTTGCTGCATATCGGGGCAAACCATTATCCGCTATTTCCTGCGTAAAGGGCTATCTCCGGTACGCCGTGTTTTATTTTTTACGGAGGTGTTGTGTAAAAAAATGAACAAGGATAAGCTCGGTCTCAACCCAGAACACAATAATACGAGGGTCACATGGTCCGCTTGCCGCGACCTGAAAGCACTGCCTGCGCAGTGCCATCGGGTACTTCCGTCGTTTTTGCAAGCTTCGTCAATGGCGTGGTCGCCCTGGCCGCAATAATTGACGTTTCGCGTTCCTGGACCGGTCCTCGCAGCGGCTTGCCGCCCTTCGCTTCGTCTTACTGCCTTTTGAACTCATTACGGACACAGCTGATTTCAGTGTATCCACTGTGGCTCTGCGCGTGGGTTTTTGCTTTAGCAATCGACTCCATCCAGAATCAAGTCGCGGACCACCTTACCTCCTGAGGTATTTATGAGTAACAACCTCGACCAGCTCACCGATTGGTTGAAAGAGCACAAGATTACCGAAGTCGAATGCATGATCAGCGACCTGACCGGCATCACGCGCGGCAAGATTTCGCCAACCAACAAATTCATCGCCGAGAAAGGCATGCGGCTGCCCGAGAGCGTACTGCTGCAGACCGTGACCGGTGACTACGTCGACGACGACATCTATTACGAACTGCTCGACCCGGCAGACATCGACATGATCTGCCGCCCTGACGAGAACGCCGTGTTCCTCGTGCCGTGGGCCATCGAGCCGACCGCACAGGTCATTCACGACACCTACGACAAGAAGGGCAACCCGGTCGAACTGTCGCCGCGCAACGTGCTGAAAAAAGTGCTCAAGCTTTACGCCGACAAGGGCTGGCAGCCGATCGTCGCCCCCGAGATGGAGTTCTATCTGACCAAGCGCAGCGAGGACCCGGACTTTCCGCTGCAGCCCCCGGTTGGCCGTTCCGGTCGCCCGGAAACCGGCCGTCAGTCGTTCTCGATCGAAGCGGCCAACGAATTCGACCCGCTGTTCGAAGACGTCTACGACTGGTGCGAGCTGCAGCAACTGGACCTCGACACGCTGATCCACGAAGACGGCACGGCGCAGATGGAAATCAACTTCCGTCACGGCGACGCCTTGCACCTGGCCGACCAGATCCTGGTGTTCAAGCGCACCATGCGCGAAGCGGCGCTCAAGCACAACGTGGCCGCCACTTTCATGGCCAAACCGATGACCGGCGAGCCAGGCAGTGCCATGCACCTTCACCAGAGCGTGGTCGACGTGGCGACCGGCAAGAACATCTTCAGCAATGAAGACGGCAGCATGAGCGAGCTGTTCCTCAACCACATTGGCGGCCTGCAGAAGTTCATCCCCGAGGCGCTGCCGCTGTTCGCGCCTAACGTCAACTCGTTCCGCCGTTTCCTGCCCGACACCTCGGCGCCGGTGAACGTGGAGTGGGGCGAAGAAAACCGCACCGTCGGCCTGCGCGTACCGGATGCCGGCCCGCAAAGCCGGCGCGTCGAAAACCGCCTGCCGGGCGCCGACGCCAACCCTTACCTGGCCATCGCCGCCAGCCTGCTGTGTGGCTACATCGGCATGGTCGAAGGTATCGAGGCCAGCGCGCCAGTGCAGGGCCGTGGTTACGAACGCCGCAACCTGCGCCTGCCCCTGACCATCGAAGACGCCCTGGAACGCATGGAAAACAGCCGTGCGCTGGTGCAGTACCTGGGCAAGAAATTCATTACCGGATATGTCGCCACCAAGCGCGCCGAGCACGAAAACTTCAAGCGCGTCATCAGTTCCTGGGAGCGTGAGTTCCTGCTGTTCGCTGTCTGATCAACCCTGGTGCCGCAGGAGCGCGGCGGTCCAATAACGGAGAAGCACATGAGCGTCAACAACCCGCAAACCCGTGAATGGCAAACCCTGAGCGGGGAGCATCACCTCGCACCCTTCAGTGACTACAAGCAACTGAAGGAGAAGGGGCCGCGCATCATCACCAAGGCCCAGGGTGTGCATTTGTGGGATAGCGAGGGGCACAAGATCCTCGACGGCATGGCCGGTCTATGGTGCGTGGCGGTCGGCTACGGCCGTGAAGAGCTGGTGCAGGCGGCAGAAAAACAGATGCGCGAGCTGCCGTACTACAACCTGTTCTTCCAGACCGCTCACCCACCTGCGCTCGAGCTGGCCAAGGCGATCACCGATGTGGCGCCGAAAGGTATGACCCATGTGTTCTTCACCGGCTCCGGCTCCGAAGGCAACGACACAGTGCTGCGCATGGTGCGTCACTACTGGGCGCTGAAGGGCAAACCGCACAAGCAGACCATCATCGGTCGTATCAACGGTTACCACGGCTCCACCTTCGCCGGTGCTTGCCTGGGTGGCATGAGCGGCATGCACGAGCAGGGTGGCTTGCCGATCCCGGGCATCGTACACATCCCTCAGCCTTACTGGTTCGGCGAGGGCGGCGACATGACCCCTGACGAATTCGGTGTATGGGCCGCCGAGCAGTTGGAGAAGAAGATCCTCGAAGTCGGCGAAGACAACGTCGCTGCCTTCATCGCCGAGCCGATCCAGGGCGCAGGTGGCGTGATCATACCGCCGGAAACCTACTGGCCGAAGGTGAAGGAGATCCTCGCCAAGTACGACATCCTGTTCGTCGCCGACGAGGTGATCTGCGGCTTCGGCCGTACCGGCGAGTGGTTCGGTTCGGACTATTACGACCTCAAGCCCGACCTGATGACCATCGCGAAAGGCCTGACCTCTGGTTACATCCCCATGGGCGGTGTGATCGTGCGTGACACCGTGGCCAAGGTGATCAGCGAAGGCGGCGACTTCAACCACGGTTTCACCTACTCCGGCCACCCCGTGGCGGCCGCGGTGGGCCTGGAAAACCTGCGCATCCTGCGTGACGAGAAAATTGTCGAGAAGGCGCGCACAGATGCGGCACCGTATTTGCAAAAGCGTTTGCGCGAGCTGCAGGACCATCCTCTGGTGGGTGAAGTGCGCGGCCTGGGCATGCTGGGTGCGATCGAGCTGGTCAAGGACAAGGCCACCCGCAGCCGTTACGAGGGCAAAGGCGTGGGCATGATCTGTCGCACCTTCTGCTTCGAGAACGGCCTGATCATGCGTGCGGTGGGTGACACCATGATCATCGCGCCGCCGCTGGTAATCAGCCATGCGGAGATCGACGAACTGGTGGAAAAGGCACGCAAGTGCCTGGATCTTACCCTTGAGGCGATTCGATAAGCGTTTGCTAGGCTAGCGTTGTGACATTAAGCCGTTACATGGCCCTGCTTTCCTTGATACAGGGCCTTGTAACTTGCCAGACTAGCGGCTGTTTCAGTCGCCGCGCGCTCTGCACCGTGGGTTCTGGCTGCTGGACAGTTGCTAAATAAAAATTCTGGAGCATTACGCATGAATAAAATGGGCAAAACGTTGCTGGCCGCCGCCCTGATGGGCGCCATGGCCTCCGCTGTTCAGGCTGAAGACAAAGTGTTGAACGTCTATAACTGGTCGGACTACATCGCTCCGGACACCATCGCCAAGTTCGAGAAGCAGACGGGTATCAAGGTCAAGTACGACGTCTTCGACAGCAACGAAACCCTGGAAGCCAAGCTGCTGGCAGGCAAGTCGGGCTATGACATCGTCGTGCCGTCGAACAACTTCCTGGCCAAGCAGATCAAGGCGGGTGTGTACGAGGAACTGGACCGTTCGAAACTGCCGAACTGGAAAAACCTCGACCCCGACCTGCTCAAGGCCGTTGGCGATGCCAGCGACAAGGGCAACAAGCATGCCTTCCCTTATATGTGGGGCTCGATCGGCATCGGCTACAACCCGGAGAAGGTCAAGGCTGCGCTGGGCGTGGACAAGATCGACTCGTGGGACGTGGTGTTCAAGCCTGAGAACATCGCCAAGCTCAAGAGCTGCGGCGTGAGCTTCCTCGACGCCCCGACCGAAATGCTCCCGGCTGCGCTGCACTACCTCGGCAAGCCGACCGACAGCACCAAGAAAGAAGACCTGAAGGCCGCCGAGGACCTGTTCCTCAAGATCCGTCCTTCGATCACCTACTTCCACTCGTCCAAGTACATTGGCGATATGGCCAACGGCAACATCTGTGTAGCCGTCGGTTACTCGGGTGACCTGGAGCAATCCAAGGCCCGTGCCCATGAAGCGGGCGACAAGGTCAAAGTGGACTACGTCATTCCGAAGGAAGGTGCCGGTACCTTCTACGACATGGTCGCCATCCCGAAAGATGCCGAGCATAAAGACGCTGCCTACCAGTTCATGAACTTCCTGATGCAGCCGGAAATCATGGCTGAAATCACCAACGCCGTGCGCTTCCCGAACGGTAACGCTGCTGCTACCCAGTTCGTGGACAAAGACATCACCAGCGACCCGAGCATCTACCCGCCTGCCGAAGTGAAGAAGCAGCTGTACGCGATCGCTGCGCCTGACGCTTCTGTGCAGCGAGTGATCACCCGCAGCTGGACGAAGATCAAGTCGGGCAAGTAAGTCCGATGCGACAGCTCTGGGCCGGTTTTTTCGGCCCAGAGCCATTGAAAGGTAATTGATGATTGCGGCATCGAAGCTGCGAAGTTAAGTTGCGCGCCGGTTTTGCGTGTGCGGCAGCATTGTCGCTACCCAGGCACTGATTGTGAGGACCCCCACTTGTCTATTTCTGTATTCCGCAAGGCCTTGATGGCCGGCGCGGGCCTGACGCTGGCATGCAGCGTCCAAGCGGCGCCGACGGTGCACTTCTATAACTGGTCCGACTACATCGGCCCGACCACACTCGCGGACTTCGAGAGCGCCACGGGCATCAAGTCTGTGCAAGACGTGTTCGACTCCAACGAAACCCTGGAAGGCAAGCTGCTGGCCGGTAACACCGGTTATGACGTGGTGGTGCCGTCCAACCATTTCCTCGGCAAGCAGATCAAGGCGGGCGCGTTCCAGAAGCTCGACAAGCACCTGCTGCCCAATTATTCCAACCTCGACCCGGCATTGATGAAGCGCCTGGAAAAGAACGACCCGGGTAACCAGTACGCGGTGCCTTATCTGTGGGGCACCAACGGCATCGGTTACAACGTCGACAAGGTCAAGGCTGCGCTGGGCGTGGATACCATCGACTCCTGGGCCGTGCTGTTCGAGCCCGAAAACATGAAGAAGCTCTCCAAGTGCGGTGTGGCCTTCCTCGACTCGGCGGACGAAATGCTGCCAGCGGTGCTCAACTACATGGGCCTCAACCCGAACAGCACCGACCCCAAGGATTACGCCAAGGCCGAGCAGAAGCTGCTGGCGGTGCGCCCGTACGTGACCTACTTCCACTCGTCCAAGTACATCACCGACCTGGCCAACGGCGACATCTGCGTCGCGGCAGGTTTCTCGGGTGATGTGTTCCAGGCCAAGGCCCGCGCCGAAGAAGCGAAGAAGGGCGTGAACCTGGCCTACGCCATTCCCAAGGAAGGCGGCAACCTCTGGTTCGACGTGCTGGCGATCCCCAAGGACGCCAAGAACGTCAAAGAGGCGCATGCCTTCATCAACTATTTGCTGAAACCTGAGGTTATCGCCCAGGTCAGTGATTACGTCGGTTACGCCAACCCGAACCCCAAGGCTGGCGACCTGATGGACCAGGCCGTGAGGACTGACGCTGCGGTTTACCCACCGCAGGAAGTGCTGAACAAGATGTTCGTGAACTCAGAGTTGCCACCCAAGGTGCAACGGCTGATGACCCGTAGCTGGACCAAGGTCAAGTCGGGCAAGTAAAAAATCCAGACCCGCGGCGGCCTCTGCAGGTCTGGCCGCGCGGGCACAAAAATCTTGTTGGGAGTTTCACTCATGGCAGTTGCCTCCGGTGCCTATAAAAAAGCCCTCGAGGGTGACCAGCAACCCAAGCAGGTGCTGGTCAAGATCGACCGGGTCACGAAAAAGTTCGACGAAACGGTAGCCGTGGACGATGTGTCCCTGGAAATTCGCAAGGGTGAGATCTTCGCCTTGCTGGGTGGCTCCGGTTCCGGCAAGTCTACCTTGCTGCGCATGCTGGCCGGCTTCGAGCGCCCATCCGAAGGGCGGATCTTCCTCGATGGCGTCGACATCACCGACATGCCGCCCTACGAGCGGCCGATCAACATGATGTTCCAGTCCTACGCGCTGTTCCCGCACATGACCGTGGCACAGAACATCGCCTTCGGCCTGCAGCAGGACAAGCTGCCCAAGGCCGAGATCGATGCGCGCGTGGCCGAGATGCTCAAGCTGGTGCACATGACCCAGTACGCCAAGCGCAAGCCGCACCAGTTGTCGGGCGGCCAGCGTCAGCGTGTGGCGTTGGCCCGCTCGCTGGCCAAGCGCCCCAAGCTGCTGCTGCTCGACGAGCCGATGGGGGCACTGGACAAGAAACTGCGTTCGCAGATGCAGCTGGAACTGGTCGAGATCATCGAGCGCGTGGGTGTGACCTGCGTGATGGTGACCCACGACCAGGAAGAGGCCATGACCATGGCCCAGCGCATCGCCATCATGCACCTGGGCTGGATCGCCCAGATCGGCTCGCCAGTGGACATCTACGAGACACCTACCAGCCGCCTGGTGTGCGAGTTCATCGGTAACGTCAACCTGTTCGAAGGTGACGTGGTCGATGACGCCGAAGGCTACGCGATCATTGCCAGCCCGGAGCTGGAGCGCAAGATCTACGTGGGCCACGGCATCACCACTTCGGTTGAAGACAAGCACATCACCTACGCCCTGCGCCCGGAGAAACTGCTGGTAACCACCAAGCAGCCCGAGTTCGAGCACAACTGGTCGCGCGGCAAGGTGCACGATATCGCCTACCTGGGTGGCCACTCTGTGTTCTATGTGGAACTGCCGAGCGGCAAGGTCGTCCAGTCGTTCGTCGCCAACGCCGAGCGCCAGGGTGCCCGTCCTACCTGGGGCGATGAAGTGTACGTATGGTGGGAAGACGATAGCGGCGTGGTACTGCGGTCATGAAACTGCGCAAGCTCAAGCGAGCCTTCCAGCGTCTGGTCCCGGAGGGGCGGCATCTGGTGATCGGCGTGCCGTTCATCTGGCTGTTCCTGTTCTTCATGCTGCCGTTCTTCATCGTCCTGAAGATCAGTTTTGCCGAAGCTGATGTGGCAATTCCGCCGTATACCGAGATCTACACCTACGTCGAAGACAAGGTCCAACTGGTCCTCAACCTGGCCAACTACGGGCTGTTGACCGAGGATGATCTGTACCTTGCGGCCTACCTGGGTTCGTTGAAGATGGCCTTCTTCAGCACCCTGCTGTGCCTGCTGATCGGCTTCCCGATGGCCTACTCCATTGCCAATGCCAAGAAGGAGACCCAGACGGTCCTGCTGTTGCTGATCATGATGCCCACCTGGACCGCGATCCTGATCCGCGTCTATGCCTGGATGGGTATCCTCAGCAACAACGGCCTGCTCAACGGTTTCCTGCTGTGGACCGGGTTGATCGACCAGCCGTTGCAGATCCTCAACACCAACCTGGCGGTATACATCGGCGTGGTCTATTCGTACCTGCCGTTCATGATCCTGCCGCTGTTCGCCAATCTGGTGAAGCATGACCCGAGCCTGCTCGAAGCTGCATCCGACCTGGGTTCGAGCACCTTCAACAGCTTCTGGAAGATCACGGTACCGCTGTCGAAAAACGGCATCATCGCCGGCTGCATGCTGGTGTTCATTCCGGTGGTGGGCGAGTTCGTGATCCCGGAACTGCTGGGCGGTCCGGAAACCCTGATGATCGGTAAAGTGCTGTGGCAGGAGTTCTTCAACAACCGTGACTGGCCGGTGGCATCTGCCCTGGCGGTGGTAATGCTGGCGATCCTGATCGTGCCGATCCTGCTGTTCAACCGTAGCCAGGCCAAAGAGATGGAGGGCCGCGCATGAAACGCTTCAGTTTCTCCAAGCTGATGCTGGTGCTCGGCTTGCTGTTCATCTACCTGCCGATGCTGATCCTGGTGATCTACTCGTTCAACGCCTCCAAGCTGGTGACGGTGTGGGGGGGCTGGTCGATCAAGTGGTACGTCGGCCTGCTCGACAACACCCAGCTGATGGGTTCGGTAATGCGCTCGCTGGAAATCGCCTGCTACACGGCGGTGGCAGCGGTGGCACTAGGTACCCTGGCAGCCTTCGTACTGACCCGTGTCACCCGCTTCAAGGGCCGCACGCTGTTCGGTGGCCTGGTCACTGCGCCGCTGGTAATGCCCGAAGTGATCACCGGTCTGTCGCTGTTGCTGCTGTTCGTGGCCATGGCGCAGTCGATCGGCTGGCCCCAGGAGCGTGGGGTCGTCACCATCTGGATTGCCCACACTACGTTCTGTGCTGCGTACGTCGCGGTGGTGGTGTCGGCTCGCCTGCGTGAGCTGGACCTGTCGATCGAGGAAGCGGCGATGGACCTGGGTGCCAAGCCGTGGAAGGTGTTCTTCCTGATCACCATCCCGATGATCGCGCCGTCGCTGGCGGCGGGCGGCATGATGTCGTTCGCCCTGTCGCTGGACGATCTGGTACTGGCCAGCTTCGTGTCCGGTCCGGGTTCTACCACCTTGCCAATGGAAGTGTTCTCGGCGGTGCGCCTGGGCGTGAAACCGGAGATCAACGCCGTGGCCAGCCTGATCTTGCTGTCGGTCTCGTTGGTGACCTTCTTCGTCTGGTACTTCAGCCGCCAGGCCGAAGAGCGTCGTCGCAAGGCGATTCAGCAGGCGATCGAAGAGGGGGCTGCGGCCAACGCTTCGCAGCCGCAGGTCAAGCGCCCGGCGCAGGTGGCTGCGTCGGCCTGACCCGGCCCTTTCGCGGGCACGCCCGCTCCCACAGGGACCTCACAGCCTTCAGGGTTGTGCTGACCCCTGTGGGGTAGGGGTATCAGAGTTTTCAAGGTTGTGGTGAGCCCTGTGGGAGCGGGCATGCCCGCGAAGGCTCCAGCACTGATTCAAAGCCATACCGCATCCCAATGTGGATAGTCCCTGATACTTCTGACCAATCCAGCTCTCAAGGGATTGGCAACAATGTACCGGGCGACATGAACCACACGCTCTTCCCGCCGCAGCGCATGGTCCTGGTAGCCCGGTTGCCATATCGGCTTGTGCCCGACACCGGCCTTGCGCAAGGCAATCGCTGTGCGTGATTTGAACTTGCGCATCAGCGTTCCTAATGTCACTTCTTTCAGCTCAATCAGCCAATGAAGATGGTCCGGCATCACTACCCAGGCCAACGATTGGCAATCCTGAATGTCATTGGAGACCCGAAGGTGTTTGACCACTAGACGGGCGTGGTGGAAGTTCTTGAACAGTGGTTTGCGTTGATGCGTGATGGTGGTCAGCATGTAGAGCCTGCCAGGCTCGGAGAAGCGCCCACGGCGCAGTCGGTGGGATTCGGCTAACGGCATATTGATCTTCCTTGAAGTTGAACCTCCCTGTGAAAGGTAGCGGTTGGAGCGGGGGTGGCAGATGACTGATGGTTTCTGGATATGGCAGACACTGATACATGGCTGTGGGGCCTCTTCGCGGGCACGCCCGCTCCCACAGATACCGCGCAAGTCTCAAATAGAGCGCTCTCTCTGTGGGAGCGGGCGAGCCCGCGAAGAGGCCCCCACAGCCACCAGAAATGCCAGCATGGCCATCGCCAGTGATGTTTATCGAACCCTGAACTACGCTCACAGTCGCATCCCACAAATCATTTGTGCGCAAGCAAGGAGCCAGCATGGCGTTGATGCCTCCGCTGTCGGTCGTCTGTCTGGGGTTGTTGTACATGCTCACCGGCTGTAGCAAGGAAGAGGTCCCCGAGACACTGCCTCGGGTGGGTGTGCAGCAGGTACAACCCACCGATTTCGCTGCCAGGGTCACCCTGACCGGCGACGTACAGGCGCGGGTGCAGACCGATTTGTCATTCCGCGTCGGCGGCAAGATCATTTCGCGTAGCGTCGACGTGGGCGATCACGTGAAGGCCAACCAGGTGCTGGCCCGGCTCGACCCGAAAGACCTGCAGAACAATGTCGACTCGGCCAAGGCCGAAGTGTTCGCCGCGCAGGCGCGGGTCACCCAGACCAGCGCAGCCTTCGTGCGCCAGCAAAAACTGCTGCCCAAGGGCTACACCAGCCAGAGCGAATACGATGCTGCCGAGGCCGCGCTGCGCAGCAACCAGAGCGCGCTCAAGGCCGCCCAGGCGCAACTGGCCAATGCCAACGAGCAACTCAGCTACACCGCACTGGTCTCCGAGGCTGCCGGGGTAATCACCGAGCGCCAGGCCGAGGTTGGCCAGGTGGTGCAGGCGACCATGCCGATCTTCAGCCTAGCCGTCGATGGCGACCGCGATGCGGTGTTCAACGTTTATGAATCCTTGTTGGTGGCACCGCCCAGCGATGCCGGGGTAGTCGTGAGCCTGCTGGACGATCCCAAGGTCCAGGCCCGTGGCTTCGTGCGAGAAATCACCCCCACCGTGTCCGCGCAAAGCGGCACCGTGCAGGTCAAGGTGGGGCTCAAGGACGTGCCGCCCGGGATGCAGTTGGGGGCACCGGTTACTGCCACCACCAATGCCCAGGGCCGGCCCAGCGTCGAGCTGCCTTGGTCGGCGCTGACCAAGGCCCT
The DNA here is from genome assembly GCF_054611535.1 of Pseudomonas sp. VEM90. Lineage (NCBI taxonomy): Bacteria > Pseudomonadati > Pseudomonadota > Gammaproteobacteria > Pseudomonadales > Pseudomonadaceae > Pseudomonas > Pseudomonas sp. VEM90. The sequence goes on along the minus strand of NZ_JBTRAR010000002.1, from coordinate 4,383 downwards.
GCATGAGCCTGCCGTGTGGGTGGTGGGCGAGGGCGACAAGGTGGAATTGCGCAAAGTCGAGATCCGCCGTTACCTCACCGGCAAGATCGTGATCGCCAGCGGCCTGAAAGGCGGTGAGACCGTGGTGGTCAACGGTGGCCAGTTGCTGCACCCCGGCATGCAGGTGCAGAAAGTCGACGCCAAGGCCCCAGGGGGTGAGCTATGAAGCGTCTGCTGCTGATGCTGTCGGCCGGTGTGCTGCTGGTTGGTTGCAGTAGCGAAGAAGAGGCACCAGAGGCGATCCGGCCAGTGCTGTCGGTCAAGGTGGAACCTCAGGTGCAGTCGCAGCTGGGCCGCTTCGCCGGCAGTATCCAGGCGCGCTTCGAAAGCACTTTGGGCTTCCGGGTTTCCGGGCGTATTGCCCGGCGCTGGCTGGACGTCGGGGCCCAGGTGAAACCGGGCGACACCTTGGCCACCCTGGACCCGACCGACCAGCAAAACCAGCTGCGCGCTGCCGAAGGCGATCTGGCCAAGGTGCAGGCACAGTGGATCAACGCCCAGGCCGATGCCCGTCGCCAGCAGCAGTTGTATGACCGTGGGGTTGGCGCCCAGGCACAGCTGGATATCGCCCAGACCAACCTGAAAACCACCAGCGCAGCGTTGGAGCAGGCGCGCTCCGCTGTCAGCCAGGCCCGTGACCAGCTCGACTACAGCACCCTGCGTTCCGACCACGCTGCCGTGATTACCGCGTGGCAGGCCGAAGCCGGGCAAACTGTAACCGCTGGTCAAGCCGTGGTGACCCTGGCCCGGCCGGACGTGAAGGAAGCAGTCATCGACCTGCCGATCGATCTGGCCGAGCAGTTGAGCAAAGACCTGACCTTCACTGTTGCCTCGCAACTGGACCCGACCATCAACACCACAGCGAGCCTGCGCGAACTGGAGCCCCAGGCTGATGCCACCACCCGTACCCGCCGTGCTCGCCTGACCCTGACCAGCACACCGGCGGCCTTCCACCTCGGCACCTCCATCAGTGTGACCCTTAGCTCGGAAGTGTCCCCACGCAGCGAACTGCCCCTGAGTGCCTTGCTTGAGCGTGACGGCAAGACCCAGGTGTGGGTGATCGATACGCAACACAAGACCGTGGCCACCCGTGACGTAGCGCTGATCGACCGCACCGCTGACAGCATCGTACTGAGCTCCGGCGTGCAGCCCGGTGAACGCGTGGTCACCGCCGGCGTCAACAGCCTCAAGCCTGGCCAGAAGGTCACCTTCGACGAGGATGCGCAATGAAAGGAAGCTTCAACCTGTCCGACTGGGCACTCAAGCATCAATCGTTCGTCTGGTACCTGATGTTCGTTAGCCTGTTGATGGGGATTTTTTCCTACTTCAACCTGGGCCGCGAGGAAGACCCGTCGTTCACCATCAAGACCATGGTCATCCAGACCCGCTGGCCCGGTGCGACCCAGGACGAAACCCTGTACCAGGTTACTGACCGCATCGAGAAGAAGCTCGAGGAACTCGACTCGCTCGACTACACCAAAAGCTACACCCGCCCCGGCGAGTCCACGGTCTACGTGTACCTTCGCGACACCACCAAGGCCAAGGACATTCCGGATATCTGGTACCAGGTGCGCAAGAAGATCCAGGATATTCGTGGCGAATTTCCCGCCGGTATTCAGGGGCCGGGCTTCAACGACGAATTCGGTGATGTATTCGGCTCGATCTATGCCTTTACCGCTGACGGCCTGACCCTGCGCCAACTGCGGGACTACGTGGAACAGGCACGGGCCGAGGTCCGCGATGTACCCAACATCGGCAAGATCGAGCTGGTCGGCACTCAGGACGAAGTGCTGTACCTGAATTTCTCCACCCGCAAGCTGGCAGCCCTGGGCATTGATCAGCGCCAGGTGATGCAGGCACTTCAAGCGCAGAATGCGGTGACGCCGGCCGGCATGATCGAGGCCGGCCCGGAGCGCATCTCGGTGCGTACGTCCGGGCAGTTTGCCTCGGAAAAAGACCTGCAAACCGTCAATTTGAGGATCAACGACCGCTTCTTCCGCCTGGCCGATATCGCCGACATCGAGCGCGGCTACGTCGACCCGCCTTCGCCAATGTTCCGTTACAACGGCCAGACAGCCATTGGCCTCGCCATCGGCATGAAGGCCGGCGGTAACATCCAAGTGTTCGGTGCGGCGTTGAAAAAGCGCATGGACCAGGTGGTCCAGGACCTGCCGGTGGGTGTCGGTGTACACACCGTTTCTGACCAGGCCGTGGTGGTCAAGCAGGCGGTCGGCGGTTTCACCAGCGCGTTGTTCGAGGCGGTGGTGATCGTGCTGGCCGTGAGTTTTGTCAGTCTTGGCGTGCGCGCCGGGCTGGTGGTGGCCTGCTCGATCCCGCTGGTGCTGGCCATGGTGTTCGTGTTCATGGAGTACAGCGGCATCACCATGCAGCGGATTTCGCTGGGCGCGCTGATCATTGCGCTTGGCCTGCTGGTGGACGATGCGATGATTACCGTGGAGGTAATGGTCACGCGGCTGGAGATGGGCGAAAGCAAGGAGCAGGCGGCGACGTTCGCCTACACCTCCACAGCCTTCCCCATGCTTACCGGCACCTTGGTGACCGTGGCCGGGTTCGTGCCTATCGGCCTCAACGCCAGCTCTGCGGGTGAATACACGTTCACCCTGTTCGCGGTGATCGCCGTGGCCCTGATCGTGTCGTGGGTGGTGGCGGTTTTCTTCGCGCCGGTGCTTGGGGTGCATATTCTCAAAAGCGACAAGCTCAAGGCCCACGAGGCTGAGCCTGGCCGGGTCGGGCGGGCATTTGAAGGCGGGTTGCTGTGGTGCATGCGCAACCGCTGGTTGACCATCATCGGCACTGTGGTGCTGTTCGCCCTGTCGATCTTCTGCATGCGTTTTGTGCAGAACCAGTTTTTCCCGTCCTCGGACCGCCCGGAAATTCTCGTCGACCTCAACCTGCCGCAGAACGCTTCGATCGAGGAGACGCGCAAGGTGGTCGACCGCTTCGAGGCGCGGATCAAGGACGACCCGGACCTGGTGCACTGGAGTACCTACATTGGCCAAGGCGCGATCCGCTTCTACCTGCCCCTCGATCAGCAGTTGCAGAACCCGTACTACGCGCAGCTGGTGATTGTCAGCAAGGGCTTCGAAGAGCGTCAGGCCTTGATGGACCGCCTGCAGAAGATCCTGCATGAAGAATTCGTCGGTGTCGGCACCAACGTGCAATCGCTGGAGATGGGCCCGCCAGTGGGCCGGCCGATCCAGTACCGGGTCAGCGGTGCCGACATCGACCAAGTACGCAAACACGCCATTGAGCTGGCCACCTTGCTCGACCAGAACGAGCACATCGGCGAGATGATCTACGACTGGAACGAGCCGGGTAAGGTGCTGCGCGTGGAAATTGCACAGGACAAGGCACGCCAGCTGGGCCTGTCGTCCGAAGATGTTGCCAATGTGATGAACAGCATCGTCAGTGGCGTGCAGATCACCCAGGTCAACGACAACATCTACCTGGTCGATGTGGTCGCCCGCGCCGAAGACAGCGAGCGTGGCTCGCCTGATACTCTGCAGAACCTGCAAATTCTTACCCCTAACGGCACCTCGATCCCACTGCTGTCGTTCGCCACCGTGCGCTACGAGCTGGAGCAGCCACTGGTATGGCGACGCGACCGCAAGCCAACCATCACCATCAAGGCCTCGGTCAACGGCGACATCCAGCCCACCGACCTGGTGGCCCAGTTGAAGCCGAAAATTGACGAGTTCGCCAGCAAGCTGCCGGTCGGTTACGAAGTGGCCACGGGTGGTACGGTTGAAGAAAGCAGCAAGGCCCAGGGGCCGATCGCCAAGGTCATCCCACTGATGCTGTTCCTGATGGCGACCTTCCTGATGATCCAGTTGCACAGCGTGCAGAAGCTGTTCCTGGTGGTCAGCGTGGCGCCGCTGGGCCTGATTGGTGTAGTGCTGGCGTTGGTGCCCACGGGGACGCCGATGGGCTTCGTGGCGATCCTCGGCATCCTTGCGCTGGCGGGCATCATCATTCGTAACTCGGTGATTCTGGTGACCCAGATAGACGAGTTCGAAGCCCACGGCCTGTCGCCGTGGAATGCGGTGGTGGAGGCCACCAACCACCGGCGCCGGCCGATCCTGCTGACGGCGGCGGCGGCGAGCCTGGGCATGATCCCGATTGCCCGCGAGGTTTTCTGGGGCCCCATGGCCTACGCCATGATTGGCGGGATCATCGTGGCGACCTTGCTGACGCTGCTGTTCCTGCCGGCGCTGTACGTGGCCTGGTACAAGATTCGCGAGCCGCAGAAACACTCCTGAAGGCCCATATGGCCCCTTGTAGGAGCGGGTTTACCCGCGAATGCGATGGTGCATCGACTACCGC